>JAUSLQ010000014.1 GCA_030645675.1 Actinomycetota bacterium | reverse complement strand
AGTGGTCGTCGCGGCCGTAGCGCAGGGCGCTGGTGCCCAGGGCCGACTCCACGTGCTCCAGTTCCACCTGGCCCGGGTGGGCCAGCGCCACCGCCACCTCCAGCGCGGTCAGCACCTGCCTGCCGTCGCCGGCCGCCCGATCGGCGAGATGGGCGATCGCCTCGGGGGTCGCGGTGCGGCTTTCGGCCTGCAGGCCGCGGTGGATCAGGGTCTCGATGTCGGGTCGCGCCAGCGGATCCAGGCGGAACAGGGTGCTGCGGCTGCGGAGCGGTGGGTTGACCTCGAAGAACGGGTTCTCGGTGGTGGCGCCGATCAGTGTGAGGGTGCCGTCCTCCACGGCAGGCAGCAGTGCGTCTTGCTGCGCCTTGGAGAAGCGGTGGATCTCGTCGAGGAACAGGATCGTGCCCCGCCCGTGCTCGCCCAGCCGGTGCCGCGCCCGTTCGATCACCTCGCGCACGTCCTTGACACCGGCCGTCACCGCACTGAGCTGCTCGAACGCCCGCTTGGTGGTGCCCGCGACTGCCAGTGCCAGCGTGGTCTTGCCCGTGCCGGGCGGGCCCCAGAAGATGGCGCTGGTCAGCCGGTCCTGCTCGACCAGGCGGCGCAGTGGCTTGCCCGGCCCCACCAGGTGGGTTTGCCCGACCACGTCGTCGAGCGACCGCGGCCGCAAGCGGGCCGCCAGCGGCGCCTGCTGGCGCAGACGGTCTTCGGCGGCGGCGCTGAACAGGTCGGTCACAGGTTCGACGGTAGCCGACCCGCGTCGCGGACCTACATCGTCGTGGTGCTGGAGCGTCGTGGTGCTAGAGCGTCGCGGACCTACATCGTCGTGGTGCTGGAGCGTCGTGGTGCTAGAGCGTCCCCAGCACCTTCGCGTACGGCGCCCGGCGCCACTCGGGTACGTGGTCGATCAGCCATTGCGGCTCCGCCCACTGCCAGGCCGCGAACTCGCTGCCGTCCGGAGACGGCTCCACCTCAGCCGTGCGGGCGTCGAACAGGAACCAGCGTTGCACCTGCCCGATTCGGTTGGAGCTGCCGGCCTTCACCGGCTTCAGTTCGGCGGGCCACTCGTAGACCAGCCACTCGGGGAACTCGGAGCGGGCGATCACGTCGTCCGGGCCGAGGCCCGTCTCCTCGGTGAGCTCGCGCCACGCGCCCTCGATCGGCTGCTCCCCCACCTTCAGTCCGCCCTGGGGTAGCTGCCAGCTGCCCGGCGAGTCCACCCTCTCGAAGGCCATCACCCGTCGCAGATCCGGATGCCGCACGATCACCACGACCCCCGCCCGGAAGTGCTGGCTCGCCATCTCCCCACCGTAGCGCCCCCACCCCATCAGCGTTTGGACAGTTGTGCGCGCCCAGCGCGCCAAAGCGTCCAAACGCTCCCGGCACCCCTCAGTGTTTGGACACTTCTGCGCGCTCAGCGCGCCAAAGTGTCCAAACACGGGTGGCGGGCGAGGAAGCGGCGAAGGGTGGACTCGATCACGGCGTCGGTCATCCGCCAGGTCACCTCGATGGGTGCCCAGCCGGCGAGGACCAGCTCGTTCTGACGGGATGCGTCGCGGTCGAGATCGCTGCCCAGGCGATGAAAGCCGAACCCGTTGCCCTCCAGGTAGAGCATGCGGTCGGGCCAGGCGAAGTCGATGCGGAATCGCTGTCCATCGATCGTCACACGCTGCTGCTGCGCCGCGCGTGGCAACCCGGCACGGTCGATGAGGCGGGCGATGCGACCCTCGAGTTCGCTCTCGCCGGGGTCGTAGCCGGGGATCCGTTGGGCAAGGACCCTTCGGAGGCGCTTGACGGAGCGCCCTGGAGCCGGGCGGGTCCGGTTGACCCGCGACCGGAGCTCCTCGAGGCCGACCATCCGGCGTCGAAGGAAGTCGTCGAGCAGCACCCCGAGCTCGATGTCGGAGAGGCTGCCGCTGAGGTCGATGACCGTTCGCAAGGCAGTGGTGCACGGGATGCCAGAGCGGCGAGTGAGATCCTCCGGTTCGAGCGTGCCGGTGCGGTGCCCCCTCACGCCCGCCATCCGAGCGCGACGCTGGAGTGAGCCGGACACGTGGATCCACCCGTCCTCGCTCACATCGGCGCCAAGGAGTCGGGCCGCCGTGGAGTGGGACGCCGCCACCGCGATGCCGAGCGCGAACAGCACCGCACGTACCCTCTGCTTCCACGTGGGCGGCGCGCCGGCCACCGCGGACACACCGCGCCCCATCGGCCGGTATCGCCCACTCCCTCTTCGGCGCGCGACCTGACTCCGGCTCACACCCGCAGCCGCGGCAGCGGAGTTGGTGATCAGCCCATCGTTTCGTTCCGCGAACGCCTCTGCATTCGACTGTTCGTGAGCACCCGACGACGCCATGGCGCCTCCTCGACACGTGCGTTTGGACACTTCTGCGCGTCTGGCGCGCAGAAGTGTCCAAACGGGGGATGTGTGGGGCCCGGTGAGGGGCGAGGTGGGCGCGTGGGCCGAGGGAGGAGTTGCTACGCCTTCGGCGGGAGCACTCGGATGCCGAGGTCGTCGAGCTGCTTCTGGGCGACGGGTGTGGGCGCGTTGGTCATCGGGTCCATGCCCGACTGGGTCTTCGGGAACGCGATGACTTCGCGGATGTTCTCCTCGCCGGCGAGGATGGCGACCAGGCGGTCGACGCCGAACGCGAAACCACCGTGCGGCGGGGCGCCGTAGCGGAACGGGTTGAGGAAGAAACCGAACTTCTTCTGCGCTTCCTCGTCGCTGATGCCCAGGATGCTGAAGATGCGCGCCTGCAGCTCGTGCTGGTGGATTCGGATGGAGCCAGAGCCCAGCTCCCAGCCGTTCAGCACGAGGTCGTAGGCCTGGCTGCGCACGTTCATCGGGTCGGCTTCCAGCATGTGCAGGTCGTCGGGGTGCGGCTGGGTGAACGGGTGATGGGCCGGGATCGGTCGACCGCTGGCCTCGTCGACGCCCACGAACATCGGGAAGTCGACCACCCACAGGTAGCGGTACGGGCCCTCGAACACCGGCGGTCGGCCGAGGTCGCAGCGCAGGGTGCCCAGCACCTCGCACGTGGTGTCCCACTTGTCGGCGACGATCAGGAGCAGGTCGCCCGGCTGGGCGGCCAGCACGGTCTTCAACGCGGTCTGCTCGGCCTCGCTGAGGAACTTGGCGACGGGCGACTCCAGCGTGCCGTCGACGGCGACCTTCAACCACACCAGCCCCTTGGCGCCCATCTTCTTGGCCTTGTCGGTCATGCCGTCGAGCTTGTTGCGGCCGTTCTCTTCGGCCTTGCCGGTGGCGTTGATGCCCTTGATGCAGGCGGCACCGGCGAACGCCTTGAACTCGGTGGCGGTGAACACCTCGGTGAGGTCGTTCAGCTCCATGCCGAAGCGGAGGTCGGGCTTGTCGCTGCCGAACCGGTTCATCGCTTCGTGCCAGGTCATCTTGACGATGTCGCCGGGGTCTTGCCCGGCGGCCTTGGCGGCGGCCACCACCGCGGCGCCGATGGCCTGGTGCACGTCGGCCTGGTTGACGAAGCTCATCTCCGCGTCGAGCTGCATGAACTCGTACTGGCGGTCGGCGCGCAGGTCTTCGTCGCGCAGGCAGCGAGCCATCTGGTAGTACCGGTCGATGCCGGCCACCATCAGCAGCTGCTTGAACAGCTGCGGGCTCTGCGGCAGGGCGTAGAACGAGCCGGGCTGCTGGCGGCTGGGCACGATGAACTCGCGGGCGCCCTCGGGCGTGGAGGGCACCAGCATCGGGGTTTCCACCTCGACGAAGCCCTGCGCTTCCATGGACGTGCGGATGGCGCTGTTGATGGCGGCGCGCAGGCGCAGGTTGCGTTGCATGCGCTCGCGGCGGATGTCGATGAAGCGGTACTGCAGCCGCGTGTTCTCGGCCACCTGATCGGCCCGCTCGTTGACGGGGAAGGGCGGTGCCTCGGCGGAGTTGAGGATCTGCACGTCGCAGTCCTGCAGCTCGATGCCGCCCGTGACCAGCCTGTCGTTCACGTTCTCCGCCGGCCGCGCGGCCACCGTGCCGGTGACCCGCACCACGTACTCGGAGCGCACATCGACCGTGTTGTCGACCACGCACTGAGTGACCCCGGTGTAGTCGCGCACGTCGATGAACGCCAGCTTCTCGCCGTGTTCGCGCCGGGTTGCTACCCAGCCGGTGAGGGTGACCTGCTGCCCGATGTGCTCGGGGCGCAGTTCGCCGCACTGATGGGTACGCATGGACGTGGAGCTCATGAGAGGGCTTTCTTCAAGTGGTCGAGGAGGTCGGAACGAGGGATGGTGGACTGGGTGCCGTCGCTGGGTGAGCCGTCGGGGTTCAGGGCGCGTTCGGCGCGCAAGGGGCGGACGACAGCTTCGCCGGCATCGAGTTCGTTGCTGCCGATGATGACCGCGTACGTCGCGCCGCTGCGGTCGGCGGCCTTCATCTGGCTCTTCATGCTGCGGTTCTCGAACGCCCGGTCGGCGCCGATGCCAACATCGCGTAGCTGTGCCGTGATCTGCAGGGCCTGCAGGCCGCCGGTGGTGTCGACCACGAACACGTCGACATCGTTGGCGGGGGCGGGGAACACACCCTCGTCGTCGCAGGCGATGAGCGTGCGATCGAGCCCGAGCGCGAAGCCGATGCCGGCCGTGGGCGGGCCACCGAGCGACTCGACCAGCCCGTCGTAGCGACCGCCGCCGCCCAATGCGTTCTGCGCGGACTCCAGCGTGCCGCCCTGGTACTCGAACGTGGTGTGGCGGTAGTAGTCGAGCCCGCGCACCAGCTTGCTGTCGACGGTGAACGGGATGCCCAGCTCGGTCAGGCCCGCTTGCACCGCGGCGAAGTGCGCGGCGGCGGCCTCGCTGTAGAACTCGGCGATCTTCGGCGCGGCGGCGACAAGCGGCGCATCCTGCGGGCGCTTGGAGTCGAGGACGCGCAGGGGGTTCTTCTGCAGCGTGACCTTGCTCTCGTCGCTGAGCGTGTCGAGGTGGGCCTCGAAGTGCTCCTGCAGTGCCTGCACGTACCTGGCCCGGTCGGCAGGTTCGCCCAACGAGTTCAGCAACAGGTTCACCTGCTGAAGGCCCAGCGCACGGTAGAACTCCCAACCGAGGGCGATGATCTCCACGTCGAGGTACGGGTCGTCGGCGCCCAGCACCTCGATGCCCACCTGGTCGAACTGGCGGTAGCGGCCGCGCTGGGGCTTCTCGTAGCGGAACTGCGAACCGGCGTACCAGACCTTCCATGGCGTGAGCGGGCGGTGCTGGACGAAGGCCCGGCAGACGGAGGCCGTCAGCTCGGGCCGCAGCGCGACGTGGCGGCCGCCCTTGTCGACGAAGTCGTACATCTCCTTGGTGACCACGTCGGTGGCGTCGCCGATGCGCTGGAAGACGCCGAGGTCCTCCAGCAGCGGCGAGATCACCTGGCCGTCACCGGCCCCCTCAGCCACCCCCGCGAACACGTGCACGAACCGCCGCCAACGGGCAGATTCGGGCGGAAGGATGTCGCGCATCCCGGGGCTGGTCTGGAAGTCAGGCACGAGTGCCAAGGCTACCGGAGCCCCTCTCGGCGCCCTATGCGTTTGCGCGAAGGCCCTTGGCCGTCGTCACCGAAGCAGACGACCGGGGAGGCTGATCACACTCTGCAGTTGACCTGGGCGTACGATCGGTTTGTGCCAACCGTGCTGCCCCTTCCGCCACTGGAGTTGCGCGAACTCGTTGGTGCCACCGACGAGGCCCTGTTCGACAACCCGACCGGCCAGCCGATCTTCACCGATCTTCCGCCCGAGGCGTGGCGCTCGTACCTCGACTTCGGCTGCGGCTGCGGCCGCAGTGCGCGGCGCCTGATCCAGCAGCATCCGCAGCCCGAGCGCTACGTGGGCGTCGATCTGCACCGTGGGATGGTGCAGTGGTGCCAGGAGCACCTTGCGCCGGTGGCGCCGGGGTTCTCGTTCGTGCACCACGATGTCTACAACGCAGGGCTCAACCCGAACCCGGCGAGCCCGTCGGTGTCGCCACTGCCGGTGGACGACGGCAGCTGCTCGATCGTCGAGGCAACGTCGGTGTTCACCCACCTGGTGGAGGGGCAAGCCGAGTTCTACCTCGACGAGGTGGCGCGCGTGCTCACACCCGACGGGCTGTTGATCGCCACCTGGTTCCTGTTCGAGAAGGACGCCTTCCCGTACATGCAAGACAACCAGAACGCGCTGTACATCAACGACCGCGACCCGACGAACGCGGTCGCCTACGACCGCGACTGGCTGCTGGCGGGCCTCCACGCACGCGGCCTAGCGATCGTTCGCGTCACCCCGCCGAACGTTCGGGGATATCACTGGCACCTGCGGATCGCCCGTGTTACCGCAGGGCATGCACGGGTGGAGTTGCCGCCCGACGACGCTCCGCCGGGCCGCCGCCCGCCACCACTGCTCCGGGCCGACGCCGAGCACTTCGGCCTCGAAGGAGTGGGATTCAGCCCACCGGTGGTCGCGTCGACGCGGCAGGAGCCGCCGCCCCTGAACACGCTGGCGAGCGAGCTGGCCGGCGCGAAGGAGTACATCGCGTCGCTGGAGAGCCACCTGAGCGCCGCTGGCGAGTACATCGCGTCGCTGGAGAGCCATCTCGGCTCCGCAGGCGAGTACCTCGCGTCGCTGGAAGCCCACGGCGTGATCCCCGCCCGGCCGGCAGACCCACTGACACACCCGGCGTCTGACACACCCGGCGGACTGCCGCGGCGGTCGGCTCAGCAACCGAGTGTCGTCGTCGATGTCGATGCAGCGTCCTGGCCCGTAGACGCGTCGTCGTTCGCGTCACCGGCCGCGCAGTCAGCCGCCGAACCGGTGTCGACGGTGGTGTCGACGATGGTGGGCTCGACGATGGTGGTGTCGACGATGGTGGTGGTGTCGACGATGGTGGTGTCGATGGTGGGCTCTACGACTGGAGCGAGCCGTTGCGCCTCCGGTGCGAGCGGCGGTGTCTGGCCCACGATCGAGACGGTGCCGCCGCGCTCGACGTCGAGCAATGGCGCCGAGGTGGTGGCCGATGTCGCAAGGGCGGAGAGGGCCGCGATCAGTGTGGCAACGATCGCCTTCATGTCGAGCGCCTCCTTCTGGTGCTGAGCCGATGCATGCCCAGCCCGGCCAGCACGGTCGCCAACCCGATGATCACGATGGGCCGTGCGTCGACGCCCGTCCGCGGGAGCGAAGGAGTGGCAGGAACGACGACGGGCGGCGCTTCAGAAGCGACCAGAACGAGGCGCAGCTGGAACGCGAAGGCAACGATGTCCGACTGGGTCATGTTCGACGTCTCGATCGGAAGCTCGTAGCCGACGCGGTAGCTGCGGGTCTCATGGCTGGTCAGCAACACGGGATCGGCCACCGGATGAGCGGCCCACTCGGCCACCGTGCCGGCGGCGATCGGCCGGCCGACCCCACCGGCGGCAGTCAACGTGAGGCGCAGGTCGAACTGGAGCTCGCCGCCACCGCGAGCGCATGTCGCGTCGCCGGCTGCCTGCTCCGGCTCGTTGCAGCCATTGTCGTCACTCTCCAACCCAATGATCGCGAGTGTGAAGGTCGCGACGGAGTCTCCCGGATTGGTGACGGTCATCGTCGCCGCACCGCGGTCGCCGGGAGCGATCCCATCGAGCTGGAACAACGGCAGCCCGGCGGGAACCATCACCCAGGGCGACTCCGCCGCTGTCATCGCTACCGGTCCTCCCGGCCACCCCATCATGAGTGTGCCGACAGCGCCGAGCAGCAACGCTCGCGTGGTCACAGTTCGGACGTGCAGCATGCGCGCACCTCACGATCGAGCTCTTCCAGGTAACGCTCTTCGGTCGCATCCGTGGTCCAGAAGTCGAAGTCCTCTTGGTCGGAAGCGCTGTCCGCCGCCGGCACGAGTGCCATCGCTGCGCGCTTCGTCCGGCGATCTCGGCGAATGGTGCGGATCTCCTGGCCGATCAGCAGCAGGCACGGGAGCACCAGGAAGACGGCGAAGCCGACCGGCTCACGGACGACCCGCACGAACATGCCCAGATACGGGACCCCGAAGACCACCCGCCCACGAACGGCCGACGCGGGTACCGGGTCGATGTCGGCTTCCTGGTTCGCGTCGCCCTTGGTGACGAACGACAGACCCAGTGCGTCGCTCCCGATGGCCACGACTCGGTGGGTCACCATCGGACGGTCGCTCTCGACTTCGAACGCAATGACATCCCCGACACGCACGTTCGCAGGGTCGACATGGTCGATGGCCAGCACAGCATCGACCTCATACGCCGGAGCCATGCTGCCGGTCATCACTGTGACGACTTGCCATCCGAGCAGTCGTGGCAGCAACAGCACTGCTGCCGCCCCGAGAGCAATCACGACAACGACGCCCTGGAGGGCAGCGCTGACGACTCGCATCTTCCTACGCATGACGGCGACTCCTGGTCATCGATGCCGAAGGCCTGACGGCTTGCAGCCCGGGGCGCAGAGCGCGTCCCGGGCCACGAACCGACTGGTCACACCTGCTCGAGGGTGAACATGAGGTGGAAGCCCAGCGAGTCCGACATGATCACGTTCGTCGCGTCGGTGCTGATCTCCCAGCCGAACCACAGCTCGAATGGAGCTCCTGGATACTCTCCTCCTGCCGGGATGAGGATGGTCGGGGCTCCCCAGATCCAGGCGGTGATCTCGACGGGAACGCCGACAGCAGCAGTCTCGATCCCAGGAAGCACAGTGCCGTAGCCGAAGCTGTTGCCGTCAACCGTGATCGTGAGGTAGCTGTCGATCTCGCCGCCCAGGCCGGGGTCCGTGAGATCCGTCTCGGGCTCGACCAACGAGTTCTCGTCATCGGCGTCCTTCACGAGGAAGACATGGAGCACGCCCGGCAGGGTGCCGGTGTTCGACAGCACGTAGCCCTGCAACCCCTCGGACTTGGCTCCGGGGAAGGCGTTGGTCATCGAGTAGTCGTGTGTATTGGCAGCGCCGCCAACCTCGAGGTCGAGGGTGCCGGCAGTGATGGTTGCAGTCGCCGAAGTCTCGGTGTCGCTATACCTGGCGTACGCTCCCGCGCCGAGCAACGTGACCGCGGCAGCGATGGAGATGCTGGAGAGCAAAGCCTTCCTGGACATGGTGATACTCCTGTCGTGTGAGACACGACGGACGCGCCAAGCGATGAGGCTCGCAGGGCCACTACGGCCCGACGCCCGCCGTGTGCGGTTGGGGGCGTGGGTTTCGCCGTTGGCTCCCTACGGGCGAGGCGACCATGTAGGCCCGTAGATCATTGCTTCGCCTCACCGGGGCTTGTCTTCCACCGGCATCCTTGACGTTGGTCCCATCGTCATGAGGACACTAGAGGAGAAGGACCCGGGACCAAAGGCCTGCTCGAGCTGATCGGGCAGCACCCACGACACGGAGCGTGGCGGCAGCGGCCGCCCTGACGCCGTGGACCCGGGCACCTTGGAGAGGCGATGACGAGGGTTCGGTCTCGTCGGTTCGATTCGATTTCGGACCATCATCTCCAGCGATGGACGCGTCGCTCGCTATCGGTGAAACCTATGTGGAATATGGCGTCTCGGTTGGCCAAGCGTACGAACACCTGTACTGTATGGGACATGAGTGATGGTGCTCAGCTGCTCGAACAGATTCCGCTCACAGCCCCCGATCTCATCGCTGCCCTCGCCCACCATGAACAACAGGCAGCGGTCCTGGCCCTCGCCGTCCGCCGGTTGGAGAACGCCGGAACGTTCGGCGAACACGGCGCGGTGAACAGCGCCTCGTGGATGGCCGACAACTGCCGGATGTC
>JAUSLQ010000286.1 GCA_030645675.1 Actinomycetota bacterium | reverse complement strand
CTGGAGGTAGAACTGCTCCTCCACCGCCAGCGACCACAGGTGGCGCAACGGTGCCAGATCGGCCACTGCCGTGTAGCCCTGCCCGGCCCAGATCTGGAACCAGTTGCTGATGTAGGTGGTGCCGCCGATGAAGTCGCCGCGGTACTTGCCCATCACGCCGCGATCGAACAGGGCCAGGTACACCGCCAGCGCACCCATCATGGTGAACAGCGCCGGCAGCAGGCGTTTGGCGCGGCGCATCCAGAACTTGCGCAGGCTGACCTTGCCGGTGCTCTCCTTCTCGCTGATCAGCAGCAGCGTGATGAGGTACCCGGAGATGACGAAGAACACCTCGACACCGAGGAAGCCGCCGGAGAGCCAGTCGTGGTTGGCGTGGTACACCATCACGGCCACCACCGCGATGGCGCGCAGACCATCGAGCCCCGGCAGGTACGGGACTCGACTGATCTGGTTGCGGAGCGCGGGGTGGATGATCGGCTCTGCGACTTGGGTGGCCGGCGCAGACATTCGGAGGTCAAGTATCGCCGACGACCCGCTCACTCGGCCGTCATCACACCGTCATCGCGCGAAACGCGTCAGGTGAGGAGCGCCTTGACCTCGAGGAACTCCTCCAGGCCGAACTTCCCTGCCTCGCGCCCGAGGCCGCTCTGCTTGTAGCCGCCGAACGGCGCCATCACGTTGAACGCGCCGCCGTTCACCTCCACCTGCCCGGCCCGGATCTTGCGGGCGACCGCCTTGGCGTGGTCGGCGTCGCCGCTCCAGACACCACCGGCGAGCCCGTAGATGCTGTCGTTGGCGATCTCGATCGCCTCCGCCTCGGTGTCGTACGGCATGATCGACAGCACCGGGCCGAAGATCTCCTCGCGGGCGATGGTCATGTCGCGGGTGACGTTGCTGAACACCGTAGGCGCCACGAAGTAGCCCTGATCGAGGCCCTCAGGCGTCTCCGCCCCACCGGCGACCAGTGTGGCGCCTTCGTCGATGCCCTTGGTGATGAAGCCACGCACGCGCTCGCGCTGGGCGGCCGAGACGAGCGGCCCGAGCCTGGTGGTGCTCTCGAAGGGGTTGCCCGGCGTGAAGCCGGCAGCGGCAGCAGCGGCGATCTTCTCGGCCTCGGCCATGCGCGACCGCGGCACCAACATGCGGGTGAGCGCGGTGCAGGTCTGGCCGCTGTTCAGGAAGCACTTGCCGACGCCGTCGGTGACGGCCTTGTTGAAGTCGGCGTCCTCCAGGATGATGTTGGCGCTCTTGCCGCCCAGCTCCAGCGACACCTTCTTCACGGTCTGGCTGGCCACCTCGGCCACACGCTTACCGGCGCGCGTGCTGCCGGTGAAGCTGACCATGTCGACGTCGGCGTGCGAGGCGATGGCCTCGCCCACCACCGGGCCGATCCCCGACACGAGGTTGAACACGCCCGCCGGCAGGCCGGCTTCGTGGATCACCTCGGCCAACATGAACGCGTTGATCGGGGCGACCTCGCTGGGCTTCAGCACGACGGTGTTGCCGGCCGCGAGGGCCGGGGCGACCTTCAGCGCGATCTGGTGCAGCGGGTAGTTCCAGGGTGTGATGCAGCCGACGACACCGATCGCTTCCTTCACCACCAGCGAGTTGCCGATCTGCTCTTCGAACTCGTAGCTGCCCAGCAGCTGGGCGGCGATCGCGAAGTTGGCCTTGGGCAGGCCGACCTGGATGAGGTTGCTGAGGAAGATGGGCATGCCGACCTCCTTGGCGATGGTGGAGGCGATCTCGTCGGTGCGGGCGTCGAGGCCAGCCTGGATCTTCACCAGGTAGCCGGCGCGCTCTTCCTTCGGCAGCTCGCTCCATGCAGGGAAAGCGGCCCTGGCGGCGGCGACGGCGGCATCGACATCGGCGGCCGTGCCCTCCGGGATGGTGGCGATGATCTCCTCGGTGGCCGAGTCGGTGACCGAGAGCGTGTCGGTGCCGGTGGAGGGCACCCACTGGCCGTTGATGTAGAGCTGTTCGTAGGCGTGCATGCCGCGACCATACGCTGTGGCACGTGACGTGGCAGAGGCAGCGGTACCCGTCGGCCCGCTTGCCGGCACGGCAGGTGTGTCGTTCAGGGTGTGTCGTTCAGGGCGAGGGGTGCAGGCCGAGGTTGCGGTAGATCTGCCGGATGGCCCAGCTGCGGTTCAGCGCGTAGAAGTGCAGGCCGGGGGCGCCGGCGTCGAGCAGCTTGGCGCACAGCTCGGTGGCCAGGTCGACGCCGATGCGCTCGGCCTCGTCGAGGTTGTCGCCGGCCTTGCCCATCGCCTGCACCACCCACGGCGGCACCTCGGCACCGCTCATGTGAGCCATGCGAGTCACCTGCCCGAGGTTGCTGATCGGCATGATGCCCGGCAGCACCGGCTTGGTCGTGCCCAGCGCGGCAAGGTCTTCGACCATCGACAGGTAGTGCTCGATGTCGAAGAAGAACTGGGTGATCGCGAAGTCGGCGGCCTCCAGCTTGGTGGCCAGGTGCTGGCGGTCGGTCGCCCGGTCGGGTGATCGCGGGTGAAGTTCGGGGTGCGCGGCGACACCGACGGAGAAGCCGCCGAACTCGGCGATGTCGGCCACCAGCTCGAGGCTGAAGTGGTAGTCGCTGGGCGGCGCGGGCGCGCCGTGGGCGGGCGGGTCGCCGCCGAGGGCCAGGATGTTCTCCACGCCTTCGGCGCGGTACGTCATCAAGATGTCGCGGATGTCGGCGCGAGTGTGGCCCTGGCAGGTGAGGTGGGCCATCGGGGTGATGGCCGTCTGCCGCCGCACCCAGCTGACGAGGTCGGCCGTGCGGGTGCGGGTGCTGCCGCCGGCTCCATAGGTGACGCTGACGAAGTCGGGCGCGAGGTGCTCGAGCTCGGAGATGGTGCGGCCCAGGCTGAGCCAGCCCGCCTCGTTCTTCGGGGGGAAGAACTCGAACGAGTACGTGCGACCGGCCGCGAGGATGTCGGAGATGCGAGCCATTTGCCCAACAGCTTGGTCCACGCGACCCGGCGACACGTGGCACGCTGTACGAAATCCACAAGGGGGACGCGATGAGCGAGCAGGCGGCAGGCTGGTACAACGACCCGTACGGTCGATTTCAGCAGCGGTATTGGGACGGCGGGAAGTGGACCGAGCACGTGGCCACCAACGGGGTGCAGCAGGTCGACCCGCTGGGGGCCAGCACGGTGATCCCGGTGGCCACACCGGCCAGCGCCTACGCGGCACCGGCGGCACCGGCGGCTCGCGGGTTCGTCGCTGCAGCCGACCCCGGCGACCTCACCGCCCAGGCCGACGACCCCGTGCCCGCCGGGCCGGTGAATGCGGTCACCGGCTTCCTCGACAGCATGGGCGACGACGCCCGGCTGCGGCCGCGGCCAAGCCTACGCAACGCAATGGCCGGCATCGGCGGCTTCGTGCTGGCCCTCGGCCTGCTGATTGCGCTGGCCGGCGACGACCCCAAGCGCGGCACGTTCATCGCCATCGGGCTGGCCCTCATCGCCGCCGCGTGGACCCTGCGCACCTTCGTGAAGGTGCCCGAGGCACAGGCCGCGGCAGTCGGTGCAGTGGTCGTCGGCATCCCCGCGTTCGGCATCTCCGCCACCATCAGCGACGGGCAGAACGGCTTCCTCACCAGCCTGGTCGTGGCCGTGCTGTTCATCGCCGCCTGGGCTCTGCCGGGCTTCAAGAGCCGCAACCTGCTGCTGGGCCTGGGCGCACTGGCATTGGTGGGCGCACTGGGCAGCCTGACCGCCCCCGACGAGGGCGACATCGCCGAGTGCCGCAACTTCCAGGACGAGGGCGACTACGACGCGTACACCGACGCCGACTGCGACGCGGTGCTCTACGGCGAGTCCGACTCGTTCCTGCCCAGCGACATCACCAACAACACCGGCGACGCCGGCTGGGTGTACCTGCTCAGCGCCGCCGCGCTGCTGGGCGGCACCTTCTGGCTCGACCGCCGCGGCTACCACGGCACGGCAACAGCGCTGGGCGCGACCGGGCTGATCTCCGCCGTGGAGGGCACCGCACTGCTGGCGGCCGACTTCGGCGAGACCACCGGACCGATTCTGGTGTTGGGCGTGGGCGTGCTGGTGTGCGTCGTCGGCTCGCACGGCTCGCGGCGAGCCACCACGTGGTGGGGTGCATTGATGGCAGCCGTCGGCGTCACCTGGTTCGTCGCCGTGCAGATGGAGCCCGACTCGCAGAGTGCGACCGGCGGCGTGGCCATCGTCTCCGGTCTGGTGCTGATCGGCATCCCGCTGGTGGCGGCGCCCATCCGCGCCGCCATGGCATCGAACAACGGCCCCGGCCAGGCCCCGCCTCCCGGGTCACTGGCACCGGCCGCGCCTGCAGCAGCGCCTGCAGAGCCGCCTGCCGCACCGTCGTCGTCGACCGACGATCCGTTCCGGCCGCCGTCGGTCTGACGGCGACCAGGGCTCGGCCCGGCCGGCGGGTGCCACCTCCGCTCAGTGGCGGAAGTGGCGCTCGCCGGTGAACACCATCGCCACACCTTGCTCGTCGGCAGCGGCGATCACCTCGGCGTCGCGCATGCTGCCACCGGGCTGGATGACGGCGGTGATGCCGGCAGCAGCGGCGGCGTCGAGCCCGTCGCGGAACGGGAAGAACGCGTCGCTCGCGCACACGCCACCGGCGGCACGCCCCGCCGACCGCTCGGCCGCGATGCGCGCGCTGTCCAGCCGGTTCTGCTGGCCGGCGCCGATGCCCAGCGCCTGGCCGTCCTTCGCGTAGACGATGGCGTTGCTGCTGACCACGGCACACACCTGCCACGCGAACTCCAGGTCGGCCCACTGCTCGGGCGTGGGCTGGGTGTCGGTGACGACCTGCCAGCCCGAGCGGTCGGGCGAGACGGTGTCGACCTGCTGCACCAGCAGGCCGCCGTCGATGCTGCGCATGTCGAGCGCAGAGCCGGCCGGGGCGCTGGCCGACAGCACGCGCAGGTTGGCCTTCTTGGCCAACACCTCCAACGCGTCGGCGTCGAACGACGGTGCCACCACGACCTCGGTGAACACCGGGGCCAGTGCCTCCGCCAGCTCGCGGGTGACAGGCCGGTTGCACGCGACGATGCCGCCGAAGGCGCTGACCGGGTCGCACGCGTTGGCCTGCGTGTAGGCGGCCTCGATGGTGCCGGCGACGGAGACACCGCACGGGTTGGCGTGCTTGACGATCACGCATGCCGGGCGGCCGAAGCGCTGCACCAGCTTCCACGCGGCCTCGGTGTCGTACAGGTTCAGGTAGCTCAGCTCCTTGCCCTGGTGCTGCACCGCAGTGTCCCACCAGCTGGCGGCGCCGGCGAGGCGGTAGCGGGCGCCTTGCTGGTGCGGGTTCTCGCCGTAGCGCAGGGTCTGCGCCAACTCGTACGACAGGTGCAAGCCCTGCGGCAGCGCGTCGACGCTGTCCGTCGAGGGGGCGTCGAACCAGTTGGCGATGGCCGCGTCGTAGGCCGCGATGGTGGCGAACGCGTCGCGGGCCAGGCGGCGCCGGGTGGCCGAGGCGAGCCGGCCGGTGGCGGCGATCTCCTGCAGCACCACCGCGTAGTCGGCGGGGTTCACCACCACGCCCACGTGGAGGTGGTTCTTGGCCGCGGCACGCACCATCGCCGGGCCGCCGATGTCGATCAGCTCGATGCTCGGGTTGCTGGTGAACGGGTACAGGTTCACCACCACCAGGTCGATCGGCTCGATGCCGTGCTGCGCCATGTCGGCCTGGTGCTGCGGGTTGGTGGGGTCGGCCAGCAGGCCGCCGTGCACCTTCGGGTGCAGCGTCACCACTCGGTGATCGAAGATCGCAGGCAGCCCGGTCAGCTCGGCCAGATCGGTGACGGGGATGCCGGCGTCGGCCACCGTCTTGGCCGTGCCACCGCTGCTGACCAGCCGCCAGCCGGCGGCGTGGAGGCCGGCAGCCAGTTCGACGATGCCGGACTTGTCGTACACGGAGAGCAGTGCGGTGGGCATGGCGCAAATGTAGGTGGGCACCGACGGTGCGCGATGCTGGGCTTAACAAGGTGTACGGTTCGCATCGCCTGAGTCATCACTGTCCAGCACACCGGGAGGCACACATGGATCTCAGCAAGTTCAAGACATCCGACTGGCTGAAAGTCGGCGGAGCAGGTCTCTTCCTCATTTTCGGCTTCTTCGACTGGATCTCGGTGGAGTACAAGGGAGCCGACGTCCTAGGTGGCGACGGGGGCAACGTCTTCGACTTCTTCTGGACCGGCACGCTGCCGTGGATCCTCATCCTGGCGACAGGTGTGATCACAGTGCTCTTGGTCACCGGCACGATGAAGCCCGGCTCACTGCCGTGGCCGCTGATCATGCTCGGCGCCACCGCCTTGGGTGCGCTGCTCCTTCTGATCCGCTTGATCTTCAACCCCCTCGAGTACAAGGACGTGTACGAGGCCGGCGGTGCCGAGGTGGGCCGCGGTATCGGCATGATCTTGTCGGCGGTCGGTGGTGTCGTGGCGGCCGTCGGTGCGTTCCTCGGCTTCAAGGAGTCTGGTGGCGACCTGAACGACCTGAAGGACATGAACAAGCTGAAGGCGTCGTTCGGTGGCGCCGGTGGTGGCACGCCGCCGCCGCCGCCCCCCGGCATGACCCCGCCGCCGCCGCCCCCGGGCTCCACTCCGCCGCCGCCTCCGCCGGCCGGCTGAGCCCACAGCTCGTCTCACTTCGCACAAGGCCCCGCCTCCGGGCGGGGCCTTTGCGCGTCGGGGCACCATGCTGCGCTCGTCGCGCGGCCCTCCCCCGTTCATGTCATGCATCGGCAGCGGCCCACGAAGTCGCGGGATGACACAGGTCGGGAAAGTGGGTCGGTGGCGACCCATGAGGTCGCGGGATGACACGAGCCGGGGAAATGCGGGGAGGGTCGAACCGCTGTTCGATACAGTGTGCGGTCCATGGCCGAACCACTGATCGTCGCCCGCCAGCTGGTCAAGCGCTTCGGCGAGTTCACCGCCGTCGACGGCATCGATGTGGAGGTGCAGCCAGGCGAGGCGTTCGGCTTCCTCGGGCCCAACGGTGCCGGCAAGAGCAGCACGATGCGCATGATCGGCTGCGTCTCGCCCGTCACCTCCGGCACGTTGCGCCTGTTCGGCATGGACCCGGCCACCCACGGTTCCCAGATCCGCGCCCGCATCGGCGTGGTGCCGCAGCTCGACACGCTCGACGTGGAGATGAGCGTGCAGGAGAACCTGTGGATCTACGGCCGCTTCTTCGACCTGCCGCGGGCCGAGGCCAAGCGGCGAGCGGCGGAACTGCTGGAGTTCGCCCAGCTCACCGACCGCGCCGGCAGCGTGGTGGAGAACCTCAGCGGCGGTATGAAGCGGCGGCTGTCCATCGCCCGCTCGCTGATCAACAACCCCGAGCTGCTGCTGCTGGACGAACCCACCACGGGCCTCGACCCGCAGGCCCGGCACGTGCTGTGGGACCGCCTGTACCGGTTGAAGCAGCAGGGCGTCACGCTGGTGCTCACGACGCACTACATGGACGAAGCCGAGCAGCTGTGCGATCGTCTGGTGGTGATGGACCAGGGCCGCATCGTGGCCGAGGGTTCGCCCCGCGACCTCATCGAGCGCTACTCCACCCGCGAGGTGCTGGAGCTGCGCTTCTCGGCGGGTACCAACTCCGACAGCATCACCGGTGTGCATGGCATCGGCGACCGGCAAGAACTTCTGCCCGATCGTGTGCTGGTGTACGCGCACGACGGCGAGGCCGCGCTGGCCGAGGCGCACGCGCGCGGGCTGCAGCCGGAGAGCGCTCTCGTGCGCCGCGCCAGTCTGGAAGACGTGTTCCTGTTGCTCACCGGCCGCAGCTTGGCCGATTGATGGACGCGCCCGTGCACACCCCCGGTACGGCCGCCGCCGTTCACCACCGGCGCACGCCCGGCGCGCTGCGCGTGCTGAGCTGGCACCTGGCCGCCTACCGCCGGCTGTGGAAGGTGAACGTGCTCGCCTCGTTCGGCCAGCCGCTGCTGTACCTGCTGGGCCTCGGCGTCGGCGTGGGCGCACTGGTCGACAAGAACACCGGCTCCAGCGAGGTGCTGGGCAGTTCGTCGTACGTCGCGTTCGTGGTGCCCGGGCTGCTGGTCACCACCGCCATGGCGTTGGCCGCCGGCGAGAGCATGTGGCCGGTGATGGGCGGGCTGAAGTGGCACCGCGGCTACCACGGCATCGCCGCCACACCGCTGGAAGCGCGCGACATCGTGCTGGGCCACGGCGCCTGGATGGCCGTGCGCTGCGGGCTGGCCACCGGTGCCGTCGCCGTCGTGCTGGCCGTGTTCCCCGACACGCGCTCGTGGGGCTTGGCACCCAGCGTGCTGGTCTCGATGCTGGTGGGCGTGTCGTTCGCCATGCCGATCATGGCGTTCTCCGTCGGCTCCGAGTACGACGGTGCGTTCGCCGGCATCCAGCGGTTCGTCATCATCCCCTTGTTCCTGTTCGGCGGGGCGTTCTACCCGTTGTCGCAGCTGCCGGCCGCCGTGCAGTGGGTGGCGAAGGTGGCGCCGCTCTGGCACGGGGTGGTGGTGGCCCGCGGGTTCACCAGTGGCAACGTCGACTGGACGGGTGTGGCCGGCCACCTGTCGTTCGTGGCCCTGTGGGCCGTGGCCGGCACCGCGATCACCATCCGTCGCCTGCGCGGGAAGTTGTACCCATGAGCACGAACTTCCTGCGCATCGTGCCCACTGCGTACGCCACCGACTCGTTCCGCGTGCGGCGGCCGCAGCGCATGATCGAACGCCATCTGGTCGCCTACCGGCGGCAGTGGCTGATCGTGGTCAGCGGCTTCTTCGAGCCGCTGTTCTACCTGCTCAGCATGCGAGCCGGCCTGGGCGACCTGGTGGGCAGCGTGTCGGTCGGCGGGAAGGCCGTGCCGTACGACGCGTTCGTCGCGCCGGCCTTGATGGCCTCGTCGGCGATGAACGGCGCGATCTTCGACTCCACCGGCAACGTGCTGCACCGCCTGAAGTACGCGCGCATCTACGATGCCGCGCTGGCTACCCCGATGGGCCCGGCCGACGTGGCGTTGGGCGAGATCGGGTGGGCACTCATCCGCGGCCAGCTGTACGCGTGCAGCTTCCTGGGCGTGATGGCCGCGCTGGGCCTGGTGCAGTCGTGGTGGAGCCTGCTGGCCCTGCCGGCCTGCGCGCTCATCGGGCTGGCGTTCGCCAGTGTCGGGTTTGCCGGCACCACGTTCATGCGCAGCTGGAGCGACATGGACATCGTCACCACCGCGATGATGCCGCTGTTCCTGTTCTCCGCCACGTTCTTCCCCACGTCCAGCTACGGCTCGTGGGCCTGGGTGGTGCAGATCTCGCCTCTGTACCACGGCGTGGCACTGGTGCGTTCGGCCAACGCCGGCGTCTGGACCACCTCGATCCTGGCCCACATCGCGGTGCTGGTGGGGCTGTCGGCCGTCGCCCTGTTCGTGGCCGCCCGCCGCCTCGACTCCCTGCTGCGCAAGTAACCCGTCGCGCCCCCAACCCGGTGGGCGCGAAACCCCGGCACTTCTGTCGGCTGGGCGCGAAACCCCGTCAGGAGCGCCACCTCTCGACCCCATGGGCGCGGGACACCGACACGTTCCGACGCAGGCGGTCACTCCACGGGGGCGTAGGCGAAGGTCTTGCGCATGGTCGCCACCGGGCGATCGCCGACCGTCGCCACCAGCGTTGCGACGGCGAAGCGATTGCTGCGCCCGTCGAACAGACCGCCGACCGACCCCTGCACCACCACCTCATCGCCATCGGCCACGGGCGCGTGCAGGGCCAGCTCGATGCCGGCGTGCTTCCACTGGTCGCGGGTGGGGAACTCGACGCTGCGCATGATGATGGCGTTGGCCGAGCTGGCCAGCCACGCCGGGTGCGCCCACCCGTGCTGCACCCAGAAGGAGCCATCGACCAGCGAGCGCGTGAACACCAGATCGCGTGCGGCGTCGAAGCGGAACGGCATCGCCGCCAGGCCCAGGCCCGACAGCGCTGCGTGCGTCGCCGGCGTCTGGCCCGCGGGAGCCGGCGCCGCCACCGGCGCGGACATCGGCGCCGCCACCCGAGTGGCCGTGGCCGTGGCGTACACGTGGCCGTCGGGGCCGGCCACCGTCATCGAGATGGTGTCGGCGCCGCGCTGCACCAGCGCATCAAGCTGCAGGCCGGCGGTGAGGTGTGACCGGAAGCGAACCTCCAGCGCGCCGGTGGTGGCCCACTGCTGCCCCCATTCGGCCACAGGAAAGCGGCTGAGCCAGCCGATGACCGTGACGCCCATGATGTGATCGCCGACG
Organism: Actinomycetota bacterium; assembly: GCA_030645675.1. Taxonomy (GTDB): domain Bacteria; phylum Actinomycetota; class Acidimicrobiia; order Acidimicrobiales; family Ilumatobacteraceae; genus UBA668. The sequence continues at coordinate 16,602 of JAUSLQ010000286.1, read as the reverse complement.
TCGCGCGACTCGACGGTGCCGACAGGGAACTGGATCATCCCCAACGACGAACTGACGAAGGGATGGCGCTCGACCGTCGGCGCGGACGGGTCGCTGGCGGGGGTCTCGGGCTGCGGCACGTCGGTTGACGCTACCGTCAGGTGCGGTCGCAGCCCCGACCGGGGTGCCGGTCCCCCGCACCACGGCCCGCACCACGGCCCGCACCTCGGCCCGGCGGCGCGGCCCATCCCTGCCGTCACCCCGTCGAGATCACTCGCCGCGACACACGCCGCGAACGGCGCCGACCGGGTCGTGCACCAGGTCGCGCACACCCTTCGTCACCAGCGCATCGCTCCACGACCAGACGTGCGACGGGTCGGCCTCGATCGGCTGCGGGTGGCTGGACCAGCAGCCGCTGCTCAACACCAGTGCGCCCTCGGCGTGCACCACGACGCCGGCCGCCAACAGCAGTGCGAAACCTGCGACGGCCGGCCGCCGCAGCGACGCGCGGGTGAGCTCGCCGTCACCGCCGACGGTGATGGCCAGCAGGAACAGCAGGGGCAGCACGTCGGTGAAGAACCGCGGCCCGTAGCTCTTGCCGCCGTACCACTGGCCGAACATCGACACCGCCACCCAGTGCACCGGCACCACGATCGCCGCGAGCCACATCAACGGGTCGCGGCCGCGGCTGCGAACCAACCGCGCCGCACCGATCACCGACAACAGCGCCAGCGGTGTGAACACGAACAGCCCGCGCCCAGGGCTGATCAAGTTGGCAGCGAGGGCCTCGGCGAACTCGTCGTGCACGCCCAGGCGCGAGGCCGCGCCGTAGGGCTGTAACAACCGCCCGTAGGCGGCGTAGGTGACCGAGCACCAGGGCACCGCCACCAGCGCGGCGCCGGCGGCGAACCGGGCCAGGCCGCGTCGCGCCACCACGGCCACGACCACCGCTGCGCCCAGCAGCACCAGAGCGTTCGTCGGGCGGAAGGTGTACGCGGCCAAGAACAGCGCGCCGGCGCGCACGAACGCGCGCCCAGCGGCCGTGGCACCTGCCGGACCGCCGGCGTCGAGGGCGCGGCTGAGTGCCACCAGCCCCCATGTGGTGGCCGCCAGCGATGGGCCGTGCTGCCACAGCATCACCGCAGCGGTGCTCCACACCGACGTGCCGAACGCGAACGCGAACGTGGCCACCGCCACGTACCGCCCGCCGGCGGCGGGCCGGCGGCGGCGCACGAGCACGTACGCGCCACCTACTGCCAGCGCAGTGGCTGCGGCGGCGGTGAGGTTCTGCAGCACGGCGAACCAGCGCGCCATGGCGGCAACCGCCCCGTCGGCTCCGGGCCCGATGCCCACTGCGTGGGCGACGTCGGCCGCCACCACCGCTGGCACCGCCACCAGCGCGACCGCCCACGGGAAGAAGCCCACCAGCCGACCGTCATCGTCGGTGGAGATGGAGTAGTGCTCGGCGAAACCGGGCACGTCGCGGTACTCGTCGAGCGTGAGGTTGCCGTCGTGCACGATGCTGACGGCCGTGGGAACGGCGGCGAAGCCGTCGTAGCGCGGGTCACCCCGGAGGTTCACGCTGTACACCAGGAAGGCGACGAGCGAGACGATCATCCAGGTGGGCAGCCGCCGGCGATCAGGCACGCCCGAGAGTACATGTGGCCCGGAAACCCGGACACGCATGGTGCCCGCGAGCGGGCGCCGCCAGCAGCCGTCCCCAGCGTTCAGCTCTTGAACTGGCCTTTGTTCCAGTAGTCGCGGTTCCACGCGATCTTGCCGTCGCGCACCTGGCCCACCGACACGCCGCGCAGGCCCATCGGCTGCATCACCCATTCGTAGTGGTAGTCGTCGCCCATCTGCGCGCCGCCGATGAAGTCGAACGAGCAGCCGGGCACCAGTTCGAACGACTTGGCGGCGAACTTCGCCATCGACTGGCGGCCCACCAGCTTGTGGCCGGCGCCGACGTCTTCGAACTCGACGTCGTCGGTGACCCACGCAGCGACCTGCTGCGGGTCGCCGGTCGTCCACGAGTTCAGGTAGTCCTCGAACCACACACCCATCAGTGCCTCCATGTCGTCCACACGCGGCCCGGCGGCCGGCGGCCACATCATGCCGCATGGATGCCCACACGGCGGCAACCCAGCGCAGGCCAGGCCGGGTTCACTCCGTGCAGACCGGCTCGTCGCCCAGCATCCCGTCGAGCGTCAGCGACACCTCCAGTTGCACGGTGCCGGGCCGGCGCACCAGCACGTCGATCCAGCCGTCGGGCGACTCCTTGATGCACGCATCGCCCGCCACCACCTCGTACAGCGGGGTGAAGCGGAACTTGACTTCTGTCCAGCCGGTGTCGGGCGCGTCGAGGGTCAGCGACTCGGGCTGCACGTCGACCAGGGTGGCCCCGTTTCCGGCCAGTGGCCGCGCACCCACCACTTCGTAGAGCTTCCAGTGCTCGTTCGACCAGACCAACTGCAGGTAGTCGGGCTCGCTGCGCACCAGCGCTTCCTCGTCGACCGACTTCTCGTGCACGCCCTGCAACGGCAGTGCGACCAGGTTCACCGACTGGTCGAGCAGCCACCGGTGGTACGCCTCGCTGGTCAGCCGGCCGTCGTAGAACAGCGGGCTCAACTCGCGATCCAGCTGGGTCTCCCACCCGCGCGCGATGCCCACGCGCAGGGCCAACTCGTCGGCCTGGCGGTACGACGGGGTCGGCACCACTTCCATCCGTTGCACCCCGGGCAGGCCCTCGACGAAGTCGGCCAGCGGGTCGTAGTAGGCAGCTTCGGCGCTGGCCGGCTTGGCCTGCAACGCCATCTTCACGTACGCCCAGCTCCACACGATGGTGAACGCGACGAAGGCCGGCAGCACCACCTTGCGGTACCGGCGGATGACGAGCGCGCCCACCGGACCGGCCAGCAACCACGCCAGGCGGGCGATGTTGCCGCCAAGCGGCGACTTGATCACGAACGCGCCCAGCACGGCGACGAGGTAGAGCACGCCGGCCCAGCGGACGGCGCCGTGATCGCGGCCGAACCAGACCACCACCAGAACCGACAGGGCGACGAAGGCGAGGCGCCCGGCGTCGAACGGGTACCAGCCACCTTCGGGGAAGAACACGATGATCACCCCGATGGGCACCACGCACGCGGCGCCGGCGGCGAACACCACCGCCCGCGAGAACTTGCCGGCAAGGAAACAGCCACCGAGCACGACGCCCAGCGACACGGCGCCCACGGGCGAGCACAGCCCGGCCAGCGCGGCGGCGGCGATGGCCAACGTGCGGCGGTCGCGCTGCAGGAACAGCACGCACGCTGCCCCGAACATCACGGCCGGGCTGAACGTCAGCCGCCCACCGAACAGGTTCACCGCGTACGACAGCGCGAACAAGGCGGCGGCGAGCTCGGGATTGGGCAGCAACGGGTCGTCGCTCCGGCAGCGTTCGAAGATGAGCACGACGCACCAGGTGCCCACGAGCAGCGAGCCGACGGCCACCAGCGTGACCCCGAAGATGCCGCCGAGCAACGGCGACATCACGCCGTAGCCGGGCAACGAGTGGCCGCCGAACCACAGGTTGTTCCACAGGTACACGTCGTTGCGGAACAGGCGCACGCGGAAGTCGCCACTGGAGAAGTCGGTGGACGACGGTTGCAGGATGAGGTAGATCGCGCACAGCACTGCGGCCGTGCCCATGCCCGCGAGACGGATGGATCGTGAACGGCCGGCAACGGGCAGCAACGCGTCGCCAGGGTCGGCGACGACGTCTGGTGCTTCGGTCACTGTGGTCCCTTCGACGCCGGCTCGCGCACGCTGCGAGCCTGCCCGCAACGGCCGCCAGCATACCCGTGGCCCTCGCACGGGCCCGGCCGACCCGGGGCCGGGGCCGGGTCAGGCTTGGTGGGCCGCGTAACGCTCGCGGTACTGGGCCTTCGAGGTGGTGCTGGTGTCGACGTCGGTGGCCAGCGCCCGCAGCGCGCCCACCGTCGCCTGCTCGCGTGTGGTGTGCTGGAACGGGTCGAAGCGGTAGAACCGGCACGCGTTCTGCCACGTGATCTTGTTGATCACGTCGTCCGTGATGCCGGCGTTCTCCAGCTCGACCATCAGCAGCTCGGGCGACTTCGGCCACGTGCTGTCCGAGTGCGGGTAGTCGCACTCCCACGCCACCGTGTCGACGCCCATGCGGTCGACGAGGCGCAGGTTCGACGGCTCGGTGATGAAGCAGCCCAGGAAGTTCTTGCGCCAGATGTCGGTGGCCAGCGGGGCGCCGATGTCGAGGTGGGTCCAGCTGTGGTTCGTCATGTGCCGGTCCATGCGGTCGAGCAGGAACGGAACCCAGCCGATGCCGCCCTCGGACAGGGCCACCTTCAGCTCGGGGAACTTCTTGAACGAGCCACTGGTGATCAGGTCGGTGGCGGCCACACCGGACAGCTGCGCGGAGAGGATGATCAGCTGGTCCATGTGCGCACCTTCGGGGCGGCGCAACAGGTTGAACGCGCCGCCGATGTGCATGGAGAGCACGATCTGCAGCCGCTCGGCCGCTTCCAGCACGGCGTCCCAGTGGTCGCCGTAGAAGCCGGGAAGGTTGTTCGCGTACGGGGTCTCGGGGAAGCTGACGGTGGTGCAGCCCTTGGCGGCGATGCGCTCGAGTTCCAGCACGCACGCATCCGTGTCCCACAGGGGCAGGATGCCCATCGGGATGAAGCGGCCCGGGTACGAGCCGGCCAGCTCGTCGATCTGCCAGTCGTTGTAGGCCGACACGGCGGCGGCCGACAACGCCCGGTCGGCCATGCCGGCCAGCCAGGCGCCGGCGAACCCGGCAGCAGTGGGGAAGTTGATCGAGGCGAGCACGCCGTTGGCGTTCATGTCGCGCACGCGCTCGTGGAAGTCGTAGCACCCAGGGCGCATGTCGGCATGGCCGACGGCTTCGAAGCCCCACTCTTCACGCGGCCAGCTCGCCACGGCGCCGAGGCCGACGGTGCCCATCACCTCGCCCTGGAACACCCAGTTGTCGATGCCGTCGGCCTGGCGTTCGAACTTCGGTGCCTGGTCGCGGTAGCGGGCCGGCATGTGCTTCTCGAACAGGTCGGCAGGTTCGATGACGTGGTCGTCGATGCTGACCAGGATCATGTCGTCGATCTTCATGGTGGCCCCCCAAAGGCGTCGGTGCAGCAAGTCCGGGGACTTTGGCCCCTGGCTTGACATCTCTGTCAGATGTTATACACCCGCCCTCGGCGCGGCCGCTAGTGGAGCGACACGATGCGAACGGTCGTCGCTCAGGCGGGCACGAACGCGCTGCGCAACCGGTCGCCGACGATCGCCTCCGCCTCGCCGATGATGCGGTCGATCAGTTCCTTGACGGTGGGGATGTCGTGGATCAGGCCCTGCGCCATGCTGGCCCAGTAGATGCCCTGCGACAGGTCGCCGGTGGCCAGCAGCTCGCGGCCCTTGTCGCCACGCACCAGGTCGGACACGTCGGCGAAGGTGGAGCCCGGCTCGGCCAGGCGGCGCACCACTTCGTCGGACACCTCGCTCTTCGCCACCCGCGCGGTGTTGTGCAGGCTTCGGAAGATCAGGTTGGTGCAGCGCTCGTCGTTGTCCACGTACGCCTGCTTCACGTTGGGGTGGATGGGCGCTTCGGCGGTGGCGCAGAAGCGGGTGCCCATGTTGATGCCGTCGACACCCAACGCCAGCGCTGCCACCAGACCGCGGCCATCGGCGAACCCGCCGGAGGCGATCATCGGGATGGTCACCTTGTCGGCCGCGCAGGGCACCAGGATCAGGCCGGGCACGTCGTCCTCACCGGGATGACCGGCGCACTCGAAGCCGTCGATGGAGATGCCGTCGACACCCTTGCGTTCGGCCGACACCGCGTGGCGCACCGAGGTGCACTTGTGGATGATGCGCACCCCGTGCCCCTTCAGGTACTCCCAGATCTCGGCCACCGCCGGCGTGCCCGCGGTCTCCACGATGGTGACACCGCCTTCCACGATCGCCCGCGCGTACGCCATGTAGTCGGGCGAGTTGCGGGTGGGGAACACGGTGAGGTTGACCGCGAACGGCTTCGAGGTCATCGTGCGGCAGCGCTCGATCTCCTCTCGCAGCGCCTCCGGCGACGGTTGGGTCAGCCCGGTCAGAATGCCCAGGCCGCCGGCCTCCGACACTGCCGACGCCAGCTCGGCCACGCCCACGCCTTGCATGCCCCCTTGCACGATCGGGTGCTGGATGTCGAGCAGGGTGGTCATCTTGGTGACGAACGGCATGGAGGGCTCCTGGCGTGGCGGCGACGCACATGGGGTCGCCGGCGGGCGGGTCGGCCCACAGTACCGATCAGAGGGCATCCGGCCCGAAACAACGCTCGGGCCGGATGCCTCCCAGCGTTCAGCCCTTCGGGCCGTCGGGCCACTTGATCAGCGAACCGGCGTCGATGCGCAGGTTGATGCCGGTGACGAAGCGGGCCTCGTCGGAGGCGAAGTAGAGCACGGCGTTGGAGATGTCGACCGGCTCCACGTACGGCGTGGGCATCGCCTGGAAGACGTGGAACGCAACCAGGGCATCGTCCTGGGTGGGGTTCTCCAGATCGGGGCGGAACACCTTGTAGATGTCTTCGTTGTTGATCAGGTTGGTGTTGCAGTTCGTCGGGTGCACCGCGTTCACCCGGATGCTCATCGGCGCCAGCTGCAATGCCAGCGTCTCCGTGTACTGCACGATGAACGTCTTGGCCAGCCCGTAACCGACGCTGCCGGGGCCGAGCGCGGGGTTGTTCAGCGTGCTCGGCATCATGCCGGCGGTGGAGCCGGTGAGGATGATCGACGCGCCGGCGGAGAGATGCGGTTCGGTGACCGCGACGGTGTTCAGCACGCCGCCGAAGTCGACGTCCATCGCGTCGATGAACGCACGGGCGGAGTGCTCCTTCACCGGCAGGATGCCTGCGTTGGCGCAGACGATGTGCAACCCGCCCAGCAGCTGCACGCCCTCGTCGACGGCCGCCTTCATCTGCTCGCGGCTGCGCACGTCGGCCTTGCGCGCCACGATGCGGCGACCGGTGGCCTCCACCTGGGCGACCGTGTCGGCCATGTCGGCGTCGGACCCGAGCGGGTAGCGCACGGTGTCGATCTGCTCGAGGATGTCGACGGCGATGATGTCGGCCCCCTCCTGTGCCAAGCGGATGCAGTGGCTCTTGCCCTGGCCACGGGCTGCGCCGGTGACCAGCGCAACCTTTCCTTCGAGTCGACCTGCCATTGGGTTTCCTTTCGTGATGCACGCGCAGACGCGGTGCGTGTGTGGTGATTCAGGTGCCCGCAGGCGATGCGGCCGCGAGTGCGGGCATCACCTCGGAGTGCACGAGCTCCAGTGTCTCCCAGCCGATGCGCGGGTCGATGCCTGCCACCAGCGGGTGCAGCACCGCCATGCCGTGCAGTTGCACCAGCGCGACGCACTGCTCGGGGGTCACGACGGCGTAGTTCGGGCTGGTACGGAGCTCTTCGACCGTGCGGGCAGCGGTGCGCCAGCTCGACTTGTGCTCGGGGCCCTGCCACGACTCGTAGATCTGGGCGTCGTACAGCAGGTTGGGCCCGATCTCCGCCCACACCGCGTCGGGGTCGCGCGTCACCAGCACCAACCCGGGACTGGTGCCCAGCATGGCGACGGGGTTGGTGAAGCCCACTGCGGCGGCTTCTGCGTAGTAGATCTCGGCCAACCGCTGGTCGGGCACCGCCGGGCAGTACGGCAGGCCGAAGCGGGCCGCACGGCGGGCCGACGCCGGAACGGACCCGCCGATGACCAGCGCCGGATGCGGCGTGGTGGCCGGGCGCGGACGGATGCGAACGGTGCGACCGCGATAGGTGGCGTCGCCCGTCTGCCAGGCGTCGAGCATCAGACGCACAGCATCCTCGAAGTCGCGCACGCGATCCGGCAGCTCCTTGCCGAACATGTCGAACTCCTCCGGGCGGTAGCCGAGACCGACGGTGACCGACAGCCGGCCCGGCGCGATGAGATCGATGGTGGCGATCTCCTCGGCCAGGCGCACCGGGTCGTGCAACGGCACGAGCAGAGCGTTGATGCTGACCGCGATGCTGCGGGTGCCGCCGAGGATCGCTGCGGCCAACGTCAGCGGCGAGTTCATGAACCCGTCGTCCGTGCCGTGGTGCTCGGAGAGCCCCACCGCCGCGAACCCTCGCTCGTCGGCCCAGCGGGCCATCTGCAGCGCCTCGGAGTACTGCTGTGCATGCGTGACCCGCGCGTTGTCCGGTGCTACGCGCAGGTCGTATCGGATCATGAACACGGCGGCCCCCATGGAAGTGACGCCGCACGGCCCCCGCCGGGCAGCGTGCAGCCATCCTGACACACCGTCGACCGCTGAGTTGACGCGAGTGTCAATGTCGGCTCAACTGTCGCGGTCGGGGCGCGCTGGTGCGTCCGAAAGGGGGCAGCGATGGGTAACGAGGCGTACGGCGACATCCGGCAGATGACACCCGAGGAGCACTGGGCACACTTCAACAAGTCGTGGATCGCACTGCAGAGCTACACGTACCTGGGCAAGGGCACACCGTTCCTCGATGTAGGCGTGGAGCGCGAGCTGATGCCGCTGCGCCACGACATGCGCAACAGCACGGGCGGCGTGATGGCCGCGCCGCTGTGCATCGCCTCGCCCGAGCCGTGGTGGCGAGACGACGAGTGCGTGCCCGCACCCGTGACCATGTCGTACGACATCCTCGACCCGGGCCACGACGTGCGCCGCATCGAGGTGCTGCGCGAGGTCGTGTCCATCGGCCGCCAGATGGGCTTCAGCCGCGCCCGCATCGTCGACGCCGACGACCACAGCCGCGTCATCGCCATCTCCACCGGCAGCGGTGTCAGCCTGGGCGACGTGCCCCCGGGCTTCGAGCTGGTCGACAACCCGGTCACCGAGCTGGACGACAGCCCCGACCTACCGCGCCTGCGCGACGTGTTCGGCGTGGTCGCCAATGCCGACGGCTCGGTGCAGATCGACAAGGTCACGCCTGCCCTGTCGTCGCCCCACGCGGCGCTGCACCTGGGCCCGATCAACATCGCCCTCGAGGCCGTCGCGATGGACGAGCTCGAGCGCGTCACCGGCTCGGCCGCGTTCCAGGTGGAGCACTGGACCGTGATGATGGTGAAGCCCGGCTACACCGGCCCGTTCGTGGCCACCGCGACCGTGGTGGGGGCCGGCGGCCGGCGGGTGGGCGTGGAGGCGACGATGCGCGACCAGGGCGCGAAGGGCCGCATCATCGCGACGGCGTCGGCTGCGTTCCGCAAGGTCGACGGCTGAACCTGTTGCCGGCAGCGCGGAGGCGGTGGCAGTGATCGACATCGCCGGCCGCGTCTACGACCACTCGTGGAAGATCGACCCGATCGTGCGGTCGTTGATCGACACCGACTTCTACAAGCTGCTGATGTGCCAGTCGGTGCACCGCAACCGGCCCGACGTGACCGTGGAGTTCGGCCTGTTCAACCGCAGCCCGGCGGTACGGCTGGCCGAGATCGTCGACGAGAGCGAACTGCGCGAGCAGCTGGACCACGCACGATCACTACGCCTGTCGCGCGGCGAGTCGACATGGCTGCGTGGCAACACGTTCTACGGCAAGCGGGCGATGTTCAGTGCCGAGTTCATCGAGTGGCTGGAAGGCGTGCAGCTGCCGCCCTACCAGCTGTCGGTGCGCGACGGCCAGTACGCGCTGTCGTTCGAAGGCTCGTGGCCGGAGGTCATGCTGTGGGAGATCCCCGCGTTGGCGATCCTCATGGAACTGCGCAGCCGTTCGGTGCTGGGCGGCATGGGCCGCTTCGAGCTACAGGTGCTGTACGCACGAGCGATGGCCCACGTGTGGGAGAAGGTCGAACGGTTGGCCGGCATCGACGGCTTGCGGCTGGCCGACTTCGGCACCCGCCGGCGGCACTCGTTCCTGTGGCAGGACTGGTGCGTGCAGGCGTTGCAGGAACGGCTGGGCCCCAGCTTCACCGGCACGTCGAACTGCCTGATCGCGATGCGGCGCGAGGTGGAGGCCATCGGCACGAACGCTCACGAGTTGCCGATGGTGTACGCCGCGCTGGCCGACAGCGACGAAGACCTGCGCGGCGCGCCGTACCGCGTGATGCAGGATTGGCAGGAGGAGCACGACGGCAACCTGCGCATCATCCTGCCCGACACGTTCGGCAGCGAGGCGTTCCTTCGCGACGCTCCGGCGTGGCTGGCGGAGTGGACCGGCATGCGCATCGACTCCGGCGACCCGGTGGCCGGCGGCGAGATGGCGATCGAGTGGTGGCGGCGACATGGCCACGACCCGCGGCACAAGCGGCTGATCTTCTCCGACGGCCTCGATGTCGACGAGATCGAGCGGCTCGCGACGCACTTCGCCGGCCGCGCGCAGGCGTCGTTCGGGTGGGGCACGATGCTGACGAACGACTTCCGCGGCTTCGTCGCGGGAGATCGGCTGGCGCCGTTCAGCCTGGTCTGCAAGGCCACCGCGGCCAACGGCCGGCCGACGGTGAAGCTGTCCGACAACCCCAACAAGGCGATGGGGCCGCCCGACGAGGTGGCTCGCTACCGCGCCGTGTTCGGCACGCCGGCGCAGGCGCAGCGCAGCGTGATCGTCTGAGCCACGGAGACCTTGCTTTCACCCGCCACCGGGTGCAGGCTTGGCCACACGCCGGCGTCGCTGCCGGCGAGCTGCAAGGAGGGCGTCGTGTTCAGTTGCCTGATCGTCGCAAACCGGAGCATGGGTGGCCGCAAGCTGGAACGCCACCTGCACCAGCTGCTCGCCGAGCACGGTGACGCGCAGTTCCATCTCGTCGTCCCTGAACGCGGCGTCGAGGCGTACGAGTTCTCCTGGGCGGCCGGGTTCGGCATGCCGGTGGGCCTCAGCGAGCGGATCGAAGATGCCATGCGCGACACCGGCGAACGCCTCGAGCAGGTGCTGGAGCGACTGCGCAAGGGCGGCCTGACCATCACCGGCGAGTTGGGGCCGGCGCCCCCGATGGCTGCCATCGCGACGGCGCTGGACCGCCAGCCGTACGACGAGATCGTCATCTCCACCCTGCCCGACACGTTCTCGCGGTGGCTGCGAATGGACCTGCCGCGGCGAGTGACACGCAAGTTCCACCTTCCGGTCACCACGGTCGTGCATGACGCCGACGACGTGTCGTTGGTTCCGCTGACCACCCGCACCACGTACCCGGCGACCATCGTCGAGGAGACCCGAGAGGTGCTGCGCGAGGCGGCACGCGAACACCCGATCCATGTGCTGCTCGCCGACTTCGGTTCACCTGCCGGCCGCCGTGCGCGCCAGGCACTCGACGACACGGGCCTGTGCGCGATGCATGCGGTGAAGACGCTCAGCGAGTCGCTGGCCTACCTGCGCGGCGAAGGCCTGTTCGCCGGGCGGGCGATGCCCGACGTGATCGTGGTGCCGTTCGAGGCGCACATGGCCGCCCGCGACTTCCTCGCCGAGCTCGGTGCCGACGCGGCCCGCCGCAACCGGCCGTTGCTGATGGTCGGCGCCGACGACACCGACGAGGCCCGCCGCGACGCGGACGCCGTCGATGCCTGGGCGTTCGTGCCCCTCAGCGACGAGGGGCCGGAGAACACAGAGATCCTGGAGCAGATGCTGGTGGAGCTGGTGGCGTTGCAGCACCGCCAGCCGATCCTGCGCGACTGACGCGCGCTGGCACCTGCGGTCGGCTGCGGGCCTGCGGGCTGAGCTTGGCGGCGATGCCGGTGCGCTCCATCGGTTTTCGAACGCAGCCGTCCTCCGCTTCAGAGGTTCCAGACGATGGGCGACAGCGGATCAGGGACGTACGCGCAGTACGTGCCGGTGCGAACGCTGTGTCCGAGGTGCGCCGCCAGTGCCGGGTGATGTTGGGCCAGGCGCTCGAGCGCGTAACGAAGCGACCGTGTCACGCTGGTACGAGCACGCTCGGCCGTGCCCCCGACGGATCGAGGACGACCCCCGAGTCCAACGGCTCGGGAGAGCTCCGCGATGAGGTACTCCCTGTCGCGCTGAGCGAGCTCGACGCGACCGAGGTCGTTCGCCCGCATGGCTTCCTCGATGTCCTCGTCGACCTCGGCCAGACGGCGACGGTAGGCGGCGCGCGCCTCGTCATCGAGCACCGGGAGCCCCGCATCGGCGATGCCGGTGCTGCCGGCGAACGGCCCCTCACCGTCCCGGGCAGCGCCATCCCGGACAGCGCCATGATGAACGGCGCGACCGGTGGGGAGAGAGCCTCGCTCGACCGCGACGAGGTCGAGCACGTGAAACTCGCGACCAGGGTCGGCGAGCAGTCGTTCGATGTAGCGAAAGCCCTTGAGGTCGCCCATCAGCACCGAGGTCTCGCCCCATGCGATGGTCCTGATGTCGCCGTCGCATCGGAACGTTGCCGCCGCCGGTCCGCTGGCCAGGGACCTTGTCTGGCTCGGCGGCGCATCGGCGACGAGGCGCTCCACACGCTCGGCCCAACCCACCGCCCCGAACGACTCGAAGGCAGCGCGGGCAGCGCGCCACTCCATGCGGGCTCCGTCGATGTCGCCGGATAGGTGCCGTGCTTCGCCGAGCACCACCCGCGCCGACGCTGCCTCGAACGGTGCGCCGATGTCGGCCCAGGCGGCGGTTGCCGCCGTTGCCCGATGGATGGCCTGCTCGAGGTCGCCGCTGATCAGCGCCGCACGTGCGCCGGCCAGCGCTGCGCCTGCCACGAGGGAGCGGCTCGGGTACGCGTCCGCGATCGACTCGAGTGCATCGGCGGCCCGGCGAACGACGGCGGCGTCGCCGGCAGCGGAGGCGATCTCCGCCTGCGCGTCCAGCAACGGAGCGAGCCGCAGGTCGCCGAACGGAGGACGTTCCTTGGATGGGACGTCGAAAGGGTGCGCGATCGCATCCGCGATCATCTTCGAAGCGGCATCGACATCGCCCTGTGCGAGCCGCAACAGCGCGAGCCCGGGATGGGGCGACCAGGCGCGCTCATGGGCCGCAATGAACGCCTCTTCGGCCCCGACCAGATCGCCTTTCCGCAAGCGGATGTTGCCCAGCTCCACGAGCGGCCAGCCGAACTCCCGGCGCATCCAAGGGCGCAGCTCTTCGCATGCGCCGAGCGCCTCCGCCTCAGCGAGATCGCACGGCCCGGACATCCGGAGGAGCTCCGCACGATGCACACGGCACCGGCCGGAGATCCCCCCGATCGCTGCGCCGTGCCGCCAACGATCCATGACCTCTGTCCACTCGCTCGCCCTGTCGTGGAGCGCCACTCCCTGTGCGGCGCAGATCAGCTCGCAGTACATCATCCCGGTCGTCAGCGGGTCGACCGCGCCGGACATCAGATCGACGGCGATCTCGTCGAGCAACTGCAGCCCCTCCTCGACCTGGCCGTTGAAGATCGTGACCCGAGCGATGCAGACCCGCCCGATCACGACGGCCGGCGCCACGCCGAGGCGGGAGCCGAGCTCGATCGCCCGTGCGGCGTGATCGCCCGCCGCACGCATGTCGCCGCACATGAACCGTTCGTAGGCGCGAACCATCGCCATGATCGCCAGCGCCGGAGCTTCGGGCTGACCGTCGAGCAATCGCTCTGCGCGTCGCAGCCACCCGCGCACCGGAGCCATCAGCCCGGTGTCCATCATGAGAAACATCGCGACCATGGCCGCTGCCATCGCTGCCCCGGCGACATCGCCCTCCGCGAGGAGCAGAGCATGCAGGTCTTCCCACGCGGACACCGATGCCTCGAAGTCGCCCGCGCCATAGGCGGCGCGGGCCCGGAGTTCCAGCCCTTCGGCACCCGCCGACACCGGCCCGGCGATCGCCAGCAGGTCGAGAGCGAGCTGCCACTCGCCTCGGTCCACGGCCTCACGCATTGCCGCAAGCTCGCCCATGTCGCATTGTGACACGGATTGTTACGCCTGTAGGGAAGGCGCTCGGCTCACACCCGACCTATCCAAAGGACCGACACACAATGCACATCACCAAGAACGACATCCCGGTCAAGATCAACGCACCAGGCGCTGTCGCCCGCCATCTTCCCGACTTCGGCGTCGCCGCCGGCTCGCTCGCCGCCGAGTACTTCAGCCTCGGAGCCGGTGCCGACCTCGCCCCGCTGTTGCAGGGCCTCACCGGCGATGCGTGCCAGGCAGCCCACTGGGGGTACATGATCAGCGGTGAGGTCGTCGTCACCTACACCGACGGCAGCAACGAGACCTGCACAGGGGGCGACGTCTTCTACTGGCATCCCGGCCACAGCGTGCGCGTCAGCACCGACGCCGAGCTGATCCTGTTCAGCCCTCAGGAGGAGCACGCCCACGTCTTGGAGCACATCGCCGCCAAGATGGCCGCAGTGTAAGCCGGCAGGCTGCAGGGCCCCGCGTGACGAACGGCCCTACACCGGCCGCTCGGGCGGACAGAGACTACGAGTGGAGCGCCAGGTCGCGGTTGCCGCTCGTGGCGTTGCAGACCGGCCAGCACCAGGAGGCCAGACCGGTGAAGCAAGTGGCCCACGCCGACCGGACCAGCGACGCAAACCACATCGCGCAGCAGACAGCGTTCCCCGATGCGGACCGCCCACCCCGACGGCGCGGCGTGTTCTGGACGGTGCTCGCCGCTGTCGAGGTGGCGGTCGCTGCCGCGGCCGTCGTCGCGGACGTGTTCGTTCCCACGTTCATCATCCTTGCGGTGGCCACGATCTCGCTCGCGGTCCGACGCGAAGGACTGTCGACGTTGGGCTTCGTGCGCCCACCGAAGGGTGGGCGCATGGCCGCACAGGTGCTCGGCCTCGTGGTCGTCTGGACACTGCTGCAACTCGCCGTGTTCATGCCCATCCTCGAACACCTGACCGGAGACCGGCAGGACCTCACCGACTTCGACGACCTCGAGGGCAACCTCGGCCTGCTGATCGCGATGATCGTGCTCAGCTGGACGCTCGCCGCCGTCGGCGAGGAGGCCGCCTACCGCGGGCTCGTCCACACCCGCATCACCGATCTCGTCGGCACCCAGCGCAACGGCGTAGCCATCGCCGTCGTGGCCTCGGCCGTGCTGTTCGGCTTCGCCCACACCGAGCAGGGAACGATCGGCGTCGTGGTCACGTTCCTCGACGCCCTCGCGTTCGGCTACCTACGGACCCGGTACGCAACCCTCTGGGCCCCGGTGCTCGCCCACGGCCTCAACAACACGATCGGCCTGACCGCGTTCTACTTCGCCGGGCCGATCTATGGCCTCTGGTGAACCTCGGTTCGCGGGTCGGCGGCGCCGGCGGTCGGGCGGCCGCGTGAGATCTGCGATGATCGGATCCCGACGCGAGGAGGCTGCGAGTGAACAGCGACGACCTGGCACGTCTGCTCGTCGAACACACTGAAGCGTGGAACAGCCACGACCTCGATCGGTTGATGAGCTTGTTCGCGGACGATTGCGTGTTCGACGCCTCGGGCGGACCCGAGGTGCACGGCGCCAGGTTCGAGGGGCGGGATGCGGTGCGAGCCGCCTTCGCCGGGGTCTTCGAGTCGATGCCCGATTCGAACTGGGGCGGCGCTGTTCACTCCGTCGTCTCCGAGGACTACGGCGTGTCCGAGTGGCGACTGGCAGGCACGTTGAGCGACGGCCACCGCGTCGACGTGCTCGGCTGCGACTTCCTCACAGTTCGAGGCGACAAGATCGTCCGGAAGAACTCCTTCCGAAAGCAGCGACCTCCGACCGCCGGCTGAGGCGCCGCCGCACCCGCACAACTCAGCGCGAAGGACTACCTCTCCACCTTCACACGACCTTCACGGAAACCCCACTCGCAGCTTCATCCGCGACGCCTCTAATGACCGTGCAAGCAACAACGAGAAAGAAGGAGATGAGGACGATGCGCAAGCTCCACAAGGGTTTGCTCTTTGGTGGTGTCACTCTGGCGGTGCTGGTTCCCGCAGGTCTGGTCGCCGCCGACCAGATCGACATGGGGAACGGCCACGGCCGAGGCAACGGCCGAGGCAACGGCTCGATGACCCAGGACTGCACCGGGGATCCGACCGGCAACCAGACCGGAACCCAGATGCGTGCCCGCGACGGCAGCGGCCCGCAGCACACCGCCGTCAGTTCGACGACACCCACGTCGCCCAACGGCGACCAGAACCAGTCGGGCCCGATGGACGGCACCGGCAACCAGTGGCGCTCGGGCCGATGAGCCAGACAACGCCGCTCGCTCTGCTCCGGCCCTTCGGGGGGCCGGAGCTACGGCGCGTCACAATGGGGGTGTGATGCGTGCTCCGCTCGTTCTGGTCGTCGATGACGAGGGTCCGATACGTGAGATCGTGCGTCGCTACCTGCATGCTGACGGAATCGATGTCATCGAAGCCGCCGACGGTGTGAGCGCGATGGAACGGTTCGTTGCTCACCGGCCCGATGTGGTGGTGCTCGACGTGATGCTGCCCGGCCTCGACGGCTGGACGGTGATCGAGCGGCTGAAGGCCGATGCCGCCACCCGCCATATCCCCGTGCACTTCGTCTCGGCGCTGGACGAGAGCCGCCGCGGCCGCGACCTCGGGGCCGTGGGATTCCTGACCAAGCCGGTGAGCGCGGAGCAATTGTCGGAGGCGCTGGGCCTGCTCACCCATTATTCCGCCGACCGTCCACGCCGGGTGCTGGTGGTGGACGA
>JAUSLQ010000263.1 GCA_030645675.1 Actinomycetota bacterium | reverse complement strand
GATCAACATGGTGGTCGACCGCGACATCGACAGGCTGATGCCGCGCACCCAGAGCCGGCCGCTGGTCACCGGGCTGCTGCAGCCGCGCCAGGCGTTGGTCTTCGCGATCGGGCTGGAAGTGCTGGCCTTCGCCGTGCTGTGGGCGTGGGCCAACCTGCTCTCCGCCGTGCTGGCCCTGTCGGCCACCTTCTTCTACGTGTTCGTCTACACCCTCTGGCTGAAGCGCACCAGCAGGCAGAACATCGTCATCGGCGGCGCCGCCGGGGCCGTTCCGGTGCTGGTGGGCTGGTCGGCCGTGCAGAACAACGTCACCTGGAGCCCGGTGGTGCTGTTCATCGTGATGTTCCTCTGGACCCCGCCGCACTTCTGGGCGCTGGCCATCCGCTACGCCGACGACTATCGCGCCGCTAACGTGCCGATGCTGCCCGCCGTCGCCACCATGAAGGTCACCGTGCGCCAGATGGTGCTGTACACGGCCGCGATGGTGGTCGCCACCTTGGTGCTGTGGCCCGTTGCCGAACTGGGGTGGGTGTACGGCATCGCGGCCGTGCTGCTGGGCGCCCTCTTCCTGTGGGGCACCATCGATCTCGGCCGCGACCCCACGCCGCAACGCTCCATGCGGGTGTTCGGCTACTCCATCACATACGTCACCCTGCTGTTCGCGGCGATGACCCTCGACGTGCTCGTCCGCTCGCCGCGCTGAGGATTTCCAAACCGCATGGCCCCCGCGGATAGTGTCGGTCCCGCAAGACATCATTCGGTCTGTCCACCGAGGGCTTTGCGCGTGGCGCGCCCGACATGAAATGAGTTCGTCGCCTATGACCACCATCGATCCCCACGCAACCAGTAGCAGCCCTTCCGCGGCTGGCGCTGGCCTCGCGTGCGTTGCCGAGTGGCTCACCACCACCGACCACAAGCGGCTCGGCCGCCTGTACATCGGTGCCTCGGCGCTCGCCTTCGTGGGCGTGGCCGCCGTCGCCCTCCTGTTGGGCATCGAGCGCATCTCGCCCACCCGCGAGTGGCTCGATGTCGATTCGCTCACCCAGCTGTTCGCGCTCGAGCGCTTCGGCTTCATCTACCTGGTGATGGTGCCGCTGGTGCTGGGCGTCGCCCTGGCCATCGTGCCGTTGCAGGTGGGCGCCCGATCGCTGGCCTTCCCGCGCCTGGCCGCTGCCGGCTTCTGGGCGTGGCTGCTGGGCGCCGTGCTGGCCGTCGTCGCCATCGTCAACAACGGTGGCCCCAACGGCGAAGGCCGGTTCTACAACCTGTTCGTGCTGTCCACCGTGCTGGTGCTGGTGGGCCTGCTGGCCAGCGCCGGCGCCGTGCTCACCACCATCCTCACCACCCGTGCGCCGGGCATGAACCTGCGCCGGGTGCCGTTCTTCACCTGGTCGGTGCTGGTGGCCACGCTGTGCATGGTCGTGGCGCTGCCCGTGCTGGTCGGCGACCTGCTGTACCTGTACGTGGCGCACCGCTACATCCCCGCCGACGCCGCGCTGAACGTGCTCAGCAGCAACCGCGCACTCGCCGAGTGGGCGGGCTTCGGTTTCAGCCAGCCCACCACCGTCATCTTCGCCATCCCGGTGCTCGGCTTCCTGGCCGATGCCGCGGCCACCGCCGCCGGCACCCGCCTGCGCCCCCGTGGGGTCATCTTCGGCGGCATCGCCCTGATGGGTCTGACGGCGTTCGGCGCCGTGCTGCAGACGTCGGTCACCCTGCGCCCCGGTTTCGTCGATGCCGGCTTCGGCGACAAGCTGAAGGATCTGCTGCCGTTCGGCCTCGTGCACGGCCTGGCCGCCCTCGGTGTGTTCGTGGCCTTCGTGTTCGGCGCCCAGGTGCTGGTCGACTCGAAGAAGCTCACCAGCGCCGCGTTGTTCGGTGTGCTCGCCGGGCTGCTCGCACTGGCCGGCGTCTCCAGCAGCGCGCTCAGCCACATCGGCGCCGCCCACCTGCTGGGTACCACCTTCGAGGAAGGCACGCTGCTCACCCTGGTGTTCGCGGCGGTGCTGGCCGCCATGGGCGCCGTCTCCTACTGGGGCCAGAAGTGGTGGGGCAGCACCCTGCCCGCCAAGAGCACGCTGCCGCTGGCCCTGTTGGCGTTCGCCGGCGCCGAACTGGCCACGTTGCCGCTGCTGATCGCCGGCTTCGCCGATCAGCCGAGCGGTGTCTTCCCGGCGATAGAAAGCACCAACCCGGGCGTCACCGACGCTCCGGTGAACTTCATCTACTCCGGCCCGGCCGAGCTGTGGAACCTGCTCAGCACCGTCGGCATCGGCTTGGTCCTCCTGGCTGTGCTGGTGTTCGTGGCGCTGTCGATCCGCTCGTTCATCGGCGGCGAGGCCGCCGGCGACGACCCGTGGGACGGGCAGACGCTGGAGTGGGCCACCACCTCGCCGGCCCCGCTGCACAACTTCGCCGACATCCACATCGTGAAGTCGGCCGAGCCCCTGCTCGACCTGAAGCCCTCGACCCGGAGTGAGGCCTGATGCTCGCCAACCCCATGGCCCCCGCTGCGGCGCCTCGCCGCCAAGTCTTCGTCGGCACCGCCATCGCCTGCGCCGCCGGCGCCTCGCTGTTCGGCGGCATGATCGCGCTGTGGTTGCGCATGCGCGACCAGGCGATCGCCGACGGCGGCTCGTGGATGCCGGCCGACGTGAAGGTGCCGATGGTGCCCGCCAACGTGATGTTGCTGGCCTTCATCCCGATCTGCGTGTTCGCCCAGTGGGCGGTGTACTCCGCCAAGCGCGACGACAAGCCGCACACCGGCGCCGCCCTGGCACTGGTGGCCGCACTGGGCCTGGCCTTCATCAACGCACAGGCGTACATCTACTCGCAGATGAAGCTGCCGGTGAACGGTGGCCTGTACAACTCGATGTTCTACGCGCTCACCGGCGTCCTGATGGCCGCGGCCATCGTCGGTGTGGTGTTCAGCGCCGTCACCGCCTTCCGCTACCTCGGTGGGCGTACCACCGACCGCGAGGTCGTGTCGGCGCATGCGATGTACTGGTACTTCCTCAGCGCCGGGTTCTCGGTGCTGTGGTTCGTGGTCTACGTGACGAAGTAGTAGCGGAGAGCAAATGTTCACCACAGGTTCGAAACTGTTCTTCGGCGCCACGGCGCTGTCGCTGGTCGGCGCCATCGTCTACTCGGCGAGCACCGACGGCCCGTCGGGAACGATGGGCACCATCGGTCTGCTGTCGGCGGCAGCCGTGTTCGGTTTCCTCGCCGGCATCAACTTCTCCAACCGCGACGGCAACGTGCCGGCGATGCAGCAGGGGGTCGAGCTCACCTCGGCGGCCGCCGCCCGCCCCGTGCGCAACAGCATCTGGCCGCTCATCGCAGCGGTCGGTGCCGCCGGGCTGGTGGTGGGTGCGGTCAGCAAGCCGGTGGTGTTCAAGGTGGCAGTCGTGGCCGTGCTGGCCGCGCTGGTCGAGTGGATGGTGCAGGGCTGGAGCGAGCGCGCCAGCGACGACCCGCAGCACAACGACCAGGTGCGCCGGCGCATGCTGTACCCGCTGGAGTTCCCCATCCTCGCCGCCGCCGGCGGCGGCGCGATCGTGTATGCGCTGTCGCGTGTGCTGCTGGCCTCCGACAAAGACCTGGGCAAGATCGTGTTCGGCATCATCGCCGTGTTGGTGCTGTTCGGTGGCTTCGTCTTCGCCGGCAAGCGCCACGTGAAGCGCAGCACCGTCACCGCGGTCTGCACCGTCGGTGCCGTGGCGTTGCTGGGGGTCGGTGTCGCCTCGGCCGTGCAGGGCCAGCGCACCATCGACGAGCACCCCACCACCGCCACCAACAGCGCGGTCTGCCTGGAGGAGGGCAGCGAGGCCGAGATCGACGAGCACGCCTCGCAAGACGTCTCGGCCAAGAGCAGCGTGCTGGCCCACGTGTACCTGCAGTCCGACGGCAGCCTGGTGGTCCAGGTCACCGGCTACACCGAACCGCCCAGCACGCTCACCGTGCCGCGCAGCACGCCCGTCACCGTGCTGTTCCACAACGACTTCTCGTCGCCCGAGCGGCTCACTGGCCGCTTCGGCACCTTCGGCACAGCACCCGAAGCCATCCAGTGCACCACCGCCGTGAACCCGGGCAAGACCGCGTTCCTCAACTTCGAGATCCCGCGTGGCAACGCCGCCAGCAGCAGCGACCTCGAGTTCCTGGTGCCGGGCACCGGGTCCACGATCGTCATCGTGGTGCCCTGACCTGCAGCCATCGCAACACCCCTTGTCGACACGCCCGCTGGTTCGTGCGAGCGAGCCAACTTCGTCACCCGTCCCTTTCGATGAGCTCTGGCCCTGACCGCACGCTGACGGCGTGGGCGTCATGCGTCAAAGTTTCGTCTCCGAGCCAAAGCTGACTATCCTCCGTGACCGTGTTCGAAAATCTCTCATCCCGCATTCGTCGCCGAGGTTTTCTCGCCGGCGCCGCCGTTTTCGCGACGCTGTTGGCCGGCTGCGCCGAGAACGCTCCGCAGGACACGTTCGAGCCCGCCGGCCCCAATGCCCGCAAGATCGACGGACTGCAGCGCGAGCTGTTCTACATCTCGGGCATCGTGGGCATCATCGTGCTCGCCGCCGTCGCGTACGCGGTCTGGAAGTTCAAGGATCGCGGCCAGGACATCCCCGAGCAGACCCACGGCAACCCCAAGCTGGAGATCCTGCTCACCATCCTTCCGGCCATCATCCTCGTGGTCGTCGCCGTGCCCACCGTCAGCGCAGTGTTCGAGCTGGACAAGAAGGACAACGACTGCATCATCAACGTCACCGGCCAGCAGTGGTGGTGGGAGTACGACTACTCCGGCACCTGCGGCGGTGTCGAGATCACCGAACCGATCGTCACCAGCGGCGAGCTGGTCATCCCTGCCGGCACGCCGGTGCTGCTGCGCATCACCAGTCGCGACGTCATCCACAGCTTCTGGATCCCGCGCCTCAACGGCAAGCGCGACGCGGTGCCCGGCCGCCTGCACACACTGCGCCTCGAGGCCGACCAGCCGGGGATGTACACCGGCCAATGCACCGAGTTCTGCGGCCTCAGCCACGCTCGCATGCGTCAGGCCGCAGTGGCACTGACTCCCGCCGACTTCCAGACATGGGTGAACAACCAGCTCGAGCCGTACTCGGCAAACGCTCCGGAAGCCGGCACCACCGCTGCCGTCGGTGAAGAGACGTTCATCGCCCAGTGCAGCCGCTGCCACCAGGTCGACGACCTGACGACCGCCGGCAAGGACGACGCAGGCAACGACATCACCGTGCCGGTGCTGGCCGAGCCCGACCGCTACGTGGTGTCTGGTTCCGCACCGAACCTGACCAACCTGATGACCCGCACGGCGTTCGCCGGCTGGACGTTCGATCTGCTCACCGAAGAGTGCCGCGACCGCCTGTGGAACGCACCGCCCGACGAGTTCGGTGCGCTCTACCTGCAGGGCGTCACCCCCGAGTGTTTCGACGAGACCAACTTGCGTGAGTGGCTGCGCAATCCGCCGGCGATGAAGCCGATGTACACCGACCCCAACAACCTGGCGGCGAGCGATGGCAAGACCCGTGGCATGCCGAACCTGAACCTCACCCAGGATCAGATCGACCAGCTCGTCGCCTACCTGCTCGAGCGGAAGTAAAGGAAGCCCACGAGATGGCAATCATCGAACGCCCCACCTTCGTGCCCGCTCCTGCCGGAGCCGCCGAGGCCCCCACCTTCGTCAGCCACTCGTCGTCGTTCGGCGTGTTCCGCCGGCCGGTTGCGTCCACCGGCTGGAAGTCGTGGCTGTTCACGGTCGACCACAAGAAGATCGGCATCATGTACGGCGTCGTCGCCGGCTTCTTCTTCCTCGTCGGCGGTGTCGAAGCGCTGCTCATCCGCCTGCAGCTGGCGGCGCCGGACAACACGGTGCTCAGCGCCGGTCTGTACAACGAGATGTTCACGATGCACGCCACCACGATGGTGTTCCTGTTCGTGATGCCGATGGCCGCCGCCTTCGCCAACTACTTCCTGCCGTTGCAGGTGGGTGCCCGCGACGTGGCCTTCCCTCGCATGAACGCTCTCAGCTTCTGGCTGTTCCTGTTCGGCGGCATCTTCCTCAACACCTCGTGGTTCCTCGGCGGCGCCGCCGACGGTGGCTGGTTCATGTACTCGCCCAACTCCAGCCCGCTGTTCTCGCCCAGCCACGGGGTCGACTTCTGGGTGCTGGGCCTGCAGATCATCGGCATCGCCTCGCTGGTCAGCTCGATCAACCTGATCGTCACCGTGCTGAACATGCGGGCACCGGGCATG
>JAUSLQ010000262.1 GCA_030645675.1 Actinomycetota bacterium | reverse complement strand
CGTCGGTGGTGGCCGAGCCGCCCAGGCAGACGACGATCTTCCTCGCTCCCAGCCCGAGCGCCAGGTCGATCAGCTCGCCCGTGCCGGTGGTGGCCGCAGCCATCGCGTCGTTGCCCTCTGCGCCACCCACCAGCGTCAGGCCGGAAGCACGCGCCATCTCGATGACCGCCGTGCCCCGGTGGAAGCGCCACTCGGCCTGCACGGCATCACCCAGCGGCCCGGTGACGGTGCTGATCCGGTTGGGGCCGCCCAGTGCTTCCAGCGTGCCCTCGCCGCCGTCGGCCACGGGCAGCTCGACGCACTCGTGCCCCAGCTCCCAGCAGGCGTGGCCGATGGCCGCAGCCACCTGTGCCGCGGTGGCCGTGCCCTTGAACTTGTCGACCGCGGCCAGCACTCGCATCACGCCCAGGTTACGGTGCGTCATCTGCGGCCGTACGCGGGCCACCGGCGCACGCTCTACCATGCGCCGCATGGGTAGCAACGACGAACTCCTCCACCTCGACGCCACCGGGCAGGCCGCACTCGTGCGCCAGGGTCAGGTGTCGGCGGCCGAGCTGGTGGGGGCCGCGATCGAAGCGGCACAGCAGCGCAACCCCGCCATCAACGCCATCATCCACCCTCGCTACGAAGCCGCGCTGGCCGAAGCGGCGCAGGTCGACCCGGCGCACGGCGGGCCGTTCGCCGGCGTGCCGATGGTGGTGAAAGACCTCGGCTGCACCATCGCCGGCGAACCCCACCACCAGGGCATCCGCGCCCTGCAGCGCGCCGGCTACCGCGCACCCCACGATTCGGCCTTGTACCGCCGCTTCCGCCGGGCGGGGTTCGTCGCCATCGGCCGCACCAACACCCCCGAGATGGGCAGCACCATCACCACCGAGCCACTGGCCTACGGGCCCACCCGCAACCCGTGGAACCTGCAGCACAGCACGGGCGGCTCGTCGGGCGGGTCCGCCGCCTCTGTCGCGGCCGGCATCGTGCCGGTGGGCCATGCCAACGACGGTGGCGGGTCCATCCGCATCCCGGCCTCCGAGTGCGGGCTGGTGGGCCTGAAGCCGTCACGCGGCCGGGTCAGCACGGCCCCCGATCTGGGCGAGAACTGGGCCGGCGCCACCATCGACGGAGCGGTCACGCGCAGCGTGCGCGATGCCGCCGCCGTGCTGGACGCGATCGCCGGCTACGAGCCCGGCGACCCGTACACCGCGCCACCGTTCGCCCGCCACCTGCGCGAGGAGGTGGGTGTGCCGCCCGGCCACCTGCGCATCGGCGTGCTCGACACGTCTGCGCTGCCCGACATGGCCGGTGGCACCGCCTTCGTGCACCCGGAGTGCGTGGCCGCGGTGCAGAAGGCCGCCGACCTGTTGCAGTCGCTGGGCCACCACGTGGAGGCATCTTCGCCACAGGCGATGACCGACCCGGGCTTCCCCGACCGGTTCGTCACCGTGATGGCCGCCAACACCCAGCGCGACGTGCGCCACTTCGAGTCGCTCGCCGGCCGCACGTTCGGCGACGGCGACCTCGAACCCGACAACCTGTTCTACGCCCAGTGGGGCGCCTCGGTGTCCGCCCCCGACTACCTGGAGATGGTGAACCAGCAGCACGCGTGGTGCCGCGAGATGATGTCGTGGTGGCACCCGGCAGACCACCACCACGGGTTCGACCTGCTGCTGACCCCCGTGATCGCGGTGCCGCCGCCGGCGATCGGTTGGCTCAGTGGCGCCGAGGGCGCGATGCGTGTGCGCGAGATCATGCTGTTCACCGCCCAGTTCAACGTCACCGGCCAGCCGGCCATCAGCCTGCCGTTGCACCGCACCGCCGACGGCCTGCCCGTGGGCGTGCAACTGGTGGCCGCCTACGGCCGCGAAGACGTGCTGATCCGTGTGGCCGCTCAGTTGGAAGCCGCCGCCCCGTGGCCGCTGGTGGCGCCGACCTGACCCCCCGTTGCGCAGGGAGTCGCGCCGCTCGGTCGCTCGTGGCGAAATCCCGACCAACTCGGTAACGTTTAGGGCCATGGCTGTCATCGTTCGTATCCCCACCACTCTGCGCCCGATGGCGGGCGGCGCGTCGCAAGTGCAGGTCGAGGGCGCCACCCTCGCCGACGTGCTCACCAACCTGGATGCGGCGCACCCCGGCTTTCGCGATCGCCTGCTCGACGAGTCGGGTGCGCTGCGCAAGTTCGTCAACGTCTTCGTCGCCGACGACGACGTGCGCTACCTCGACGGCCTCGGCACCGCCGTGCCGGCCGGCGAGACGGTCAGCATCATTCCGGCGGTCGCTGGCGGCTGACAGTAGCCGGTCGCCCACGTCGCGCGATGGAATTCTGAAGATGTTGTACATCGTTGCTTCGCTCGCTTTCCACGCAGTGTGGTGTGCACCACAATGAGTGAGTGGATCGACAGCGGGCCGAGACGAGTGGGCAATCGCATGCCTTCGAACAGGCCTCCGTCGCGCTCTGCGTGCTCGATGCGGCCGGCCGCCACCTGCAGGCGAACGAGGCCTACGCCACGCTGATGCGGGTGCCGCTGGCCGAGCTGGCAGGCACCTCGATCGGCGAGATCGCCGGGTTCGGCGACGAGCAGTGGGCCACCGCCTACCTCGGTCGGCTGACCACCGGCGAGATGGACGAGTTCGTCACCCTCAAGCGCTGCCGCATCGGCGGTGAGGAGCTGTTGCTGCGCTTCGAGGCCCGGCCGATGGTGCAGAACGGCCTGCGCACCTCGGTGGTGTGTGCGGTGTTGCCGGCGCCGGACACGCAGCCGATCGTCGATCAGCGGCTGCGCAAGCTGATCGAGAACATCACCGACACCATCTCGCTGATCGACGAGACCGGCGCGCTGCTCGAGACCTCGGGTCGCTACAAGCCGATCCTCGGCTACCCGGCCGAGTTCTGGGCCAGCCGTACCATCTTCGACCTGCTGCACCCCGACGACGCGATGCGTGTGCTCGCGATGCGCGCGGAGGTGGTGGCCAGGCCCGGCGCGGTGGTGGCCGGTGAGTTCTCCGTGCGCGCTGCCGACGACAGCTACCAGCCGCTGGAGGTGCATGCGGTCAACTTGCTGGACGACCCCGACATCGGCGGAATCGTCGTCACCTCGCGCAACATCTCGAAGGAGAAGGCGCTGCTGGGCGACCTGGCCGCGTCCCGCGACGCAGCGCTGGCCGAGGCAGAGCTGCGTAGCCGGCTGATCGCCACCGTCAGTCACGAGCTGCGCAACCCGCTGCACGCGATGTGCGGCCTGGCCGAACTGCTCACCACCTCCAGCAGCCTGCACGACGATGCCGCCTCGCTGGCGCACACCCTGCGCCGCCAGATCGAGGGTCTGACGACGGTCATCGACGACCTGCTCGACTCGTCGCGATTGGGTGTCGGTGCCGTTTCGCTGACCGCCCAGCCGGTGTTGCTGCGAGGGTTGGTCGACGACGTCGTGGCAATGGCCGGCCTGGGGGCACGCGAGAAGCCGGTCGACGTGCGAGCCGAGGTGATGCCCGGCGTGCCCGCGGCCGTCGAGGGCGATCAGGCCCGCCTGCGGCAGGTGCTGAGCAACCTGGTGGGCAACGCGGTGAAGTTCACCAGCGCCGGCTACGTGTCACTGCGGGTCGCCCCGGCCGAGGGCGGCGTGCAGTTCGTGGTCGCCGACACCGGGCATGGCATCGCCGCCGGCGAGATGGCCTCCATCTTCGAACCGTTCACGACGGGCAGCAACGCGGGAGATGGCAGCGGCGCCGGGTTGGGCCTCACCATCGTGCGCCAGCTGGTCACGCTGATGCGCGGCACCATCGAGACCAGCAGCGAGCTCGGTGTCGGCTCGCGGTTCATCGTCACGCTGCCGCTGGCCGGGTGCGCCCCGCCGCCTCCAGTGCTGGAGCCCACCGCCCCGCTGGCTGCCTCCGCGATGCCGGTGCTGGTGGTGGAGGACAACTCGGTCAACCAGATGCTGGCCGAGAGCCAGCTGGCCCGGCTGGGGATGCAGGCGGTGGTGGTCGGCAGTGGGGAAGCGGCGCTGGAGCTGCTGGCCGACGGCCACGGCCCGCACGTGGTGCTGATGGACTACCACCTCCCGGGTATCAGCGGTCTGGAGGCCACACGCCGGCTGCGCGAGATGGAGCGCGGCACGGGCCGGCACACGGTGGTGATCGGTGTCACCGCCAGCGTCACCCACGCCGATCGGCAGGCCTGCGCCGATGCCGGCATGGACGAGTTCCTCAGCAAGCCCGTCGGCCTCAGCGTGCTGGGTCGCACGATGCGCCGGTGGGTGCGGCCCGACGCGCTCGCGTCCGAGCTGTCCAACGCGGTCGACGAGCGTGTGCTCACCGAACTGGCTGCCGACCTCGGCGACGACCGGGTGGTGGTCGATCTCGTGCGTACGTTCCTGGACGAGCTGTACGGCCGCCGCGCCGCGCTTGCCGGCGCGGCCGCCGACGGCGACATCGTGTTGGTCAAGCGGGCCGCGCACACGCTGAGGTCCAGCTCGCTGCTGCTGGGCGCTCGCGACCTGGGCCACGCGTGCCAGCGGATGGCCGCGGTGGCGGAGATGAACGAGGTCGAGCGGCTCACCCGCGAGATCCTGGAGCTGGCTGCCGAAGCGGCCCGTTGGTTCCAGAGCTGGCTCGGCCAGCAACCCGCCTGACCCACTGCGCCGGCCGGGGCGTCGGCGGGGATCGTGCGGCGTGTCACCCGCCGGCGCCGTCGGTGGCGTCTCATGGGTGATGATGACGGCAGTGTCTGAGGCGAGCGACGTGTACCGGCGGCATGCGGACGAGTTGGTGCGCTACGCCACCGCGCTCGTCGGCCCCGCCGAGGCGCCCGACGTGGTGGTGGACGCGGCGTTGGCGGCGTTTCGCTCACCCGGCTGGCCGGCGGTCGGCAACCAGCGCGCGTACCTCTACCGCGCCGTGCTGAACAGGGCGCTGTCGGTGCGCCGCAGCGACGGCCGCCGGGCGGCGCGTGAAGCGCGTGTGGCGGCGCTCGATGCGGCTGAGCGGCGCGCCCCGGCCGTGGGCGCGGCCGCCGTTTCGTCGGTGGATGCCCAACGGGCGTTGGCGGCGCTGAGCGCCCAGCAGCGGGCCGTGATCTACCTCACCTACTGGGACGACCAGACCCCCGCACAGGTGGCGGCCATGTTGGGAGTCGGCGAGGGCACCGTGCGCAAGCAACTGGCGCGGGCCCGTGAGCAACTGCGAAGGATCCTCGATGAGCACTGACCCGTTCGATCAGAAGCTGCGGGCGCTGGTGGCGGCGGCCGTGGCCGACACCCCCCCGGCCAAACCGCTACCCGCCGAGTCGGGTGCAGGTGCAGGTCGCGGTGCCGGCGGCGGGGTGACGCCGTTCGGCGGTCGGCGGCGTCCACGGCTGATGTGGGCCGGCATCGGCGTCGCTGCCGCGGCGGCGACGGTCGCGATCGTCGTGCTCGCAGATCGCGACGACGACCGTCGCATCACGGCCGCATCGACCACGATCGCGTCGACCACCGCGTCGACCACCGCGCCCACCACCGAGACCTCGTCGCCCTCGTCGTCGCTGCCCGTGCCGAACTGGCCGGCAGAGCTGGCGGTCGTCATTGCGAGCGATCGAGGCATCGAGCGCGTGACATCCGAAGGCGGCCAAGCCGTGGTCACCCGCCTGGACGCGCCACTGGCCGGTGCGGTCGCGTTCGAGCTGCCCGACGGCGCGCTCGTGTCGCGCGACGGCCTGCTCGACGTGGGCCTCACCGGCGAAGTGCTGGTGGTGTCCCGCGGCAACGAATCGGATCCCACCTCGCCCACGTCGGTCGTCCTCGCAGTGTCGCCCGACGGCAGCGAGCGAGTGCTGTCGGTGGGCGATCGGATGACGCACGGCCTCGACATCTACGTAGGTCAGGTCACCGACGCCGACGGCACCTGGACCCCGTTGCTCATCACACCTACGGGCGAGCTCGATACCGAGTTCTGGCAGCAACTCGGCGTTGCAGGGCCGCACGACCCGAGCGCCGGCGACCCGCCCAGGCTGTTCGGCGTGGCACCGTCGGGCAGCACCATCGGCTGGGTGGAAGGCGACATGTTCGTGCTGGCCGACGGGCGTACGTTCCCCATCCCCGACGGGTCGAAGGTGGTCGAGGCCGATCTCACCGACGACTTCGTCGCACTCACCCGTGGCGACGGCCCGGGCACGATCATCGACCTGCGCACGGCAGCTGCGTACCCCGCCCCCGCTGCCGGCCGGCTGACGATCTCGCTGCGGCCGGCGACCGATGTGCCCAGCAGCACCACGACGACGGTGGATGGCGGCACCCCCTCAGGGGCGATCACCGATGTGATCACCGCCGGCGCCGATGGAGTGTGGCGGGTGACCGACGGGGTGCGCACGCAGCTGACCGCCGAGCCGATGGTCTTCGCCGTGGCAGGGCCGGACGGGTCGGTCATCATGCAGCGCAAGTCGGGGGTGGGCGACTGGCCGGTGAGCGAGACGGCGCCACTGGTGTGGGCGGATGGAGTGGTGCAAGAGTCGGGGTCGGGCGACATTGGTGTCTGGTGGCGAATCCACGACGTGGCCATCGTGGACGGGCACTGGACCATGCTGTACGAGGTGCAGGGGCCCCAGGACCAAGGCGTGGACGGCCGTCCCGGCGAGTTGCACGCGGTGAGGATGGACACGGGTTCCGACAGCCTTGTCGCTGCCCAGTTCGGCGGTTGGGAGGCGGGCAGTAGCCGCCTGCACCTGGCCGAGACGGGTGTGGTGGTGGGCGCGACCTACAGCGAGGCGGTGCACGCGCTGGGTGCGTACGCGCTGGCGGGTGGCGATGCCGGTATCACCTCGGCCGCACTCGGCCTCGACG
Source organism: Actinomycetota bacterium (assembly GCA_030645675.1). Taxonomy (GTDB): domain Bacteria; phylum Actinomycetota; class Acidimicrobiia; order Acidimicrobiales; family Ilumatobacteraceae; genus UBA668. Next base: position 573 of record JAUSLQ010000262.1, on the reverse strand, counting down.
ACTACTACTACGACTGCGTCGACTGCCCGCACCTGTTCACCATCAGCCGCGACGGCAGCACGATCGCGTGGCTGGACGGCACCGAGCTGGTGCGCTGGGACGTCGCCGCCGGTGCCGAACTGGACCGCACCGACCTCGGCCAGGCCGTCGACGGTGCGGTCAACCTGGAGCTGGGCGACGGCTACGTGGTCGTCGACCGCTGGAACGATCAGGCCGTCGACATCGCCCCGGCAATCGTGCAGTGGAGCGCGGCCGGCACGACCGTGGTGGAGCTGCCCGGCACCGCCGCTGCGGTCGTCGCCCCGCCGGCCTGACCAGCCCCGGCGGTGACGAGCAACCGAACCCCGGAACGGGAAAGGCCCCGAGCCGAAGCTCGGGGCCTTTCGCTACACCTTGCGCCTGGCCGTGACCGGCCTTCGCTCAGAAGTCTGCTGTCATCGACGGTCAGACTGCTTCGCTTCGCTCAGAAGTCTTCTGTCATCGACGGTCAGACTGCTTCGCTTCGCTCAGAAGTCTTCTGTCATCGACGGTCAGACTGCTTCGCTTCGCTCAGAAGTCTTCTGTCATCGACGG
>JAUSLQ010000253.1 GCA_030645675.1 Actinomycetota bacterium | reverse complement strand
GCGTCGCTTCGAGGTCGACGGCCTGCGCCTCACCGGTGGCGAGCCAACGGTTCGCGCCCACCTGCCGGTGCTGGTGCGCAAGCTGGCCGGCCTGGGCGTCGATCTGGCGATGACCACCAACGGCTCCACGTTCCGTCACATGGCCCACGAGCTGCGCGACGCGGGCCTGCAGCGGGTGAACATCAGCCTCGACACGCTGCAGCCCGATCGGTTCCTGCAGATGACCCGACGAGACGAGCTCGCCCGCGTGCTCGACGGCATCGAGGCCGCGAAGGAGGCCGGGTTCGGCCCGGTGAAGATCAACGCCGTCGTGCAGCGCGGCGTGAACGACGACGAGATCGTCGACCTCGCCCGCTTCGGCCGCGACAACGCGCTGGAGGTGCGGTTCATCGAGTTCATGCCGCTCGACGCCTCGGGCGCGTGGCTGCATGATGCAGTCGTGGGGCAGGACGAGATCGTCGCTGCGATCGCCGCCGAGTTCCCGCTGGAGCTCGTGCCCGCCCGCGGCGCAGCTCCGGCCGACCGCTGGCGCTACCTCGACGGAGAGGGCACGGTGGGTGTCATCCCCAGCGTCACCAAGCCGTTCTGCGGTGAATGCGACCGAGTGCGCCTGACGGCCGAGGGCCAGCTGCGCACCTGTCTGTTCGCCACCGACGAGTTCGATCTGTTGTCGATGATGCGTGCCGGCGCGAGCGACGACCAGCTCGCCACCGAGATCCAGCGCGCCGTCGGCACCAAGTGGGCCGGCCACCAGATCGGCCAGGTCACGTTCGTCAAGCCGCGCCGCACGATGAGCCAGATCGGCGGCTGAACGGCCGGTGATCCGTCGGTGAAGCGCCGGGTGGTGGCGGGGGCCGTGGTCGCCGGGGCGCTTGCGCTGGTGGCCGTCGCCGGGGCGGAGCTCGTCGGGCCGGTGAACGGGGGAGCGGACGCGAGCGCTGACGCGGTGCGCCTGACGCCGGCGCCCGGGCCGCGCATCGGCGGCTGCCGGGTGTTCCCCAACGACAACTCGTGGAACGTCGACCTGCGCAACGCGCCGCTGCACCCGCGCAGCAGCCAGATCATCACCTACATCCAGGCACACGGCGGCGACTTCCTGCACCCCGACTTCGGCGAGAACCCCGACTACGGCATCCCGTACGTGGTGGTTCCTCAGAACCAGCCGCTCGTGCCCATCACCTACGACGCGTACGGCAACGAGAGCGACCCTGGCCCGTTCCCCATCCCGCTGAACGCCCCGGTGGAGGGCGGCAGCCCCACCAGCGGCGACCGGCACGTGCTGGTGGTGCGGCAGGGCACGTGCGAACTGTTCGAGCTGTTCGTCGGCCGGCGCAGCGGCAGTGGTTGGGTGGCGGCCAGCGGCGCCCGCTTCGACCTGAGCAGCAACGCCCTGCGCCCGCTGGGGTGGACCAGCGCCGACGCCGCCGGGCTGCCCATCCTGCCCGGGTTGGTGCGCTACGACGAGGTCGCGGCCGGCCACATCGACCACGCGATCCGGGTCACCTTCGGCACCACCCAGCGCGGGTTCGTGCTGCCCGCTACCCACTTCGCCTCGTCGGTCACCGCCATCGACGCGCCGCCGATGGGCCTGCGCCTGCGGATGAAGGCCGGCTACGACATCAGCGGTCTCACCGGCCAGGCGCGGGTGATCGCCGAGGCGATGCAGCGCTACGGCCTGATCGTCGCCGACAACGGCAGCAACTGGTTCTTCCAGGGTGCGCCCGACCCCGGCTGGAACGACGACGACCTGAACCAGCTGAAGGGCATACCCGGCACGGCGTTCGAGGTGGTCGACATGGGCCCGGTGCGCACGTCCTGAGGTGTGCACAGCGTTCACGAACGCACACGGTGACGCGACGGCACCGGCCGGCTGTACTACGGTTCCGTGACGGATGAGTGACCTGACTTTCACGCACCTCGACCCGCTGGGTCGGGCCCGAATGGTCGACGTGACCCCGAAGGACCCCACCCACCGCCGTGCGGTCGCACGCGGCAAGGTGTTCATGCAACCGGCCACCACCGCCGCCATCGCCAACCGCGAGGTCAACAAGGGCGACGTGCTCGGTGTGGCCCGCGTGGCTGCCATCCAGGCCGCGAAGCGCACCAGCGACATCATCCCGCTGTGCCACCCACTGCTGGTGGGCTCGGTGCACGTCAACTTCGAGATCGGCGACGACTTCATCGAGATCGAAGCCCAGGTCGACACCGTCGACCGCACTGGAGTGGAGATGGAAGCGCTGCACGCCTGCTCGGTGGCTGCGCTCACCATCTACGACATGTGCAAGAGCGCAGATCGCGCGATGGTCATCGGCGAGATCGCTCTGTGGGAGAAAACTGGCGGGCGGTCCGGTACGTACCGCCGACCCGCTAACATTGCATCCGTCGTTACGAACGTAGTAGAACCGTAATGAAACGGATGCCGGTTGTTCCCTTGCAGCTCAGCTGTCTGACTCCCGGAGGTCCACTCGTGAACACCATGCAGACAACTCTTCAACTCACTCTCCCGAGCACGGCACAGGGCGGCATCTGATGCAGCCCGTCGTCCTCCTCGCCGTCGCCGCCGTCTGGGCCGCCGTCATCATCCCGCCGCTGCTGCGGTCGCGGGTGGAGAACCGGCCCAACAGTTCGGTCACCGACTTCCGTCGTCAGCTCTCCACGTTGCAGCGCGCCGTGCCCACCCGCACGATGGTGCCCATGCGCGGTCGCCCGCTCACCCAGGCGCCCCAGCAGCGCCAGGCGATGCACGGCCACCCCGGCGCGGTCCGCCGGGCACAGGGCTTCCCGCCGCCGGGCCCGGCAGGCCGCCAGGCCATGCAGGGCGCGTCCATCCAGCGCAGCCACGGGCAGGCCGGGCCGTCGCACGGCGATCACACCGCCGGCCACCGTCAGATGCACCTGCACAAGGCCAGCCAGCGCGAGCTGGTGCGCCGCCGCCGTGCCAACGTGCTGTTCGTGCTGGCGATCGCCGTCGTCGTCACCGGCTTCCTCGCGGCCACCACCAACGCCACGGCGATGGTCTACGGCTTCGCCCTGTCGTTCGTGTCGCTGTGCGGCTACTGCTACAAGCTGGTGCAGATCCGCAGCCTCGAGGCCGATCGCCACTACGGCGACCAGGCCTGGTTCCACGCCGCCTGAATCACCTGGTTGGGCAGCGCATCCCGCCGCTACACTCGGGGTCTCCAACGGGGGTGTAGCTCAGTTGGCAGAGCGCAACAATCGCACTGTTGAGGCCAGGGGTTCAATTCCCCTCACCTCCACCCGTTGAACACCAGAGGCCCTTCCCGGAAACCGGGAAGGGCCTCTTGCTTGTCGCGCCCCGTACGCACCCGCAACCCAAGTTGGCGTTGAGCCCACCTCGTGGGTGGTCTCACCGCCGACTTGTGTGATCTCGAGCTGCAGCGGGGCGTGCGCCGGGGGCGGCTCAGCGGGGGGTGGGGGTGCGCCGGCGTACCAGCATGACGACGAAGGTGGTGGTGGCCAGCACTGCCACTGCACCGGCCACCAGCAGCAAGGTGTCGTTGTCGTCGCCGCCGGAACCCGCCGGGGCCCCAGGCTCCGCGTCCTCGGCCAGGGTGGCGAGGATCGCTTCGGCCAGGCGCTGGCCCATTGCTGCGTGGCCGAACTCGTTGGGGTGGAAGTAGTACTGGCGCTTGTGCCGGCTCGTGGCATCGAGCAGACTCAGCGGGTTCACCCACAGGCCGTCCAGCGACTCGACTGTCGTGGAGGTGGAGCCGCCCGTGGGGTCGTCGCCGGCAACTTCTGGCTGCTCGCACAGGCGGTGGCCCACCAGTGCGGTTTCCTGCGACACCACGTGGAATCGGATCGGCACCGGCACATCGGTGCGGGCCGCCCAGCGGGCATCGGCGGCCTGCACCGCGGCCGCGATCTGCTCGTTGGCGGCGGTCCACATCGTGTTCATCCAGTTCACATCGGTGGGCGAGATGAAGCTGCAGCGGTCGGCGTCGGGCTGCTGGGCGCCGAAGATCGACGGGTAGTCGTTGATGTACACGTGGATCGGGCGGGTGCTGTCCAGCGCTGCGCCCTGTGCCGCCTGCCAGGCCGCGGCCTGTGCGGCCAGCGCCTCGCCGACGCTGTCGTAGGCGCCGGCCAGCATGGCGGGGAACTGCTGCTGCAGGAACTCCAGCGTGTGGAACCCGCGGTACACGGTGCGCTCGGCCTCCGGGCAGGCGGGCTCCACCTGCTGCTGGGCCTCTTCCTCGCTGCAGTAACCCGCAAACGTGTTCCACTCCTCGCACGTGTCGCCGGGGCGCTCGGGCACCGCCTGGTCGCCCAGGAACAGGCGCACCATGGCCTCGGCCGTGGCCGGCAGCCCGGCCACCACGCACTCCAGCAGCACCTCGGCGAAGCGCACGTCGTTGCCGCCGATGCTGAGCGTCACGATGCGGGCGCCGTCGGGGCCAAGTGCCGACAAGGCGTCGAGCTGCGCGGGCACCGTCTCCTTCTCGTCGGGCGCGGTGCCCGTGGCCGTGAGATGGGCGATGACTGCACCGCTGCACGTGGCATCGATCCGCGACCAGTCGGTGCCGTTGGTGCGGTTCACCAGATCGATCGCTTGCGCCGACACGCTGGCCGGGGCACGGTGGCAGAGGCTGGCCTCGGGCACGAGCTCGGAAAAGTCGGCGGCGCCCTCGCCGGAGGCGAACGAGTCGCCCAGCGCGATCACGTCGGCGGCCACCGACGAGGCGGGCACGCTTCCCGACCGTTGAGACGCGGCGGCCGCAGCAGTCGCTGCCGCGGGTGCCACCGACATCGAGGCCAGCAGCGCGAACGACATCGCCGCGGCTGCCAGTGCACCGAAGAGGCGCGCGCGGGGGGCGTGGGTGGTCGGAGCGCTCATGATCAACTGCCGGTGTGGTTGCTGGGTGTGAGCGACGACGCGTGGGGCCCCGCCGTGTCGAGTGTGACGCGCAACACCCCTTCGGCCGGCCGGTCGTACGAGAGTGACGGGAACAGGGCGTGGTGGTCGGGGGTTGGGCTAGCCATGCACGTGACTCTAGAGCCGCGCCCGAGGCGACAAGGCGGGCGGCCACGGATAGCGTGTTCCCACTTCGAAGGGAGGTCCGCGTGGACCGAATCTTGATCGACGACCTGCGGGTGCTCACCGTGATCGGCGCCTTGCCGCACGAGCGCGAGATCGCGCAACCGCTCCGCATCGACCTCTCCATCGGCGTCGATCTGCACGAAGCGGGGCGCAGCGACGAGCTGGCCGCCACCGTGCACTACGGCCTGGTGTGCGAGCGCGTCACCGAGTTGGCGCGCGACAGCAAAGACATCCTGCTCGAGCGCCTGGCCGCGAAGGTGGCCGACGTCGTGCTGGAGTTCGACCTGGTCGACGAGGTCGACGTGAAGATCACCAAGCTGCGCCCGCCCGTCGCGGAAGACGTGCAGAGCACCGCCGTGTGCATCACCCGCACGCGCGCCGAGGCCGCCGCCCCGCCGCTGGTGTCGCACACTGCGTACATCGCGCTGGGCAGCAACCTGGGCGACCGCGAGGGCTACCTGCGCTTCGCCGTCGGCGAGCTGGGCAACGTGGTGTCGATGTCGCAGGTGTTCGAAACCGCGCCGGTGGGCGGGCCCGACAACCAGGGCGCGTACCTCAACATGGTGGTGCAGATCGAAACGCCGCTCGACCCGTACGCGCTCATCCGCCGCTGCCAGCGCATCGAGGCCAACGCGCTGCGCCAGCGCATCGTGCACTGGGGCCCGCGCACGCTGGACGTCGACCTGCTGTTCTACGACGACATCCACATCACCAGCCAGGCGCTGACGGTGCCGCACCCGCGCATCTTCGAGCGCCGGTTCGTGCTGGCTCCGCTCAGCGAGATCGCGCCCCAGCTGTGCCCGCCGGACTGGGACGCCACGCTGCCGCCCAGCGAGATCCACACCCGCGGCCCGCTGGGGGTCTAGTCGATGTCGGGTCGTGCAACGCTGCCTTCGATGGCGCGCGTGTCAGCCCTCGGCGCGGATGCGGCGCTCGAACGAACGCACCTTCGCCGGGTAGTGCACCCGCCCGTACTCGGGCCGGTTGCGGATGACGATCTCCAGCAGCTCGTCGTGCTGCACCGTCTCCTTCCACGGCAGGGCGATGTACAGCGGCAGGCCGAACACGCGCATCGCATCGAGGTTGCTGTACACCCGCTTCTGGTAGACGTAGCGCTCGTCCCACGGCCAGTTGCTGGGTGCGAAGCCGGTGCCCGGGTCGAGCACACAGCGGTGGCGCAGGCCGAAGCGATCCGCATCGCGCAGGCGGGCGTCGAAGAACTCGATGATCGTCTCCACGGGGTCGCGCTGCACCATCTCCATCGCCCGCGGGTTGGGGCCGCTGAGGAACGGCACGATGATCGGCACGTCGAAGTCGGCAGCCACCTGCCACATCTCGTCGGTTTGCATGCCGTCGGCCGCGTTGATCACAGTGGCACCGTGCTCCAGTGCCAGCCGCGCCACTTCCGGTCGCCACGTGTCGACGCTGGTCGGCACGCCCAGCGCCGCCAGTGCGGGCACCACCTCGCGCAGGCGCTCCCACTCGGCCTGCCAGGGCACGACAGTGGCCACGTCGGTGCTGCCCTGCCCACCCAGGTCGATGCCGTCGGCGCCGTCGGCCAGCAACTGGGTGGCGCGTGCCAGCGCCTGCTGGGGGCCTTCCACGATCGAATCGATGTTCAGCGAGTCGGGGCTGGCGTTCACCACGCCGTACAGGAACATGGTGTCGGGAAGCCCGTCATCAGCGCGCATGGGGCTGCATGCTACGGGTGGTGGTCGGCATGAGCGCCGTGCGCACGTTCGAGGTCGACGATTGTGGGCTCGACCTGTTGCTGGAGGCCAAGCAGGGCCGCACCGTCTCGGTGTGCATCCCGTGCCGCGACGAAGCCGCCACCATCGGGCCGCTGGTCAGTATGATCCGCCACTCGCTGATGCGGCGGGTGCCGCTGGTCGACGAGCTGATCGTCCTCGACGACCGCAGCACCGACGACACCGCCTCGGTGGCTGCCAGCGCCGGCGCGACGGTCATCCCGATCGACGACATCCACGCGGTGCACGGTGTGGGCCACGGCAAGGGCAACGTGCTGTGGGCCAGCCTGGCTGCCAGCAAGGGCGACTTCGTGGTGTGGGTCGACGGCGACGTGACCAGCTTCGAGCCCATCTGGATCGCCAAGCTGCTGGCCCCGATGATCGACGACGACACGGTGGCGCTGGTGAAGGCGATCTTCCACCGGCCCACCCAGCTGGGCGGCGGTGGGCGCACCACCGAGCTGGTCACGCGGCCGTTGATGTCGCTCTACTACCCCGAGCTCACCGGGCTGCACCAGCCGCTGGCGGGCGAGTACGCCGGCCGCCGCGAGGTGCTGGAGCAACTGCCGTTCGTGGAGGGCTGGGGCGTCGAGATCGCGATGCTGATCGACGTCGCCGCCCGCTACGGGGCGGAGGCGATCGCACAGGTCGATCTCGGTGTGCGCGAACACCGCCACCGGAGCCTGCACGCGTTGTCGGTGCAGGCCGCGGAGGTGATGGCGACGATGCTGGGCCGCCTGCCGGGTGGCTCGGTGGTGCCCGAGGGTTTGCCCCGCCTGCGCCGCGCCGATGGTTCGGAGGTGCCGCTGAACCTGGCCGAGCGGCCACCCCTGGCCGGGCTGCAGTAGGGCGCGGTCGGCGCGGTCGGCGCGGTCGGCGCGGTTGGCGCGGCTCAGACGGTGATGGTGAGCGCTACGTTCCAGCCGGCGTTGTTGCTGCCGGTGGCGGTGGCCAGTTCCTGGTCCCAGCCGTCGCGGAACACGTTGTCGGTGGCCAGCGAGGTGTGGGTGAGGTTGGTGACACTGGCCTCGTAACCGGTGGCGGCGTACACCGTCTGGCACTCGGCCTCGGGCAGTGCGATCTGCGAGGTCGTGATGCGGCTCGATGCCTCCAGCGCGTCGGCCAGCGTGGGGTACACCTCGAAGTGGATGTGCGGCCAGCGGCCGTCGTAACAGCCCGGCCAGATGCTCTGGAACGTGACCGTGCCGCTGGCGTCCGCTTCCTGAACGCCACGCAGGTAACTCGCGTCGGGGGCCGTGTACATCGAGTAGTGCCCGTCCTTGTCGGCGTGCCACAGGTACACAGCGCCGCCCTTCAGCGGCGTGCAGCCGTTCGACGAGTCGAGCACGGTGAGGCGGATCGTGGTGGGCACGCCGTCGGCGGTGCCGCTGAACGAGCCAATGCTGGTGGTGATGTCGCCGCGCACGACGTCGGGCTCCGTGAGGATGTCGGGCCCGTTCGAACCGTCGCCCGGGTACGGGCCGGCGGTCTCCTCGGGCACGGCCGTGGTGCACGTCGCAGCCGTGGCCGCGGTGGTGCCGGTGCTGGCCGTCGTGGTGCCGGCGGTGGTGTCGCTGCCGACCGTGGTGCTGGCCGTCGTGGTGCTGGCCGGGGTGGAGGTGGCCGGGGTGCCGCTGCTGTCGTTGCCGCAGGCGGCGAGGAAGGCCACCGCGCCGGCGCCGGCGAACAGCTGCAGCGCCCGGCGGCGCTGGATCAGGCGGGTCATGTCGTGGGCGAGACCGCGATCCCACTCGGCGAGTTGGTGTTCCATCGTCGTGTCCTTCGTCGTCATCGGGGGTGTGCGGAAACGGTATGACACGAAGGTTGACGACTGTTGGCGGGCGAGTAAGAGTTCGGTGGGAACGAGTTGCTCCACGAAACGGAGGTGAGCGGTGAGTGCGTTGGATCATCAGTTCACGGCGACGCTGCAGAAGAGCCCGAACCCGGGAGGCTGGACGTTCGTCGTGATGCCGGGCTCAGCCGAGTACTTCGGCACCCGCGGGCTGGTGAAGGTGCGCGGCACGGTGGATGGTGTGCCGTTCCGCAGTTCGTTCATGGCACTCGGCGACGGCCGCCACAAGCTGCCGGTGAAGGCCGAGCTGCGGCTGGCGATCGACAAGCAGGCCGGCGACGAGGTGACCGTGCACCTGCTGGAACGCCTCAAGTACTGACGCGCTGCTGATCGAACCTGGGCCGGCATCACCCCGATCTATTGTGTGAGACCCCCTGCGTACGGTTGTTCGTATGGACGCGAGGGCGGTGTGCGAGCGGGTGCGGGGCATCGCCTCGGTGCGTCGTGCTGCTGCGTCCGGTGGTGCGGGCCGGACGGAGTTGGAGGCGGGGTTGCGGTCACTCGGGGTGATCGGGCGGCTGCACGCGCCGTGGGGCCGGGGGTCGCCGCTCACCTCACTGCAAGCAGCTGAAGGTCGGGGTACCGAGCGCTACGGGCTAGCTCGCTGCTGGGCGGGCTGGAGGTGGGCGGGCTGGAGGTGGGCCGCGTTTCGATGCCGAGATCGAAGTCGAAATCGAATCGACGAGACCATGACGCCATCTACGGAGGGCCGGCCTCCGGCGCAGCTCGGGTTGGCGGTCGCGGGGTGTCGCAGGACTCACGCACCCAGCGCGGCGAGCTCCTTGCTCACTCGCTGGGGGCTGGCGGGGCGGGCGGTGCCCAGTTGTTGGGCGAAGGTGGCCACGCGGAGCTCTTCCAGCAGCCAGCCGACGTCGATCAGCTCGGGGGTGATGTCGTCGCGGTCCATCCGGCGCAGCAGGGCGACGTAGCGCGCCTCCAGCACCACCACCTCGCGCAGGCGGGCCTGGTCGCGGTGGGGGTCTTCCGGCAGCTTGGCCAGGCGGTGGTCGATCGCCTTCACGTAGCGCAGCACGTCGGCCAGGCGGCCGGTGCCAGTGGCGGTGACGAAGCCCGGGCGCACCAGGCGGTCCAGCTGGGCGCGGGCGTCGGTGGCAGAAGCGGCAACCGGCGGTGCCACCAGACGGTCGAGGCGTTGCGCGGCGGCGGCGGCGACTACGTAGATCTCGGCGGCGGTGCGCAGGGCACCGGCGGCGGCATCGGGCAGCTCATCGCGGGCGACACGCACCAGCTCGTCGAACTCGGCGGCGGTGAACACCGGGGCACCGGCTGCCACCACCAAGCGGTCGGCAGCGGCGATGAGGCAGTCGTCGGCCAGCGAGTCCAGCGACACGGCAGCCACCGCACCACCAGACCCGGTGCCGCCCCGGACGATTGCCAGGCGCAGTGCGTTGGTGAGGTGCTGCTCGACGGCCCGCTTGCCCACGGGCACTGCCAGCAGCAGCAGGCGCCGCACGCCCGTACGCATCACCTTCGCCTGCAGCTCGGGCTTGGTGAACACGCGGATGCTGACGCTGTCGCCGTCGTCCAGCAGTGCCGGGTAGCCGCGCACGGTGATGCCGTTGCGCTCGGTGGAGACCTCGCGCGGCAGATCGCCGAAGTCCCAACGGGTGATGCCGCGGCGTTCCTCGATCGGCGCCTCGCGGGCGATCGCGGCCCGCAGCCGCGGCGCAAGCAGCTTGCGCAGGGCGAGGATGTCGGTGCCGGTGGCTATGGGAGCGCCCTGCGGGTCGTCGACCGCGAACGTGATGCACAGGTGCGGGGGCACCTTGCCCGCGTCGAACGCGTGTGGCGGTACCACCACGCCCGTCACCTCCTGCACGACGGCGGCCAGCGCCGCGGCCAGCGAGGTGCCGTCTTCCCAGCGCTCGGGCGCGCCGAGCGTGGTGGCCACCTTCTCCGCGACCTCCGCCATCGGCACCAGCTCGCGGCGGTGCTCCTTCGGCAGCGAGCGCAGCAGTGCGCGAACGAGCTCGTCGCGAAAGCCGGGCACGCCCCAGTCGAAGCCCACCGGCTCGACCTGGTTCAGCACCGCCAGCGGTACGTGCACGGTGGCGCCGTCCAGCGGGGCGCCGGGGTCGAAGCGATAGGAGACCGTCAGCTCGATCTCGCCGTGGCGCCACACGGTTGGAAACGCGTACGCGCTGGCTGCGCCCGAGCCACCCACGAAGTGCTCCATCCGCATCGTCAGCAGCTCGGGCTGGGAGGCCCGAGCCTGCTTCCACCAGCGGTCGAAGTGGCGGGTGCTGACCACGTCGGCGCCCACCCGCTGGTCGTAGAACGCGAACACGGCCTCGCTGTCCACCAGCTCGGGGCGGCGCACCCGCTCGCCCCAGCCGGCGAGGTCCTTCAGGAAGCGCAGGTTGCCCTCCCAGAACTTCACCGCCGCACCGCCATGAGGGGCCCAGTCGCCCTCCACCAGCGCGCAGCGGATGAACATCTCGCGGGCGGCAGCACGGTCGATGCGGTCGTAACCGATCGTCCGGTTGCTGACGATCGGCAGCCCGAACAGGCTGACCCGCTCGCCGCACACGGCCGCTCCCCGCTTGGGGTCCCAGCGGGGCTCGCTGTACGAGCGCTTGGCCAGGTGCCCACCCAGTTGCTCGGCCCACTCCGGTTGCACCTCGGCCAGCATGCGGCCCCACAGGCGGTTGGTCTCCACCAGCTCGGCGGCGATCACCCAGCGGGGCAGGGTCTTGGCCAGCACCGAGCCCTGGCCGACGGCGAACTTCGAGCCGTGCGCGCCCTTGTACTCGCGGGTGGTGCCGTCGCGCATGCCGATGTGGCTCAGCAGGCCGGCCAGCAGCGCCTGGTGCACGCGGTCGGGGTGACCGGCGGTGACACCGGCAGTCGGGCTGCCCAGGCGGATGCCGATCTGCCCGGCCACCTGGCGCAGCTGGCTGAACAGGTCTTGCCACTCGCGCACGCGCAGGTAGTTCAGGTACTCGCTGCGGCACAGCTTGCGGAACTGGCTGCTGCTGAGCTCGTGCTGCTGCTCGCGCAGGTAGTCCCACAGCTTCACCAGCGAGAGGAAGTCGCTGCCCGGCACGTTGAACCGGCGGTGCAGCTCGTCGGCCGCAGCGCGGTGCTCGGCAGGGCGCTCGCGCGGGTCTTGGATGCTGAGCACGGCGGCGATGACGATCACCTCGCGGGCGCAGCCGTGGCGCTCGGCCTCCAGCACCATCCGCCCCAGGCGCGGGTCGAGCGGCAGCCGGGCCAGGCGCTTGCCCATTGGGGTCAGCCGGCGCGCCGCGTCGCCCGCGGGCCCGTCTGCGGAGGGCTCGATCGCGCCCAGCTCCTCCAGCAGCGAGTAGCCGTCGCGAACGGCCCGCGAGTCGGGCGGGTCGAGGAAGGGGAACGCGGCCACGTCGCCCAGGCCCAGCGCGGTCATCTGCAGGATGACCGAGGCGAGGTTGGTGCGCAGGATCTCGGGTTCCGTGAACTCCGGCCGATTGGTGAACCCCTCCTCGTCGTACAGGCGGATGCACACTCCCGGCGCCACGCGGCCGCAGCGGCCCGCGCGCTGGTTGGCCGAGGCCTGCGACACAGCCTCGATCGGCAGCCGCTGAACCTTCAGCCGGTGGCTGTAGCGCGAGATGCGGGCCGCGCCGGCATCGATGACGTAGCGCACGCCGGGCACGGTGAGCGAGGTCTCGGCGACGTTGGTGGCCAGCACCACCCGTCGACCGCGGTGTGGTTGCCAGATGCGGTGTTGTTCGACCGCCGACAGCCGTGCGTACAGCGGCAGCACCTCCGACGCAGAGCCGCTGCCAGCCGCGGCCGTGGCCGCGAAGTGGCGGCGCAGCGCATCGGCGGTGTCGTGGATCTCACGCTCGCCGGACAGGAACACCAGCACGTCGCCGTTGCCCTCCAGGGCCAGCTCGTCGACGCCGTCGACGATCGCCTGCACCTGGTCGCGGTCGTCGTCCGGGTCTTCTTCACGCGCTCCGAACGGGCGGTAACGCACCTCCACGGGAAAGGTGCGGCCGCTGACCTCGATGATCGGCGCCGGCACCCCGGCCGCATTGGCGAAGTGCTCGCTGAACCGCTGGGTGTCGATCGTGGCGGAGGTGACGATCAGCTTCAGGTCGGGCCGCTGCGGCAGCAGCTGGGCGAGGTAGCCGAGCAGGAAGTCGATGTTCAGGCTGCGCTCGTGGGCTTCGTCGATGATCAGCGTGTCGTAGCGCCGCAGCATGCGGTCGCGCTGGATCTCGGCCAGCAGGATGCCGTCGGTCATCACCTTCACCAGCGTCTGCTCGCCGACGGTGTCGGTGAAGCGCACGGTGTAGCCCACCGCGCCGCCCAGCTCGGTGCCCATCTCCTCGGCCACGCGCTCGGCGATGGTGCGGGCGGCCATTCGCCGCGGCTGGGTGTGGCCCACCAGCCCGGCGACGCCGCGGCCGAGGTCGAGGCAGATCTTGGGCAGCTGGGTGCTCTTGCCCGAGCCGGTCTCGCCGGCGACGATCACCACCTGATGACCGCCGATGGCGGCCAGCAAGTCGTCGCGCCGGGCGGCCAGCGGCAGTGCCTCCGGGCACGCCAGGGCACCGGCGGCGCGCAGCGACTGCACCAGCTCGCCGCGGCGCTCGGCGGCCTGACGGCGTGCGTCGGAGGGTTGGGTGTGCGCTGTCATGTCGGCTCGGCCGTCCAGCATGGCACCGGCTCGGCCGCGTCGCACGGGTGATTGGTCGGTGGATCGATGGTGTGCGACCATGAACGAGTGACTTCCCGATGGATCCGCGTCGCCCCGTTGCTGTCGCTCACTGCCGTGGCGGCACTGGCCGTCGCGTGCGGCGAGGAGCGCACAGCCACCAGCAGCCTGCCCCCCGACAGCGAGATCTCGGCCGGCCAGCGGGTGTCGCTGAGCAGCGGGTGCAGTGCGTGCCACGGCCCGAACGGCGAAGGCGGCATGGGCCCGAAGTGGACCGGGCTGTTCGGCTCGCAGGTCACGCTCGCCGACGGCAGCACGGTGACGGCCGACGAGGCGTACCTGACGCTGGCGATCAAAGACCCCAGCGCGCAGAAGGTGAAGGGGTACAGCGTGATGCCCCCGAACCGGCTGACCGACGCCGACGTGCAGGCGCTGGTCGACTACATCAAGTCGCTGTAGCGCCTGCTGCGTCGTCGCGCTGGAGCAGTTGCTGAGGGGAGACGATCGCTCCCGCCAGCACGACCAGTCCGTAACCGGCCACGAGCGCCCCGCCGCTGAGTGCAGCAGCCGACGCGAACCGGTCGAGCCAGCCGGGAGCATCGGTGGCGAGGATCGCGAAGCGGAACCCGTCGCGCCGCATCCATCCCCACACCACCAGGTTCACGCCCGCCAGCAGCACCAGGGCACTACCGGCCAACGTCGCCGCGACCTGGCCCCCGGCAGCGGCGCCTGGGCGGGCGTTGCGCAGCGCCAGCACCAGCGCTGCAATCCCCGCCACCGCGGCAACCGCCGGGAGCGCGAACCACACCGGTCGCGGGCCGGTCTCGGCGGGCAACGACGAGTACTGCCACCAGCCGATCACGACAGCCAGCACTGCAAGATCCGATGTCGCCCCGGCGATGCCGCGGGCCCGTCGCCGCCGCATCGCCGCCGGCCCGGCAGCGGCGGCAGCCACAGCCAGCACGGCGCCGACGACGGCCACCCCCGCGCTCAGGCCCAACCACATCGGCAGACGTGACGCGGCCGGCAGCCAGGTGGACTCGACCTTCACGTCCACCTCCACGCCGTCGACGATCAGCGGCACCTCGGCCGACAGCACCACGTCACCGGGCTGCTTGCCCGGCGGGCGGGTGTCGATCATCCAGTGGATGCGGTGGTCGTGCCAGGCATAGGTGCCGTCGTCGGCGACGGTGTGCCAGTCGGCTGGTGCGTCGTCGACGAACCCCGCGGGCAGGGTGTTGCCGTAGCGCGAAGCGCTGAGGAAGTACGTGGCGGAGGCCCGGTTCTCCTGCACCTGGCCGTCGGGTAGGAAGTGGATGAACGGCTCGCCGCGATAGCCGACGACTTCGGCCTCGGTGCCGCGGTCCACCGAGAGCTGCAGGAACGAATCGCCGCCCACCACCGACAGGTGCACCGCCGGCGTGGCCGGCTGCACGTCGACCACCTGCGAGCGGTAGTCGGTGGGCCCGGCGGCATCGGCCCACGCGTGGGCGGGCCCCAGCGCAACCGTCGTCAGGCCGAACGCCAGCACCGCTGCCGCCGACCATCGCCGGCGCCCTGAGCAGCGAGGTGCCGTGGACCGTGGACGGAGGGGGTGCACGGCACCACTCTTCCGCGTGCGGAGGGTGCCTGTCACATCATTCGGTGCCTGTCGCGCGAACGAGCGCCCGCACGCGGGCCACCAGATCGGGCCGCAGCACGTCGTCGGCGTCGCGCTGGGCGCTGAGCGCGCTGCGGCTGCCCACCAGCGCGGCATACAGCGGGGGGCACGTCGGGCAGGTCTGCAGGTGGGCCTCCAGCGCGGCCCGCTCCGGCGCCGCCAGCGCTCCGTCGAGATAGTCCGACACCTGCTCGCGGGCATCCCAGCAACGCATGCCGGCCCCCTTCCTGTGGGCGCGCTCGGCCCCGTCGGCCAGCGCGGTCGTCAGCAGCATGCGGCCGCGGTGCACACGCTGCTTGGCGTTGGCGACGGAGATGCCGAGGCGCTCGGCGATCTCGTGGTGCGGCCAGCCCAGCGAGTCGTGCAGCACGACTGCGCTGCGGTAGATGAACGGCAGCCGGATCAGGGCCTCGCGCAGGTCGTCGGCATCGCCGGCGCGCTGGATCACGGCGTGCGGGTCGACCGAGTACTGGTCGTCGCGCCAGCGATCCTCCACCTCGCCGACCAGCAGTTCGCGCCCCTGGCGGCGGGTGCGGTCGATGGCCAGGTTCCACATGATGCGGTGCAGCCAGGTGTGCAGGCCGGCATCGCCGCGGAAGCTGCTGCGTGCCTGCAATGCACGGGCGAACGTGTCCTGCACCAGGTCGTCGGCGGCGTGGGCGGTGTCGGTCAGCCGGCGGGCGAAGCGCAGCAGGTCGGGCGTCAGCTCGCCTGCCGCCCGGCCCAGCTGCTCGACCGTCAGCCCGGCGGCGTGCTCGCCAACCGACGGGCCGCCAACCGACGGGCCGCCGGTGGTCAGGACTTCTTCGCGTCGATCGGGCATGTGCGGAAGCCGAACGGCAGGTACAGCGGGCACGACCCGACGGCAGCGGTGCCCAGCATGATCGCTGCGGCCGCGAACAGGATGATGCCACCCACCGAACCGGCGCCGACGACGAACGCGAGGATGATCGCGATCGGTGCGACGACGAATGCGCGGATCATGCGATCGGTGCGACCCATGTTGACCTTCATGTGCTGACTCCTTGTGGGGGTGCGAACCGTACCGGCCGCATCATCGTGGTTGCGAGGACATAGACGCACGAGGCGCGAAAAAGGTGACACGGCAGCGCGTGGCGTAGCTTCCTCACCCATGGCCGCAGCAACCAGCGCCGAGCCCCGCACGGACCCCAGTACCGAGCCCAGTACCGCGCCCAGTACCGACACGGTGGTGTTCTTCCACGCTCACCCCGACGACGAAGCGATCTTCACCGGCGGCACACTCGTGCGGCTGGCGGCCGATGGCGTTCGCACGGTGGTGGTGTTCGCCACCAACGGCGACACCGACCCCCTGTCGCCGCTGGCCCGCGCCCGCGTGGCCGAGGCCGGGGCCGCGTGCACCCTGCTGGGCGTGGAGCGGGTCGTGTTCCTCGGCTACCCCGACAGCGGCCTGCACGGCGACCCGCAGCACCCTGCCGAAGAGGTCGCCCAACGCCTTGCCGTGGTGCTGGGCGAGGAACATGCGACCGCGCTGGTGGTGTACGACGAGGGCGGCATCTACGGCCACCCCGACCATGTGGCGGTGCACGAGCACGGGGTAGCGGCGGCGGCCGCGGCCGGCGTGCCCACCGTGTACGAGTGCACCGTCGATCGCGAGTACCTGCACTTCGTCGAGACCCATCTGGTGGGCCATGCGGTGGAGTCGCTGCTGGGCATGGAGGTGACCGCCACCAACGCCGCCCCTCTGGGCGTGCCGACGGTGTGGGTCACGACCACCATCGACGTGCGTGGGCAGGCGGCGGCGAAGCGGGCGGCGATGGCGGCGCACGCCAGCCAGATCGCTGCTGACAGCGAGACGCTGACCATGCCGGCCGACACGTTCGAGGGCGTGTACGGGTTCGAGTGGTACATACGACGAGGGCCGCACGGCCCGCTCGAACGACTTGCGTTCTAGAGCGGCCCGGCGGCCCTCGGTAGGTTCCCGCTAGAAGCGGATGTGACGAATCAGCTCT
>JAUSLQ010000252.1 GCA_030645675.1 Actinomycetota bacterium | reverse complement strand
AAGGCACCATCCGCGTCGTGCTGGTGGCCGAGGGCATCGCTGCACCCGCCGCCGCACTGGCCGCCGCGGCGGCCGAGGGCAACCTCACCCGCGCCCGGGTGCTGGCCGTCGACCCCGGCCTGCGGGCGCGGCGCGAGGCGTTCGCCTCGGTTCCCGCCCGGCTCGACGGAACAGGCGCCACGGTGGTGGCACTGTGCAACGAACTGAACGCGCTGATCGAGGGCGCGGCCGCACCACTGGCCGCCCGCCAGGCCGACGAGGCCGCCGCGCTGGAGGCACGCGTGGCTGCCGTCGGCGAGCGCGGCAGCGGCCGCAAGCAGCTGGAGGAGCGGCACAAGCGCGAGCTGCGCCGGCACCGCGTCGACGAGTTGCGCAGTGGCCTGGGTGTGATGGCCTCCGCCTACCGCGACGCCCTCGTGCAGCAGCGCATGGCCCGTCACGAGTCGGCGGTGCACGCGGTGCAACGCATCCACCAGGCGCTGGAATCGCTCGATCGCAACCCCAACGAGACACTGCTGCTGCAATCGCTGCTGCTCGACCTGCCGTCGGTCTGAGCGTGCTCGGCGACGCGCGCCGGCCCCGGGAAACCGGGTGGGTGACGCTGCTGGCCGACCGCTAGCATTGCTGCCTGCGCCCAGGTAGCTCAGTCGGTAGAGCAACGCACTCGTAATGCGTAGGTCGTGGGTTCGATTCCCACCTTGGGCTCCATGTGATGTCCCGCCTCCGGCTGACCAAGCCGTAGTGGCCGGACGCGGCGCGCAGCGAGCGCAGGGTGGAATGATTCCGAAGGACCCTGTTCCCGACGTCGGTGTGGGCAGATGATGGATGTGGGCGATCGGGCTCTTCCGGTCGCGAAAAGAGGTGTGTGATGCACGCTCCCGCCATCACCCCCGCCAGTGTCCGCAGCGCCTTCCCGCCACCGACGCCGCATTCACCCGCCGAGCCCCTGGACATCACGTCGAGCGGGCAACCGCCCCCGCCGGGCCCACTCCTCCCAGCGCCCTCTGCTGAACATCCGCGGCACCGGCGCCGGAAGCTCGCCATGCTGGGCGCTGTCGTGGTGCTGATCGCCGGCGCCGTGACCGTTCTGTTCGTGATGCGCGGGGCCGGCGCGAAGTTCGCGGTCGACTCGATCGCGGCGCCCGACTCAGTCGTGACCGACGACGCGTTCGAGGTCGGTGTGCTCGTCAGGAACAACGGCGACGAGAGCGGCACGCAGGAGCTGACTCTCTCGGCCGGCGGGGTGGCTCTCGGCACCCAGACGGTCCAGCTCGATGCCGGGGCCGAGGTGACGATCACGTTCGACGTGGATGGCCTCGAGCCGGGTAACTACGAGCTGACAGTCGACAAGTTCACCGGGGTGCAGCACTCCCTCTGGGTGATGACGTCGCCCCGGTTCGTCATCGACGAGCTGGTCGTGTCTCCTGAAACGGTCGACCCGATGGTCGACCCGACGGTCACCGTCACGGTGCGCTACTCGAACCTCGGCGAAGCCGACGGCACTCACACGCTGGAGCTGACCGTGGACGGTCGTACCGTCCAGCGCCGGGACACATCCCTCCCAGGAGGGGGGTCCGGTGAAGAGGTCTTCACCCTCACGATGGACACCCCGGGGCACCCGGTCATCGGCGTTGGCGACACCACGACCCCCGTGTGGGTTCTGGCGCCTCCGGAACTGGTGATCGACAGCGTCGGCATCACGCCGAGCCCTGCGAACTTCGCGATCTCGCATGATGTGACCGTGCTGGTGGCGTTCTCCAACGTCGGCGAGTCCGAGGGTGCCTTCACCCTCGACGTGATGCTCGATGGACAGGTCGTCCAGTCCCGCGGGGTCACCCTCGCAGGGGGCGCCTCGAGCGAGGAGCAGTTCATCCTCACTGTCGCCAACCCCGGACTGCACGGGCTGAACGTCAACGGGTCCGAAGCCTTGTTCGACGTCTATCAGATCGAACGCCCGTCGAACGGGACGATCCTCGTGAACGAAATCGGTGGCGGTTCGAACCGGCTGACCATCGACAACCAGCGCGACGAGGACGTGTACGTGGTGCTGACCGCTCCAGGTGAGGGCCAGCCAACCCTGCTCGGTGTCTACGTGCAGGCGGGCAGCTCGTACACCGTTCGCAACATCCGCGAGGGTGCGTACGCCACGTACTTCGTGCACGGCACGGACTGGTGCTCGTTCTACCACCGGTTCACCGTCAACGCCGACTACGGGATGTTCGACGAGGACAGCAGCTTCGAGAGCTCGTCCAGCACCTACACGATCATCACCCTGACGTTCGGCGCAACGGACGGCGCCTGGTCGCCGACGAGTTCGGTCGACCCCGACGAGTTCCCCACGGCGTAGATCCCCATCGCCTCCTTCGCTTCGCCCGCCGCGTCTCCGCTGAGCGGCTCCAGCACGACGATGGGGCCGAAGGTCCCTGCGCGCCGCTCCCTCGATGCGGCTACCGTCTCGGCCAGAACCTCCGCACGTGCAAAGGGGCACTAGTGAAGAGCTACCCGACGGACCGTATTCGCAACGTGGCACTCGTCGGTCATGGTGGGTCTGGCAAGACCACCGTGGCCGAGGCGCTGCTGGCTCGTGCCGGGGCCGTGGCTCGTGCCGGCCGGGTCGACGACGGCAGCAGCCTGCTCGACACCGAGCCGGAGAGCATCAAGCGGAAGATGAGCCTGTCATTGGCCGTCGCCCCGTTCGAGTGGAAGGCCACCGACGGCAACACCTACAAGGTGAACATCATCGACACGCCCGGGTACCTCGACTTCGAGGGCGAGGTCGACGCCGCGCTGTCGGTCGCCGACCTGGCTGTGCTCGTGGTCAGCGCCGTCGATGGTGTGGAGGTGCAGACCGAGCTGCTGTGGCGCAAGGCCGCCGCGCTGGGCCTGCCGCGCATGATCTTCGTCAACAAGGAGGACAAGGATCGCGCCGACTTCCACTCGGTGCTCGATCAGTTGCGGGCTGCGTTCGGCAGCGGCATCGCCCCACTGGAGCTGCCGCTCGGCGAAGCAGCCAGCTTGCACGGCGTGGCCGACGTGCTGTCGGAGGAAGCGTTCGACTACGAGCCCGGCGGTACCCACCACACCGAGCCGATGCCGGCCGACGTGGCCGCCGAAGAGCACGCTTTGCACGACGCGCTCCTCGAAGAGATCGTGTCGGGCGACGACGAGCAGCTCGAGCGCTACCTGTCTGGCGATGTGCCGTCGGTGGCCGAGCTCGAGCGCACGCTGGCCCACGAGGTGCTGGCTTGCACGGAGTTCCCGGTGCTGCTTGGTTCCGCCACCACCGGCGTGGGCATCGATCGGCTGGCCGACTTCCTGTGCGAGCTTGGCCCGTCACCGCTCGATCGGCCAGTGCCGGTGATCGCCGGCGACGGCAGCGTGCCGGTCAGCGCCGATGCCGCCGGCCAGCCGCTGGCCTACGTGTTCAAGACCGTCGCCGACCCCTACATCGGCCAGCTGTCGGTGTTCAAGGTGCTGTCGGGCACGGTGAAGGCCGACGAACGGCTGCTCAACACCTCCAGCGGCGCCGAAGAACGGCTGCACGGCCTGTTCGTGCTGCGCGGCAAGGAGCAGACGCCCGCCACCGAGGTGGTCGCCGGCGACATCGCCGCGGTCGCCAAGCTCAGCGCCACGCACACCGGCGACACGTTGGCGCCGAAGGGCTCACCGGTGAAGGTGGCGGCGCAGGCCCGACCGGCGCCGCACTACGCCGTCGCGATCGTGCCCCGCACCCAGGCCGACGACGACAAGCTGGGCAACGCGCTCGCCCGCCTGCAGACCGAAGACCCGTCGCTGCTCGTCGAGCGCGTGGAGGAAACGCAGCAGACCGTGTTGCGCGGCGCGGGCGACACCCACATCGCCGTCGCCATCGAGCGCATGGCCCGCAAGTTCGGCGTCACCGTCGACACGGTCGAGCTGCGCGTCGCCTACCGCGAAACCATCTCCGGCAATGCCGAGGCCGAGGGCAAGGTGAAGAAGCAGAGCGGCGGCCACGGGCAGTTCGCGGTGGTGAACCTTCGGGTGTCGCCGCTGCCGCGCGGCAGCGGATTCCAGTTCACCGACGCCGTCGTCGGCGGCACCATCCCACGCAACTACATCCCGGCGGTGCGGGCCGGCATCGAGGAGACGATGACCCGCGGCGGCGTACACGGCTTCGCCGTCGTCGATGTGCACGTCGAGTGCTACGACGGCAAGTACCACTCCGTCGACTCCAGCGAGATGGCGTTCAAGACGGCAGCCGCCCATGGCTTCAAGGATGCGCTGGCCGCAGCCGGAGTAGTGGTGCTGGAGCCCATCTGCCTGCTGTCGGTCACCGTACCGGCCGGCTACCAGGGCGACGTCATGGGCGACATCACGTCGCGCCGCGGGCGGGTGAACGGGTCGTCCGCCACCGAGTACGGCGAACAGCAGATCGCCGCACTGGTGCCCGCCGGCGAGCTGCAGCGCTACGCAGTGGAGCTGCGGTCGATGACCAGCGGGCGCGGCCGCTACTCCGTGCAGCACGATCACTACGACGTGCTGCCGGTGCACCTGGTGGACAAGGCCAAGCAGCAACTGCCCAAGCACTGACCGGGGCGCCGGGCGATCGTTACGCACGGTTCCCACCGGATCCGTCGGGCTGGCTACCCTGACGACACCCATGACTCCTGTGCCCGCCAATCCCAAGCTGCGCGACTCGTACGAGCTCGCCAGGCGCATCGGTCTCGCGTGGCGCGAGATCCGTCGGGGCGCGTCCACCTCCGACCTGCGCGAGTTCTTGTATGGCGGCGACGAGGAGTCGATCGAGCAAGGTCAGATGGACACGCTCGACCTGCTCGCGCTGCGCCCGTCGTGGCGCATGAGCGAACTGGCCGAGGCGCTGCGGGTCGAGCCCTCCACCGCCACCCGTGCGGTGCAGCGGTTGGTCAACGCCGGGCTCGCCACGCGCAGTGCATGCAGCGACGACGGCCGGGTGGTGCAGGTAGAAGTCAGCGAGGCCGGCCGCACCGCACACGACCTGGTGTCGGCCAGGCGGGCCGAGCTGATGACCCACATCCTCGGCGCCTACAGCCGCGCCGAACTGCCGGTGCTGGCCGACATGCTCGAGCGCTTCGTCGCCGCCGTCGACGACTTCATGGCCGTCCACCGCCCCGACGCCTGACCACCGCCGCTCCACCGCCGCCCGACGCCTGACCACCGCCGCTCCACCGCCGCTCCACCGGACCCCCGCCCCCACCACTGATGCGAGCCTGCCCTCGCACCCACACCGCGCCAGAACCCGTTCGTGTCATGCCCCCACCGCCAGGGTTGCGACGATCCGATGACGACGTTCACGTCATACCCCGACCGCCAGCAACCCCGCCCGTGCGATGACACCCCGTTCATGTCATGGCGGAGTTGTGTGAACGGGCGCGGGAGAAGGACGCAAGCAGGAAATTTTGCCGCTTTCGCCATCTCGCTGTGCCCAGAAAGGTATGAGAAACGACTCGAAGCTGATTGAACTGATCACCGGTAACCACATGTTGGCCACCCGATCGCTGGTACAGCAGGCCGGGCTCAGCCCGCACCAGTGGCAGCGCCTCCTGCGCGACGACGTGTGGTTGCCCCTGGTGCCCGGTCACTGGCGTCACGCCGCAACCCCTGTCACCTGGGAGATGAGGGTGCACGCCGGCGCCGGTTGGTTGGGGAAGGACGCAGCGCTGTACGGCGCCACGGCAGCGCGCTGGTGGGACCTCGACGACTGCCACACCGAGTCGGTCGACTTCCTGGTCCCCAGGGCCCGGCGCCATCTGCCGCCGTGGCTCAACCTGCACACGACCACCGAGTGGAGCGGCGACGTCCTCCAACACAAGGGCATCCGCACTTGCTCGGCGACGCGGGCGATCATCGACATCGCCCGCACCGCATCGGCTCACGAGCTCGAGTCGATCATCGACAGTGCCGTTCGGCTGCGCCGCACATCGGTCCCGACGCTGACCAGCCGGATGGCGCAGCTGTCGGGCAGCGGGCGCGCCGGCATTCGGCTGCTTCGCACCTTGCTGCTCGACTCGGGAGGTGAGTCGTTCCTGGAGCGTGCCTTCCTTCGCCTGATCCGCGAGGCAGGCCTGCCGCGCCCGCAGACCCAGGTGGTGCATCACCAGCGCGACGGCAGGGCGATTCGGGTCGACTTCGAGTTCGCCGGAACGAACCTGGTCGTGGAAGTCAGCGGCCGGCGGGGGCACACCTCCGATAGAGACCGTCAACGCGACGCTCGTCGCCGGAACCGGCTGACTGCAGACGGGCTGAGGGTGGTGGAGTTCACGACCGCCGATGTCATCGACGACCCCGCCTACGTCCAAGATCACACCCGCGCTGAACTCGCCTCGGGTCATCGAACAGCCGCACCCCGTGCGGTCGGAGCATGACACGAACGCCATGACATCGACCACGGGCGCTGCACGCAACCGGAGCATGACACGAACGGCGTCATCGGATGGCAGCAGTCCTGGCGGTTGGGCCATGACATGAACGCGGTTGAGGAAGGGGGATCGAGGGAACAGATGCAGCGGAGGCAGTCGCCGGGCAGGCGGGCAGGGCGGGCAACGGGCAGGGCGGGCAGAAGAGCAACGGGCAGGGCGGGCAGAACGGGAAGCAGTGAGACGGAGGAGGTGGGGTATGGTGCCCGCGATGGCAGATCGGACTGAGTTCGCGCAGCAGGCGATGCAGTACGCACCGCAGCTCTACAGCGCGGCCCTGCGCATGACACGCAACAGCTCCGACGCCGAAGACCTGGTGCAGGAGACGTACTTACGCGCCTACCGCAGCTTCGCCACGTTCACCGAAGGCACCAACCTGCGGGCGTGGTTGTTCCGCATCCTCACCAACACGTTCATCAACACCTACCGCGCGAAGCAGCGTCGCCCCCAGGAGAGCGAACTGGCCGACGTGGAAGACCTGTACCTGTACAAACGCATCAGCAACGTCGACGTCGCCGCCCGCAGCGCCGAAGACACGCTGTTCGAGCTGTTCACCGACGACGAGGTGAAGACCGCGCTGGAGAACCTGCCCGAGTCGTTCCGCCTTCCGGTGCTGCTGGCCGATGTGGAGGAGTTCTCCTACAAGGAGATCGCCGAGATGCTGGACATCCCCATCGGCACGGTGATGTCTCGCCTGCATCGGGGAAGAAAAGCGATGCAGAAAGCGTTGATCGATTTCGCGACCGAAAGGGGCCTCATCACTCGAACCTTCGAGTCAGAGACCGCCCCCGATCCCGCCCACTCCGATGGCTGACTGCAACGAGACACTCCGCGAACTCGAAACGTTCCTCGACGGCGAGCTCGACGCGCCCGCCCGCGAGTCGATCCAAGCTCACCTGGGTGGCTGCCTCGATTGCCTGCAGGCGTTCGACTTCCACGCCGAGCTGCGCACGGTGATCAGCGCCAAGTGCCAGAACGACCAGATGCCCGCAGGCCTGCTGGCGAAGATCGAGCTCTGCTTCGGGGAAGATTTCGACGGCGACGGCCAGGTCGGCTGACCATCGACCGGCAGACCCATCGACCGGCAGACCGGTTTGACGGCAGACGAGTTCATGACGGCAGACGGGGGTGACAGCGCGGATTGGTCGCGGCATGGTTGCCGCTGGCTACGCTGGCACCCATGATCGCGAAAATCTTCCACTGGTGGCTGGGTGTGGGCCTGTCGATCGTCGGCATCGTTGCAACCCTCGGCATCATCGGGGGCTACGTGAAGAAGGTCGTCGCCCCTCAGTACCCCGGCAAGCGCCAGCGTCGCGAAGACTGAGCAGGGCGTGAGCCTGCCGGCCGGCCCCGATGCACGGGCCTGCGCCGAGCCGGTGGCGGCGCCCACGGAGCTGACGGTTGCCTGAATCCGCCGCTGCCCTGCAGACGGCGCTGCTGTCGCGCTGCACGTTCCCTGTCACCGGCAGCGACGTGGCCTGTGCCGTCTCCGGCGGGGCCGACAGCACCGCGCTGTTGGCCCTGGCTGTCGCCGCCGGGCTGCACGTGACGGCGGTGCACGTCGACCACGGGTTGCGGCCTGGCTCCGCCGAGGAGGCCGGCGTGGTGGCCGCCGCCGCCGCCCGCCTGGGCACAGGTTTCCGCAGCGTGCGCGTGCAGCTGGCCGACGGGCCGAACCTGGAGGCGCGTGCCCGGGCGGCGCGATACGCAGCGCTCCCCGCAGGCGTCCTCACCGGCCACACGGCCGATGACCAGGCAGAGACACTGCTGGTCAACCTGCTGCGCGGTGCCGGCACGGCCGGGCTGGCCGGCATGCGCCCAGGCGTGCACCGGCCGCTGCTGGCGTTGCGGCGAACCGACACCGTCGCACTGTGCGCCGCACTGCGCCTGCCGGTCGTGCGCGACCCGTCGAACCTCGACCCCCGCCACCTGCGCAACCGGGTGCGCCACGAACTGCTGCCGCTGATGGCGCAGATGTCGCAGCGCGACCCGGTGCCGGTGCTGCTGCGCCAGGCCGACCTGGCCCGCGCCGAGAGCGACCTGCTGGACCAGCTGGCCTCCGCACTGGACCCCACGGATGCGAAGTCGCTGGCCACCGCGCCCGCCGCGCTGGCCCGGCGGGCGCTGCGACGGTGGCTCACACAGGCGCACCCACCCGACGCCGCCACCGTCGAACGGGTGCTCGCCGTCGCCCGCGGCGAGGCGCCGGCCACCGACGTGGGAGGCGGGCGCAGGGTCACGCGACACCGGCAACGACTGGCGCTCTCGGCCCCGACGAATGACCTGCTGAACGAGTAGCCTGGCGCCGTACGTTCTTCTATTCCGTGGAGGAAGGCTGATGCCTCCCAGGCTGCGCGGGAAGTGGGCGCTGGGCATCACGCCGCGCAACTTCACGTGGTTCATGAAAGACAAACTCGCCGTGTGCGAGCGGCCCGGCGGCTATGGCGACAACCATCGACGCGTGCGCCGCCAGGAGGAGATCATCTGGCTGCGCGAGAACGGTTTCGGCTGCGTCGTCAGCATCATCCCGGCTCCGCACAACCTGCACAACTACGACGAGCTGGGCATGCCGTACCTGCACCGCCCGTTCACCGGCATCGACGATCTGGGCCTGTGGTTGAAGACGTTCTACAACGAGATCAGCACCCTGCTGGAAGCCAGCACGAAGGTCATCGCACACAACGAATCGGTCGACGACCGCATCATCGGCATCATGGGCGGCTACATCCGCTGGAGCGGCATGGTCGACGACCCGTCGATGGTGATCAACCTCACCGAGCGCATCGCCAAGCGCCAGCTCGACCCGTTCGCGCGCGAGGTCATCCTCATGGCGCACGAGCTTCGGTAGCTCGCGCCGCGCGAGCACCACTCGCACTCTCGCGTCTGCCTACGATGACGCGATGAGCACCACCCCCGCCAACTGGTACCCCGACCCACAGGGTCGCCATCAACTGCGCTACTGGGACGGCACGGCCTGGACCGAGCACGTCAGCACCAACGGCGTCCAGGGCACCGACCCCTTGCAGCCCAAGGGACTCGATCGCATCGACAGCGCGCTCACCATCGGCAAGCAGACGGATCCCGCCAAGATCCAAGAGCAGCTGCACAGCGACGCCAAGTACCGCGGCGCGCAGGTGGGCCAGGCGGCGTTCCAGGGCGGCGGCACCATCTTCACCGAGCCGATCCTGGTGGTGAACCAGAAGGCGAAGCTGATCGAGCTGAACAACCAGTACAGCGTGTTCAACCAGCAGGGCCAGCAGATCGCTGCCGTCAACCAGGTGGGCCAGAGCGCGGCGAAGAAGGCCATCCGCCTGATCAGCAGCCTCGACCAGTTCATGACGCACAAGCTGGAGATCACCGACAACAGCGGCCGGGTGCTGCTGCGCATCACGCGCCCGGCGAAGGTGATGAAGAGCACCGTCATCGTCAGCGACGGCAACGACCAGGAGATCGGCCGCATCGTGCAGGACAACATGTTCGGCAAGATCCACTTCACGCTGCAGGCCGGCGGCCACACCTACGGTGCGATCAAGGCCGAGAACTGGCGGGCCTGGAACTTCCGCATCGAAGACCACACCGGCCAGGAAGTGGCCCGCATCACCAAGACGTTCGAGGGCGTGGCGAAGACGATCTTCACCACCGCCGACAACTACGTCGTACAGATCCATGGTGCCATTCCCCAGCCGCTGAACGCGCTGGTGGTGGCCTCGGCGCTGTCGGTCGACACCGCGCTGAAGCAGGACTCGCGCGGCTTCGGCTGAGCACCTCTGAGCACCTCTGAGCACCTCTGAGCACCTCTGAGCACGGCTGACGACCGGCTGACGACCGGCTGCGCCCGCAACGGCTCAACGGCAACGGCAACGGCAACGGCAACGGTCAACTGGCGGCGACTCAGCCGGCAGCGACCAGGTCGACGATCGCGTGCACGCTCCCGGTGGACGCCATGCAGATCGAGCCCGTGCTCACGTCCAGCAACACGGTGGCCGAGGTGCCGCCGCCCGCCGTGCTGACGACGGACGCCGCCGGCCGAGCGCCGGCGCAGTTCCACACGTACAGCGCGCCGGGTGACGCACCGGGCACGACGGTGACGGTCAGCATCGCACGGGTGCTCCCTGCAGCCAGCGTGGGCCGAATGGTGGTGATGGCGGTGGTGATGGCGCCGGTGGTGCGCGAGTCGAACAGGCGCTGCGGCCCGGTGGGCAGCAACGGCGTGGTGCCGTGCCACACACCACTGATGTCGACCACGACGTGCACTGCGGTGGTGGAGGTGATGCACACACCCGCGTCGTTGGTGCGCACGACACCGCTGAACACCTGCGCCTGTGCCGTGCTGTACGCGACCACCCATGGGGTGCCGCCACAGGGGCCGATGCCGATGCTGCCGGCCGCCGCCGGCGACAGCAACGTGACGGTGGCGGTCACCGCCGCTGCTCCGCGGGGCGCGCCCAGCGAGGCCCTGGTGACGGTCAGCAGGGTTCCGGCGGCCAACTGGCGGCCGGTGCGGGTGTCGACCGCCCGCCTCGCGGACATCGGCTCCACGCCCACCCCATAGGTGGTGACGAAGGCGACCACTTCCACTCTCACCTCGGCGGCAGTGTTGCCGGTGAGGCAGATCTCCTGGGCAACCACCCGCACGACCGTCATCGTCGCGTTGGCCCTGCCGGGCACGATCGTCAGCGTGGATGCCGCCGGCACGCCGGTGTCGCACGCATGCACGGTGAGGTAGCCGCCGCTGGTGGCGTTGCGCACAGCGAGCCGCACCATCACACCGGTCGCACTCGCCGGCACGCCGGTCAGGCTGGTGGCGGCGATCGCCCGCGTGGCCCCTGGCGTCAGCGGCCGCCCATTGGTGTCGAACGACAGGACGGGGGCGACGAACCGCCAACGGGCATCGGGCCCAACCCCCGGCGGTGTCGTGTTCGGCGGCACCGTCGACGGCGGCACGGGCGTGGTGGAAGTGGTGGCCGGCACGGTCGTGGGGGGGACTGTCGTCGGCGGACGCGTCGTGGGCGGTGCGGTGGGCGGCACGGTCGTCCGCGGCGCCGTCGTCGGCGGCACAGTCGTGCTGGATGCGGTGGTCGGCGTCGACGTGCTGGGCGGCGTTCCCGGCTGCGGGGGCACCGCCGTCGTGCCACACCCGTCGACGGCCCGCACCACGGCGGTCGGGTTCACTGCGCTGCCACCGCTGGGGTGCACCTCGAAGTGCAGGTGCGGAGTGCCGGCGTTGCCGGTCATGCCCACGGCCCCCAGGATCTGGCCGGCCTTCACCACCGAACCGACGCGCAACCCGGTGGCGAAGGTGCTGAGGTGGGCGTAGAAGAAGTACGTGCCATCGGCGCGCATGAGGCGCCAGCCGTTGCCGGCCAACGCGCCAGGGGCATCGATGTACTGCTTGGTCAGCGTGCCGTCGTCGACTGCGTAGATCAGCCTGCCGGAGGCGGCGATGATGTCGACGCCCTCGTGCGACCTGCCACCCGAGCGCGGCGCGCCATAGGTGTCGGTGAACCAGCACGTGCCCTGCACGGGGAACTGGCGGATCGACAACCCGCCCGTCGCCGGAGGCCGGGTCGTCGGCGGCACGGTGGTGGTGGGTGTGGCGCCCGGTGAAGGCAGGCACAGCACGTCGCCCGGGTGGATGATCGTGGAGGTGGTGGCGTTGTTTGCAGTGAGCAGCGCCGTCATCGACACGCCGTTGTTGGTGGCGATCTTCCACCACGAGTCGCCGGCGACCACCGTGTAGGTGGGGCCGGAGCACGTCGCGGCGGCGGGGCGACCCACGGCGCCGGCCGGGCGGCCGGCCACGAACGGCAGCGCGATCAGGGATGCGACGGCGACGACGCCCCACGCCCACGCACGAGCCGTGCCCGCACGGGGACCACGATGCTCGCTCCGGTCGTAGTCCATCACTTCCAACGCCACGACGCTCCCTCTCCTTGCCCGCAAGAGAGGTATCGGCCGCATCCGCAGTGGCCTTGAGCCGCGCGACAATGCTGCCATGAGCTCCGTCACCGTTCGCGGTACCGCCCTGGCATCCGTCACCCCCGATCGCGCCCACGTCAGCCTGGCGCTCAGCCACCTCGCGGCCGACGCCGCAACAGCCCTCGACGAGGTGGCCGAACGCAGCCAGCAACTGGAGTCGTTGCTGGCCGGGCTGGAGTTCGAGAAGGCCGACTGGGTCACCGAGGGCGTGCAGGTGGCCGAGGAGTACCAGTGGAAGAACGACACCAACGTCCTGGTCGGCCACCGGGCCAGCACCGCCGTCACCGTCACCGTGCGCTCGCTGGATCTGGTGGGCAAGGTGATCCGCGACGGAGTCACCACCGCCGGTGCCAGCGTGCGCAGCCTGGTGTGGCGGGTCGACGCCGACAACCCCGCGCACCGGCGGCTGCTGTCCGAGGCGGCGCTCGACGCCCGCCTTCGCGCCCAGGCGTACGTGGAGGCGCTGGGGCTGCGGCTGGGTGAGGTGGAGCTGATCAGCGAAGCACCCATCGCCGCCGAGCCCACGCCGGGGCCGCAGCCGCGCGAGATGATGATGGCGAAGATGGCCGGGTCCGACAGCGCCGAGCTCAGCGTCAGCGGTGGCCTGGTGGAGCTGAACGCCGAGGTGCACGTGCGCTTCGCGATCCTTCCGTGAGCGACGCAATCACTTCCACCTCTTGTGCAGCTGAAGATGGTGTTGTCGGCTACCCACGAGTAACCTGAGGTTGTGCGGGGTCAACGCGTTCTCGTGAGCGGCATGGGTGGCGAGCTGGGTTCGCTCGTCGCTCTCAAGCTGGAAGCCGAGCCATGGGTCGGCTCGCTGGTCGGCATCGACGTCGACCCGCCGCGCCGGCGCCTGCGCAAGGCCGAGTTCCACCTCCTGCAGCCGTCGCAGCGCGAGCGCATCGTCGACGTGGTCACCAAGTTCAATCCGCACGTGGTCATCAACCTCAGCGTGTGGGAGCCCGATGCCCGCACCGGCCTGGCCCACGCGCGCCAGTTCACCGCCGACGCCACCACCGCGATCATCGGTGCCGCCGCCGAGTGCCCGGCGCTGGAGGGCATGGTGGTGCGCAGCGGCATCGAGGTGTACGGCCGTAGCCGCAACTCGCCCACCCGCCCGGTGGAAACCGCCCGCTTGCAGCCCACCAGCGAGTACGGCCTCATGCTGGCCAACATCGAGCGGCAGGCCCGCGAGGTGGGCAGCCGCGTCGGCATCGCCGTCGGCAAGCTGCGCCTCGCGCCCGTGCTGGGCAAGCACGTGCCCAGCCCGCTGGGCCGCCTCTTACGCCAGCCGCTGGTGCCGTTCAGCCTGCTCGCCGACTCGCCCTTTGCGGTCATCGAGGACGGCGATGCGGCACGGGCGTTCGTCGCTGCCGCTGCCTGCCGGCTGGACGAACCGGTGAACATCGTGGCCCCTGGCGCCATCACCGCACTGCAGGCGATCCTGCGCGGCAAGCGCATCCCGCTACCGATGGTAGGCCCGGAGTGGATGTTGGCCGGCAAGCTCAGCCATGCCTTCGGAGCCCCCATCCCCGACCACGTGGTGGAACTGATGCACCGTGGCCGCTTGGCCGACGGCGCAAAGGCACGAGATGCTCTCGGGTTCACGCCGGCGCTGAGCACCCCTGAGGTGATCGACCACCTCTACGCGTGGGAGAGCGTCGTGCGCATCGGCAGCATCAGGGAGGTGGCGTGATGGCCCAGCTCATCCAGTTCCCACGCAAGGCCGCCGCACGCGTCGGCAACACGCTGACCGAACCGTTGCGAGCCGCCTGGCCGGTGTTCTCGGTCGACGACTTCGGCCGCGACCCACAGTTGGTGTCCGCGCTGTCGCCGTTGGCCAAGCTGCGCTGGGACGTCACCGTCGGCGGCCTGCAGCACCTGCCCGCACGCACCGGCGCACTGCTGGTGTGCAACAGCCGCCGCTGGTCGCTGAGCAGCGTGTATGCAGCGCTCGCGCTCAGCGAAGCCGCCGGTCGCCCCGTGCGCTTCGTCGGTCGCCCCGACATCGCACCGCTGGGCCCGTTCATGCGCCGCATCGGCGGCCTGCTGGCCCAGCCCACGGAGGTGCTGGGCGCACTGCGCCACCACGAGCTGGTGCTGGTGTCGGCTGCGGGTACCAGCCACCCACGCCACGCCGGCGCGGTACCGCACGACCTGGTGGGCGCAGCGGTGGTGGCCGGCGTGCCCGTGTTCCCGGTGGCCACGATGAGCAGCTCGCTCGGCCGCGCCGCGCGCGCCGAGGTGGGGCCGCAGGTGCGCCCGCGACGCAAGCGGCGCGGGCCGCTGGCGGAGGTGGAGCTGGCCGAGCAGGTGCAGCACCACCTGCAACGCATGCTCGATGCTTTCGGTGGCATGCAGACCGGTGTCGCCCCGCTCGACTGGCTGGCGGAGGGCTGACCATGGCGTACGCACGTGCCTCCGACGGCATCCGCCTGCACTACGAGGTGCTCGGCCGCGCCAGCTCGCCGGCGGTGCTGATGATCCAGGGCCTGGGTGCCGACAAGCACGGCTGGGACATGCAGCGCATCCCGCTGGCCCTGCACTACCGCGTGATCGCACTTGACAACCGGGGCGCCGGCCGCACCGACAAGCCGTTCGGTCACTACTCGCTGGAGCAGATGGCCGACGACGCGATCGCGGTGCTCGACGCAGTCGGGGTGGATCAGGCCCACATCGTGGGCGCGTCGATGGGCGGGGCCATCAGCCAGATGATCGGGCTGAAGTACCCCGAGCGCGTCATCTCGCTGACGCTGGCCTGCACCGCCTGCCGCAACCACCCGTGGCGGCGCGAGCTGCTGCAAGGCTGGGCCACCACGGCCAGCGAGCAGGGGGTCGCCGCGATGACCCGTGAGGCCGCCCGCTGGGTGATCGGGCCGCGCTCGTTCCGGCGGCTGCTGCCCGCGTTCGGCTGGTTGGGGCCGCTGGCGATGGGCCGCACGTCGCACGCGTTCGTGTCGCAGGTGAAGGCGATCCTCGACGTCGACGACTCCGTCGCCGACCGGCTCGGCGAGGTGCAGGCACCGACGCTGGTGCTGGTGGGCAACCAAGACATCCTCACGCCGCGCGGCGACAGCGAGGAGATCGCCGAGCGCATGCCCAACGCCGAGCTGGTGGTCATCTCCGGCGCCGCTCACGGGTTCATGGTCGAGCACGCCAGCACCTTCAACCGCGTGCTGCTGGAATTCCTGGGCCGCGTCACCCGTGCACGGCGAGCGGCCGCAACCGAAGAGGTCGCGGCCGCCAGCTGAGCTCGGTCGGTTCGGCGGCGTAGCGCCGCTGGTGCTTCGTCGCGGCCGTCAGGCCCTTCTCGCCACGGCCCGCCTCGCCACGACCTACCTCGCTACGGCTTCTTCGCGACGGCCTTCTTCGCCGGTGCGGCGGCCTTCTTCGCGGCAGCGGCGGCAGCCTTCGCCGCGGCAGCGGCCACAGCATCGACATCCACCACCTCGGCGGCGGCGGCGTTCTTCTTGATCGAGGCGATCCCCTTCTTGGCGGCTGCCTTGGTCTCGTAGTCCTCACTGCTGATGGCGATGATCTCGCCGTTGCCTGCCTTCAGACGGAAGCGGAACTTGCCGTTCTTCGCCGTGTACAACTCGTACTTGCCAGCCATGTGGGCCTCCTGGTCGCGTGTGCGTCGCGCGGAAGGTTACGCAGCTTCGGCACCCGCCGCGCGGAGGGCTGCGCGCCGCTCGTACGCCCACCCCGGGCTACGCAGCACGAAACCCAACCGGTCGTGCCAGTTGGTGCTGGCGGCGACCTCGCGGAACATGTCGCGGTATTCGTGGGTGCACACCGTCCAGAGGTTGTAGGTGCCGATGTTGGCGGTCAGCCCGTACACCACGGGCTCGACTTCCGGCTGCTCGCGGGCGAACGTACCGAACAGGCGGTCCCACACGATGAGGATGCCCGCGTGGTTGCGATCGATGTAGCGCTTGTTGCGAGCGTGGTGCACACGGTGGTGCGAGGGCGTGTTCAGCACCGCTTCCGCGGGGCCGAGCGAGCGCACCGTGTCGGTGTGGATCCAGTACTGGTAGATCAGGTTCAGCGCCCGCGACGTCTCGATGATGTTGGGCCGTACGCCCAGGCGGGCGACGGCGCCGTACGGCACCCACACACCGAACGCGCCCGCCACCGGCTGGCGCAGCGCGGTGGACAGGTTGTAGTGCTCGCTGCTGTGATGCGGCACGTGGATGGCCCACATGCTGCGAATCTCGTGCATGTTGCGATGGTTCCAGTAGTAGGCCAGGTCCCACCACACCATCGCCAGCGCCCACGGAACCACTCCGTTGCCGAGGTCGTGCTGTTTGCCCTTCCGCCACAGTCGGGTGGCGCTGGTCAGCGCCGCTGTGGTGGCAGAGAGCACTACCCCACCGGCGGCGATCGCGGCGACGCCGCCCACCTCTGCCACCTTGCGCGCCCGCGCCTTGGCCAGCCGGCCCTTCGCCGTCGCCGTGTCGGCGGTGCGGGCCACGCTGTCGGCGACCGTGGTGGCTGCGGCGGCCGCGATGGCGACACCCAGCACCACCTGGCCAACGCGGCCGCTGCGGCCACGGCGTCGCCCGGTGGCGAACGGCACCGCGTACGCGGCCAGTGCAGCGGTGAGCGGCGTGGTGAGGCTGAGCACACCCATGGCCAGGCTGGTGCGCGTGTCTGGCGCCAGGTAGTCGGCCGCGCTGGGGCCCTGCGTCTCGGCGCGCCGCTGCAGCGCACGCTGCTCCCACGCCATCGAACCGAAGTACAGCGGAGTGACTGCCACGGAGAGATCGATCACGTCACCAGTCTGCCGCGCCGACAGGGTCGCGGCGTGGTCGGCGGGCGGACCGCCGACCACGTCGGACGCGGTATCGCCTCAGCGGTAATAGCCGACGATGTCGAGCAGGAAGTGGGTCGATGCGCCGGCGCCGCCGCTGCACACCACCGTCACCTGCCGACTGGCGTTCACCCGCACCGTGGCGGCGTTGGCCAGCACGGCGCCGGTGGTGTTCCAGTTGATCGTGCTCGCACCGGCGGTCGCCACCCCGCCCGGGTTCACCACCAGATTGCCGGCACCGGTGGTGCCGACGATGGTGAGGTTGAAGAACACCGCGGTGGCGCCCACAGGCACGAGGTTGGGCGTGATCAGCATTCCGTACGAATCGACGCCGTCGGCCACGCTGACGGTGCGCGTCGTGCTTGGTGTCAGCTTGGTGGAGGGCACCATGGTCCGGCTGTCGTACACGCGCGTGGGGGTGACCGGGAAGTACGACCCGGCCGCGTTGGCGTGGGCGAGCGTGCGCCACGTGCCCGGCGTGCCAGAGGCGACACAGAGGTACAGGCCGTTGTCGTTGGCGTACGCCAGCTCCCCCGTCTCGTGTCCACCCGCGTTCGGCATCGTGGCCTGGTTGCCGGTGGCGAGGCGCATCTGCGCCGTGCCGCCCTCGGCCACCACTCCGTACCCGCTGGCACCGACCGACCTGCCCCACACACCGTACGCGTAGGTGGTCGGCGAGGTGATGACGCCGTACACACCCGTTCCGTCGCTCACACCGGTGCCCCTCACGCCGGTGCCGTTCACGTTGGAGTTCGTGACTCTGAGGGCCGAGGAGGTCCCGCTCGCCGACAGCGTCGTCTCCGATGTGCCCGCATCGTTCGTGGAGCCGAACATCATCGTCCCGGTGGTGGCCTCAGCACTTCCCGGTCTGCCCAGGAGAGCGACCGCTCCACCGGCCGCTGCCGCACCGGCCAGCCGCAACACCCGGCGGCGGCTCGACAGGGCAGGGCGTTCACCTCCAGCTTCCAACTCATCGACGCGCGCCTGCAGACGAGCAACTTCGGCGGCGAGGTTCGTACCGTTCATGACAACCTCCTTGCCAGCAACCTCAACGTACGCCCACCGACTGTCGGCCGCGCAGAGGCGTTCGGCACTCGTCGACGAGCTGCTGCGCTACCGGTAGTAGCCCAGCACATCGATCAGGAAGTGGGTGCTGGTGGTGCCCCCACCGCTGCACAGCACGGTGATCTGCCGGTTGCTGTTCAGCTTCACCACCGAGGCGTTGGCCAGCACCGTGCCGCTCGTGTTCCAATTGATCGTCGACGAGGAGATGACGGTGACTTCGCCCGGGTTGACGGCCAGGTTCCCCGCACCGGCGGTGTTGACGACGGTGAGGTTGAACGCGATGGCGGTGGCGCCCGCCGGCACGAGGTTGTCGAACGTCGGCAGCCCGGTGTCGGGGTTGATGCTGGTCTGGATCGAGATGGTGCGGTACTCGCTCGCCGCGATGCGTGTGCCCGGCGCGGGGACGCGGCTGTCGTAGACGCGCTTCGGTGTCACCGGGAAGAACGCGCCGGCCGCATTGGGGTGCGCCAGCGTGCGCCACGTGCCGGGGGTGCCGGCACCCACCGAGCAGTACAGCCCGGCGTCGGCGGCGGCGACGATCTCGCCGACGGCGTGGAAGTTGACCACCGGCATCGCAGCGTGGCCGGAACCGGTCAGCCACAACTGCGCGCTGCCGCCGGAGGCGACGACCGGGAAACCGGTGGTGCCCGAGATGGAGCCCCACACACCGTACGCGGACACCGAGGGCGAGACCACCGTGCCGTAGACCCCCGTCCCCGAGCCGGCGCTCTGGCCATACACCGCATAGCCGGTGCTGCTGTTGCCGACGGACAGCGTCACCCCGCTGCTGCTGTGCAGGCTGGTGGTGGAAGTGCCCGCGTCGTTGCTCGCCCCGTACGACATCAGCCCGGTGCCGGCAGCCGCTCCGTCGTGCCCGCCCAACACGGCGACCGCCCCACCGGCGGCGGCGGCACCCGCCAGCCGCAACATGCTGCGCCGGGTGGACCGGCGTTCACCGCCACCCTCCAGTTCGTCGACCCGCGACTCCAACTGCCGAATCTTCGCCTCGAGTGCCTGCACGTGCTGCATGGCGCGCCTCCTCGCGTGGGCTGCTCTCACCGTACGTCCGGCCGGCAGTTCGATACAGGGGCTTTCGGCACGCGGTCCTATGGTGGTGCGGTGATCCACCACGAGCCCGCGTTGCGCGAACGCATCGCCCGCAACCTCGCCGCCCACCAGCTGCACGAAGCGCCGCACGACGGCAACAAGCGCGCCGCAGTCGCGATCGTGGTGCTGCCCAGCGAGCTCGGCAGCGACCCGTACGACCCGCAGGAGATTCCCCGCGAGAGCCTGCGCGTCATCCCCGGCGACATCAGCGGCCTCGACGGCAAGATGGTCGACGTGGCCGGCGGGGCCTCGTTCCTGCTGTGCCGACGCGCGGCGAAGCTGAACAACCACGGCGGCCAGTGGGCGCTGCCCGGTGGCCGGATGGACCCGGGTGAGACCCCGGAAGACACTGCCCGTCGCGAGCTGCACGAGGAGCTGGGGCTCGACCTCGGCGCCGAGGCCGTGATCGGCCGCCTCGACGACTACGTGACACGCTCTGGCTATGTGATGACCCCAGTGGTGCTGTGGGCCGGGGGCGAGGTGGTGCTGCGGCCCGACCCGGCGGAAGTGGCCCACGTGTACCGCATCGGGCTGCACCACCTGCAGCGCGAGGACTCACCGCGGTTCATCACCATCCCCGAAAGCGACCGGCCGGTGGTGCAGTTGCCCCTGGGCGGCGACCTGATCCACGCGCCCACCGGCGCCGTGTTGGTTCAGTTCCGCTGGGTGGCGCTGGACGGCCGCGCCGACGAGCGCGTGCACGAGTTCGAACAGCCCGTCTTCGCCTGGAAGTAGCGGGCCGGCCCGGGCCGCCTCAGGCGCGGCCGGTGTGGCCGAAGCCGCCGCCGCGGTCGGCGCCGTCGAGCGACTGCCCCACCTGCCACTGCACTTCCTCCACCCGCTGCAGCACCAACTGGGCGATCCGGTCGCCGCGGTGCACGTGGAACGGCTGTTGCGGATCGGTGTTGAGCAGCACCACCTTGATCTCGCCGCGGTAGGCCGCGTCGATCAACCCGGGGGCATTGGCCACCGTCAGGCCGTGCTTCAGCGCGTTACCACTACGCGGCAACACGAAGCCGGCGTAACCCAGGGGGATGGCGATGCTGATGCCGGTGGGCATCAGCAGCCGCCCGCCGGCCGGTGCCACCACCCCGCTGTCGCGAGCCCGCAGATCCAGCCCGGCGTCGCCCGGGTGAGCGTAGGAGGGCAACGGAAGCTCGGGGTCGAGTTGCACGATCGGCACAGGCAGCATGGCGCCACGAGTGTACGAGGCAGTTGCCGGACCGCCGGTACGCTCGGCCGGGATGAGCACCGCCGGCCGCCCACCTTCTGTCGACCGGCTGGCGCGAGCCATGGCGGCGGCCAGCGAGCTGCCCCATGCAGTGTGCGTGCACCTCGCCCGCGAGGCCATCGCCGCCGGCCCGCAGCACCACACCGAAGCCGCGGCGGTGCAGCGCGCGCTGCACTACCGGCGCACCCTGTTGTCGCCCGTGATCAACGCCACCGGCGTCCTGCTGCACACCAACCTCGGGCGCGCACCGCTGGCCATGGCCCACCCCGCGCACGCCATCAACGTCGAGCTCGACCTCACCACCGGCAACCGCGGCTCGCGCCAGCACGCCGTTGGGGGCCTGCTGGCCACCCTGTGCGGAGCCGAGGCGGCGATGGTGGTGAACAACAACGCGGCGGCGGTGCTGCTCGTGCTGGCAGCCCTGGCCCGCGAGCGGCAAGTGCTGGTCAGCCGCGGCGAGAGCGTGGAGATCGGCGGCGGCTTCCGGGTACCCGACGTGATGGAGCAGAGCGGCGCCCACCTCGTCGATGTCGGAACCACCAACCGCACCCGCCTGGCCGACTACTCGAAGGCACTCACCCGCACGTCGGCCGACGTCGCGCTGGTGCTCAAGGTGCACCCCGGCAACTACCGCATCGAGGGCTTCGTGGAGGGCACACCGGTCGAGCAGCTGGCCACGCTGGGCGTGCCGGTGATCGCCGACATCGGCAGCGGCCTGGTGGACGCCGGCTGCCCGTGGCTGGCCGGCCCGCCTCCCGCCTGGCTGGCGCACGAACCGGCCGCGCGCCAGACGCTGGAGGCAGGCGCCGCGCTGGTGACGTTCAGCGGCGACAAGCTGCTGGGCGGGCCGCAGGCCGGCATCATCGCCGGCCGCGCCGATCTGGTGGCTGCGTGCGCCGGCCACCCGCTGGCCCGCGCACTGCGGCCGGGCGGGCACGTGCTGCTGGCCCTGCAGCACGTGGCGCTGGCGTACCTGGATCGCACGGCCGCCACCACCATCCCGTTCTGGCAGATGGCTTCGGTCACCCTGCCCCAGCTGCGCCACCGGGCAGAGGCCATCGTTGCTTCGGCCGGCATCGGCACCGTCGTGGCCAGCGAGGCCGTGCCCGGTGCCGGCTCGGCGCCCGGCACGGTGATCCCCTCGGTGGCAATCAGCCTGACCGGCGACCACCTCGAGGTGTTGCGCGCCGCCACCCCGCCCATCGTCGCCCGCACCCGCGACGGCGTCAGCTTGCTGGATCTGCGCACCGTGCACCCCGGTGACGACATCCACGTGGGCGCCGCGCTGGCCGCGCTGGCCGTGCCGGCCGTGCCGGCCGTGCCGGCCATCGTTGCGGCGCACTGACCGATGCGTGTCGTCGCCACCGCCGGGCACGTGGACCACGGCAAGTCGTCGTTGGTGCAGGCGCTCACCGGCACCAACCCCGACCGGCTGGAGGAGGAACGCCGCCGCGGCCTGACCATCGACCTCGGCTTCGCCCACACCGAGCTACCCGGTGGCGTCGGCATCAGCTTCGTCGACGTGCCCGGCCACGTGCGCTTCCTACGCAACATGCTCGCCGGGGTGGGCGGCCTCGACGCCTGCTTGTTCGTGGTGGCCGCCACCGAGGGCTGGAAGCCGCAGAGCGAAGAGCACCTGCGCATCCTGCAGCTGCTGGGTGTGCGCCACGGCCTGGTCGCCCTCACCAAGACCGACCTGGTCGACAACGAGTGGCACCAACTGCAGGAGATGGACGTGCGCGACCACCTGGCCGGCACCTTCCTGGCCGAGGCACCGATCGTGGGGGTCAGTGCCACCACCGGCGACGGCCTGCCCCACCTGCGCCAGGCCCTGAGCGCGCTGCTGCAGGCCACCCCCGCCGCCGCCGACCGCCACCGCCCGCGCCTGTGGATCGACCGGGCGTTCGCCGCCAAGGGCAGCGGCACGGTGGTGACCGGCACGCTCACCGGTGGCACCCTGCGGGTCGACGACCAGTTGCATGCCGGCGCGCATGCCGTGCGTGTGCGCGCCATCCAGTCGCACGGCGAGCGCCACGACGCGATCGGCCCCGGCAATCGCGTGGCGCTGAACCTGGTGGGTGTCGACCACGATCAGGTGGCGCGCGGCGACGCCGTGGTG
>JAUSLQ010000244.1 GCA_030645675.1 Actinomycetota bacterium | reverse complement strand
CGTCTGTCGACCTGATGATGTTCGCGGCAGGCATCGCGGGCGTCGCGCAGCTTGCGTTGTCGATACCAACCAACCCGAGTCTCGTCGGCGTGACCTTCTTCGCGCAGGCCCTGGTGCCGCAGCCGGGCGTGAACGCGTTCGGCGCGGTGGTGTCCAACGCCGGTCGCGTCGTGGTGGGATCGTTCTGAGGAGGCGCGCGTCCGCTCTGCGGATACCAGCCTTGCGACGAGCGGCCCGTGCAACCTAGACTCCGCCGCGCCGCCCGGAGTCCGCATGGCCACGCTGAAGAACTTCATCGCCGGTGAGTGGGTCGCGTCCGCCTCGACGCAAGCGCAGGAACTGACGAATCCGGCGACCGGCGAGTCCTTGGGCCAGGTGCCGGTCGGCGATGCGCGCGACGTCGATCGCGCGGTGGCGGCGGCGACCGCGGCGTTCCCCGCCTGGCGCGCAACGCCCGCTGTCGTGCGCGCGCGCGTGCTGTTCCGGCTCAAGGCGCTGATGGACGCGCACGTCGACGAGATCGCGACGCTCGTCACGAAGGAGAACGGCAAGACCCTCGACGAGGCGCGCGGCTCGGTGCGGCGCGGCATCGAGAACATCGAACACGCGTGCGGCATCCCGTCGTTGATGATGGGCAGCTCGCTCGAGGACGTCGCCGCCGGCATCGACTGCGAGACGTTCCGCCAGCCGCTCGGCGTGTTCGCCGCGGTGACGCCGTTCAACTTCCCGGCGATGGTGCCGCTGTGGTTCTGGCCCTACGCGATCGCGACCGGCAACACGTTCGTGCTCAAGCCGAGCGAACAGGTGCCGCTGGCGTCGATCCGCATCTTCGAACTGGCGCACCAGGCGGGCGTGCCGGCTGGCGTGCTCAACCTCGTGCACGGCGGCAAGGCCGCGGTCGAGGCGCTGCTCGCGCATCCGGGCATCACCGGCATCTCGTTCGTCGGCAGCTCGCCGGTCGCGCGGCTCGTCTACGCCGAGGCGGCCAAA
Organism: Actinomycetota bacterium; assembly: GCA_030645675.1. Classification (GTDB taxonomy): domain Bacteria; phylum Actinomycetota; class Acidimicrobiia; order Acidimicrobiales; family Ilumatobacteraceae; genus UBA668. The sequence goes on along the minus strand of JAUSLQ010000244.1, from coordinate 5,709 downwards.
CACGGCAAGCGCGTGCAGGCGCTCGGCGGCGCCAAGAACCACGTCGTCGTGATGCCCGATGCCGATCTCGATCGCACGATCGCGATCGTCACCGAGTCGGTGTTCGGCTGCGCCGGCCAGCGGTGCCTCGCCGGCAGCGTGATCGTCGGCGCGGGCAAGGCCTACGAGCCGATGCGCGACCGGCTGGTCGCCGCGAGCAAGCAGCTGCGGCTCGGCAACGGGCTCGACCCCGGCGTGACGCTCGGCCCGGTCGTCTCGGCGCGCCACAAGGAACGCGTGCTCGGTTACATCGAGGCCGGCCAGAAGCAGGGTGCGGTGTTGGCACTCGACGGCCGCGGCGCTTCGGTCGCGGGCTGTCCCAAGGGCCAGTTCGTCGGCCCGACGGTGTTCGACCGCGTCGACCCGGGCATGACGATCGGCACCGAGGAGATCTTCGGTCCAGTCGCGTGCGTGACGCAGGCGAAGGACCTCGACGACGCGCTCGCGGCGATCCATCGCTCGGGCTTCGCCAACGCCACGTCGATCTTCACGCAGAGTGGCAAGGCGGCGCGCGAGTTCCGCTACCGCGTCGGCGTCAGCATGATCGGCGTCAACATCGGCGTCGCGGCGCCGATGGCGTTCTTCCCGTTCGGCGGCACCAAGGGTTCGTTCTTCGGCGACCTCAAGGCGCACGGCCGCGACGCGATCAGCTTCTACACCGACCAGAAGGTCGTGATCTCGCGGTGGTCATGAACGGGAGCAACGGATGACGAGGATCGTGCGCGGTGGCCTGATCCAGGCGAGCAATGTGATCAACGACGCCAACGCGCCGATCGACCGCGTGCGCCAGGCGATGTTCGACAAGCACCTGCCGCTGATCGAGGAGGCCGGCCGGCGCGGCGTGCAGATCCTCGGCCTGCAGGAGATGTTCAACGGCCCGTACTTCTGCCCGAGCCAGGACTCACGCTGGTGCGATCTCGCCGAGCCGGTGCCGGGCCCGACGACCGAGCGCCTGGCGGTGCTCGCCAAGAAGTACGCGATGGCGATGGTCGTGCCGGTCTACGAACGCGAGATGCCGGGCGTCTACTACAACACCGCCGCGGTGCTCGATGCCGACGGCAGCTACCTCGGCAAGTACCGGAAGACCCACATCCCGCACACCTCGGGCTTCTGGGAGAAGTACTTCTTCAAGCCCGGCAACCTCGGCTTCCCGACCTTCGTGACCCGCTACGCGCGCATCGGCGTCTACATCTGCTACGACCGCCACTTCCCCGAGGGCGCGCGCCTGCTCGGCCTGCACGGCGCCGAGATCGTGTTCAATCCGTCGGCGACCGTGAAGGGACTGTCGCAGTACCTGTGGAAGCTCGAGCAGCCGGCGCACGCGGTCGCGAACGGCTACTTCATGGCCTGCAGCAACCGGGTCGGCACCGAGGCGCCGTGGAACATCGGCGAGTTCTACGGCTCCAGCTACTTCGTCGACCCGCGCGGCAGCTTCCTCGCGACCGGCAGCGAGACGAAGGACGAGCTGGTCGTCGCCGACATGAACCTCGACATGATCGAGGAGGTGCGGCGGGTCTGGCAGTTCTTCCGCGACCGCCGGCCGGAGGCCTACGAAGACCTCGTGAAGCAACTGCCGTAGCACCATGTCTGGGGGACCTTCCGCCATGCGCACGCTGATCAAGAACGGCACCGTCGTCACCGCGGTCGACACCTGGACCGGCGACGTGCTCGTCGAAGGCGAGCGCGTCGTGCAGCTCGGCAGCCGGCTCGACGTGCCGGTCGATCGCACGATCGACGCGACCGGCAAGTACGTGCTGCCCGGCGGCATCGACGTGCACACGCATCTCGACATGCCGTTCGGCGGCTCGACTTCGGCCGACGACTTCTCGAGCGGCACGATCGCGGCGGCCTTCGGCGGCACGACGTCGATCGTCGACTTCGCGATCCAGTACAAGGGCCAGACGCTGCACCACGCCTGGGAGACGTGGATGCGGAAGGCGCAGGGCAAGGCCGTGATCGACTACGGCTTCCACATGATCGTCACCGACCTCAACGAACAGACCGAGGCCGAGATGGACGGGCTCGTCAAAGAGGGTGTGTCGTCGTTCAAGCTGTTCATGGCTTACCCCGGCGTCTTCATGATGGACGACGCGACGATCTTCCGCGCGCTGCTGCGCACCGGCGAGAACGGCGGCACGATCTGCATGCACGCCGAGAACGGCGGCGTGATCGACGTGCTCGTGCAGCGCGCGCTGAAGCAGGGCCACAAGGCGCCGAAGTACCACGCGCTGACGCGCCCGGCGCGCGCTGAAGCCGAGGCGACGCACCGCGCGATCGCGCTCGCCGAGATGGCCGACGTGCCGATCTACATCGTGCACCTGTCGGCCGCCGAGGCGCTCGAGCAGGTGACCGCCGCGCGCGACCGCGGCATCCCGGCCTACGCCGAGACCTGTCCGCAGTACCTGTTCTTGAGCTACGACAACTACGAGGAGCCAGGCTTCGAGGGTGCCAAGTACGTGATGAGCCCGCCGCTGCGGCCCAAGGCCCAGCAGGACCTGTTGTGGCGCGGCATCTCGGGCAACGACCTGCAGGTGATCTCGACCGATCACTGCCCGTTCTGCATGAAGGAGCAGAAGGAGATCGGCCGCGACGACTTCAGCAAGATCCCGAACGGCGCGCCCGGCATCGAGACGCGCATGAGCCTGGTGTTCGACGGCGGCGTGACGAAGAAGCGCATCTCGCTGAACCGCTTCGTCGAGGTCACGTCGACGAGCCCGGCGAAGATCTTCGGCATGTATCCGCGCAAGGGCACGATCGCGCCCGGCTCCGATGCGGACCTCGTCGTGTTCGACCCGTTGCGCGAGACCGTGCTGGCGGCGAAGACGCTGCACATGAAGGTCGACTACAACCCGTATGAGGGGCGGCGCGTGAAGGGCGCGGCCGACCTCGTCATGTCGCGCGGCAAGGTGATCGTCGACGGCGGCAAGTTCACTGGCCGGGCGGGCGATGGCGTTTTCCTGCGGCGCTCGGGCAGGAGCCTGTGAGCCACTCGGACGCATTCGGTTCACCGAGGCGGGAGCGAGAAAGCCGGAGTTCCCCCGGTTGACGAGGGCCGCGAAGTCGGGGAAGGTGCGCGCCGGGGTCGGAGTGGTCCCGGAGGCAGTTTGGACTTCCTGGCACCAGATCCCGACGCAGCCCTGCCCTCGTTCCTGTCCCTTCAAGCAAGTCACTCCACCATGCGCAAACCATCGACTGCTCTCGCCGTCCTTCTCGTTTCCTCGGGTGCCATCGCCCAGTGCATCACTGGCACGGGCACTCCGATCACCGTCACCCAGGACTCGATCTCTGGCCCCAACGCGATCGGCTTCGCGTTCCCGTTCTGCGGGGCGACCTACACCGACATCCACATCTCCGACCACGGCCTCACCTTCCTGTCGAACGGTGGAGTGCCTGCTCCGCCCGCCGCCGGACCGCTGGTCTGGACGCCCCAAGCGTCGAGCCTCGTCGTCAACACCCCGATGATCTGCCCGAGCTGGTCGGACTCGATTCCTGGCACTTCTCCCACCAGCACGTTCTACATCGATGCCCAGCCGACGCAGTGCACGGTCAGCTGGCTCAACATCCAGAGCTATGGCTTCGCCACGCCGAAGTTCACCTTCCAGTTGAAGCTCTACATCAGCGGTGAGATCGAGTTCCTCTACGGCCCCACCGTGACCAACAACTCGAACTTCGGCGGCGTGTCGGACAACGGCGTCGTCGGCGTCTCGCCAGGTTCGCCGGCGGTGCTGCCTGCTGCCGTCGACTTCCTCACGAACCCGGTCACGCTCGACAACACGGTCTTCCACCAGTTCACGCTGCCGAACACCTTCGACATGCAGAATGATTCCCTGCGGTTGATCCCGACCAACCCGGGTTGGGTGGCGATCTTCACGGTGGACGGCGCGGGCTGCACCTACGGCGCCGGCTGCGGTGGACTCACGCTCACCCACAGCGCGGCCCCGGTCGTCAACACGACGATCAACCTCGTGACCTCGGGCATCACGCCCACGGCGCCGTTCGGGGCCCTGGCGATGGGGTTCGTGAAGCACGACCCTGGCCTGGTGATCCTCGGCGCCCCCGTTGGCTGCCTCCAGTACAACGAGTTGCTGGTCACGAACCTGTTCCTGCCCTTGGGCGCTTCGACCGTCACGGTCCCCTTCACGGTGCCGAACTTCCCCGGCATGGCGATCCAAGTCATGTCGATTTCGTACGACCCGACCGCCATCCTCGCACCGATCCCGGTGAACACGACGGGTGGCATCGAGTTGCGCCTGGGCAACTAGGTAGCCGCGAAGCTCCTGGATCGTGAGCCCCTGCGGTGGCCAGCCAGGTTCGTCGCCTCGCGTCGGCCGGTGAACGGCTCGTTCACCGGCCGCGCTGCGTACGGGGAGTTCCTGGGTTGCTCGGGTAGGATCCCCGCGCCGCAACGAACCAGGAGCCATGCACAGCAAGCCGACGACGCCCGCATCACCCCCGGCTGCCGCGATGGACAGCAAGACCGTCCGCGACAAGCACCGCGAGTTCCTCTTCCCGTGCGTCGCCAACTACTACGACGAGCCAGTCGTGCTGGTCGAGGGCAAGGGCAGCTTCGCGCGCGACGCCGAGGGCCGTGAGTACCTCGACTTCTTCGGCGGCATCCTGACGCTCGGCCTCGGGCACTGCCATCCCGAGGTCACGGCCGCCGTCCAGAGCCAGGCGGCGAAACTCGTGCACACCTCGACGCTGTATCCGACGCGAGAGATCGTGCGCACCGCCGAACTGCTCGCCGCGATCACGCCGGGCAAGCTGAAGAAGAGCTTCTTCACCGCGAGCGGCACCGAGGCCGACGAGACCGCGATCGTGCTCGCCAAGCTCTACACCGGCCAGCAGGAGATCATCGCTCTGCGGCACGGCTACTCGGGTCGCAGCCAGACGGCGCTGGCGGTGAACGGCCACGCGCCGTGGCGGTTGCTGCCCTCGCAGGTGATCGGCGTCAAGCACGCGCCGTCGCCGTACTGCTACCGCTGCCCGTTCGGGCTCGAGTACCCGTCCTGCAACATCCGCTGCGCGCAGGACCTCGAGGAGCTGATCCGCACCGAGACCAACGGCAAGCCGGCGGCGTTCCTCGCCGAGCCGATCCAGGGCGTCGGTGGCTACATCACGCCACCGAAGGAGTACTTCGGCATCGCCGTCGCGATCGTGCGCAAGTACGGCGGCATCTTCCTGTGCGACGAAGTGCAGACCGGTTTCGGTCGCACCGGCGACCACTGGTGCGGCATCGAGCACTCGGGCGTCGAGCCCGACGTGATGACCTTCGCGAAGTCGATCGCGAACGGCTTCCCGGTCGGCGCCACCATCGCCAGGCCCGAGATCGCCGACGCCTGGAAGGGTTTGACGATCTCGACGTTCGGCGGCGGCCCGCTGGCGATGACCGCGGCGGCGACGACGATCGAGGTGATGCAGCGCGAGAACACGCCGAAGCGCGCGGGCGAACGCGGCCGCCAGCTGCGCGCCTGGCTCGATGGCTTCAAGACGCAGTTCCCGTGCATCGGCGACGTGCGCGGCATGGGCCTGATGCAGGCGCTCGAACTGGTCGAGGATCGCAAGACCAAGGAGCCGTCGCCGAAGAAGACGATCGCCTTGATGGAAGCCGCCAAGCGCCACGGCCTGCTGCTCGGCAAGGGCGGTCTCTACGGCAACGTCGTGCGCATG
>JAUSLQ010000232.1 GCA_030645675.1 Actinomycetota bacterium | reverse complement strand
CGAGATGGTCATCAATGCCGTGCGTGCCAAGGAGAAGAACAACATCCGCACGCACAGCCACGACGACGCGGTGAAGCTGCCGGCCCCGAAGATCCACACCCTCGAGACCGCGATCGAATGGATCGCCGGCGACGAGCTGGTAGAGGTGACCCCCAAGGCCATCCGCATCCGCAAGCGTTTCCTGGCGCTGGAAGACCGCCGCAAGGCCAACAAGAAGGTCAAGGTCGACTGACCGCCGCTGGTCGGCGCGTCGTCGCCCGCTGGAGGCCGCAAAGGCGGCCCGGCCTCGACTCTTCGCACCGACCCCGTCAATCTGCGGCACGACCCAGACGTACGTTCGTCCGGGCCGTGCCACACACGGGACGCTCAGGCGGCGCGCTCGCCGAGCAATGCCTCGATGGTGTCGGCCACGACCTTGGCGGGGTGGTTGACCACCATCTCGTATGGGAACTGCAGGACCGCGAACCCGTCCAACAACAGCCGGTTCACCCGTGCCGCGTCGATGTTCATCTGCAGCTCAGTGCGGTGGTAGCGGTAGCCGAGCAGTTCGACCACGACACGGGTGCGCGGGAAGTGGCAGTCCACTCGGATCAGGTGGCCGTCTCGCCTGCCCAGCGCGACCTGCGTGTCTGGCCGCGGTAGACCGTGCTCTGCGAGCAGCTCCAGATACCGCCGTTCGAGCCACGAGTGGCCACCTCGCGAGGCCTCCAAGCCCTCGATCACGGCCAGCAGCTTGGGGATTCCGTACCGCCCCCTGCCTCGAAGGTCGACGATTCGCGAGTGCAGAAAGGTCTCGGTGGTCAATCCGTCGCGCAGCGCCCCGTCGAGCGCCGCAGTGAGTGCCTGCGGCGTCTCCGTGACTGCGAGATCGATCAACGTGCGGGTGGGTGAGGTGACCGGAAGGCCCCACGCGGTCTCCACATCGATCGGTGGCAGGTACAGCGTGCGATGCACGTAGTGGCCGACGCGATGGCGATTGGTGCCGCGTTGCAGCACGAAGTGGTACGGCTTGCGGGGCAGGTAGCCGTCGAAGGGATGCAGGCCGGCGGCCAGCGGGCCGGAACACCGAGCGTCGGGCCCGAGCCCGTGGATCATGTCCTCGATCTCGAGGAACCGTTGATAGGAGAGCGGAGGCTTCTTGCCTCGATGGTCAAGTAGGAACAGTTCGCTTGCCATGCGCCGGAGTCAATCGTCTGCAGCGCCTTCCCACACCAAGCTTTCTGTGGCACACCACAGACCTACGTCCGACTGTGTCGTGCCACCTGCGCAGAGCCCGGCGGTCTTCGGCACGGCACGGCGGCACGTCCGATTGTGTCGTGCCACAGACGCGTGGAGGGGCGCCGCGGGCGGCGCGGCGGGGCGCGGCCCTTGAGCGCGAACGTGGCCGGCTGGGGCCACAGCGAGCGTCAGCGCTTGACGGCGGGGTGGGGTAGAGGCGTCCACTTCGGGCGCTCGAGCAGCTCGACCATCCGCTGGTAGACCTCGGCGCCCACCATCTCGACGATCTCGTCGCGCAGGTAGCGGTAGGCCGGCGCGGCGCCCTCGAACGCCTCGTGGGTCTCGGTGCACCACCAGTGGAACTCGGTGCCGCCGGGGCCCCAGTCGCGGCGCTTCCACTCGCGCAGCGTGGACGTGACGTAACCGTGGTCGTCGGTGTGCTCTTCCAGGCGCAGCGGCAGCTGCCAGCACACGTCGGGCTTCCAATCCATCGGCCGCTCGCCGGCTTCCAGCGCGGCGATGTGGAACGCACACCCGACGCCGCCCTCGAACCCCGGCCGGTTGAGGAAGATGCAGGCACCCTTCACCAGCCGGGTGGTGGTGACGCCGTCTTCGACGTCGAAGATGCCTCCGGCCTTGCCCTGCTTCTTGAACTGCCAGTGCTGCTTCTTCAGACGGGCCGACGACTCCACCACTGTCTGCACGTCGGCCTCGTCGATGAAGTGCGCCCCATAGCTGCAGCAGCCCTGCGCCATGTGAGCCGCGTCGTCGTCGAGCACGCCTTTGCAGCCGGCGCCGTAGATGCAGTTCCAGTTGCTGTGCAGGAACGTCGCGTCGAACACCCAGGTGCGGCGGGTGTGGTCGTCCTCGAAGCTGATCCACTCGTGAAGGTCGATGGGCATGTCATTGCGCGGCACGGCCTGCGACGCTAGCAATACACCGTCGCCGAAACAGCGTGCTCGGTAGGCTGGCACGACCATGGGTACGCCTCCGTCCACGCCACCGCAGACCGCCGATCAGCTTCGTTCCGCGTTCCTCGACTACTTCGCCGCGAAGACCCACTCCGTCGTGCCCTCGGCCAGCCTGATCCCGCACGACCCGACGGTGCTGTTCACCGTCGCCGGCATGGTGCCGTTCAAGCCCTACTTCGTGGGTGACGAGGTGCCGCCGTACAGCCGTGCGGTCAGCAGCCAGAAGTGCGCCCGCGCCGGCGGCAAGCACAACGACCTCGACGACGTCGGCCGCACCAAGCGCCACCTGGTCTTCTTCGAGATGCTGGGCAACTTCAGCTACGGCGACTACTTCAAGAAGGAGATCATCCCCTGGAGCTGGGAGCTGACCACAGAGACCTTCGGGCTCGACGGCGACCGGCTGTGGATCACCGTCCACGACAGCGACGACGAGGCCGAAGCAATCTGGCACGAGGAAGTCGGCGTGCCGATGGAGCGCATCCAGCGGCTGGGCGACAAGGACAACTTCTGGCAGATGGGCGACACCGGCCCGTGCGGCCCGTGCAGCGAGATCCACATCGACCGCGGCCCGTCGTTCGGGCCCGAGGGTGGGCCGTTGCACGACCCGCACGGCGACCGCTACATGGAGTTCTGGAACCTCGTGTTCATGCAGTACAACCAGGCGCCCGACGGCAGCCGCACCCTGCTGCCGAAGCCCAGCATCGACACCGGCCTCGGGCTGGAGCGCATGCTGTGCCTGCTGCAGGGCGTGGACGCGGTGTGGGAGACCAGCCTGATGCAGCCCCTCATCGACCGGGCGTGCAGCCTCACCGGCCGCACCTACCGCGCCGGCGACTACGAGGACCGCGACAGCTTCGCGATGCGCGTGCTCGCCGAGCACGCCCGCTCCGCGGCCATGCTGGTCAGCGACGGCGTGTTCCCGAGCAACGAGAACCGTGGCTACGTGCTGCGTCGCATCATCCGCCGCGCCGTGCGCTACGCCTACCTGCTGGGCACCGAGAAGCTGGTCATGCCCACGCTCGTCGAGACCGCTGTCGATGTGATGGGTGCCGCCTACCCCGACGTGGCCGGCAATCGCGACTTCATCGTCAACGTGCTCACCCGCGAGGAAGAGCGCTTCCGTCAGACGCTGAAGACCGGCTTGGCCATCTTGGAAGACGAGCTCACCACGCACACCGACGAGCTGCCGGGCGGCACCGCCTTCCTCCTGCACGACACGTACGGCTTCCCGCTGGAGCTGACCCAGGAGATCGCCGGCGAGCGTGGCGTCGCGGTCGACAACGCCGGCTTCGAAACCGAGATGAAGAGCCAGCGCGAGCGGGCCAAGGCCGGCCGCAAGGGCAACGCCACCGACGAAGACCGCCTCGACGGCTATCGCGAGGTGGTGGAGGCGCACGGCATCACCGAGTTCGTCGGCTACACCGACGACAGCACCGAGGCCACGGTGCTGGCCGTGCTGCCCGGCAGCACGCTGGCCGATGGCACCGAGACCGTCGAGATCTTCCTCGACCGCACCCCGTTCTACGCCGAGGCCGGTGGCCAGGTGGGCGACACCGGCACCATCCGCTCGCTCGACGGCGTGGCCGAGGTGCTCGACACCACCTACGCGCTGCCCGGCCTGCGCCGCCACACCGCCCGCGTCGTCAGCGGCGAGCTGCTCGCCGGCACCATCGCTACAGCCGCCATCGACGTGCAGCGGCGCGACGCCATCCGCCGCAACCACACGGGCACCCACCTGCTGCACCACGCGCTGCGCAAGGTGCTGGGCGAGCACGTGAAGCAGGCCGGCTCGCTGGTCGGCCCCGATCGGCTGCGCTTCGACTTCAGCCACTACGAGGCGGTCACCGACGACGAGATCCGTCGCATCGAGGAGATCGCCAACCGCGAGACGCTGGCCAACGCGCCCGCCCGTGCGTTCGAGACCACGAAGGACGAAGCCACCTCGCTGGGTGCCATTGCCTTCTTCGGCGACAAGTACGGCGATGTGGTGCGCGTGCTGGAGGTGGGCAACTCGATCGAGCTCTGCGGTGGAACCCATGTGCGTGCGGCCGGTGACATCGGCGCCATCAAGGTGATCAACGAGAGCAGCATCGGCAGCAACCTGCGGCGCATCGAGGCCACCACTGGCGAGAACACCGTGCGGTTGCTGCAGCGCGACAGCGCAGCCGTGGCCGAAGCAGCTCGCCTGGTGGGCGCGCCGACCGACGAGATGGTGGCCGGCGTGCAGCGCCGGCTCGACGAGATCAAGAGCTTGCACGACGAGCTGAAGGCGCTGCGCGCCAAGCTGGCCACCGGCCATGCCGCCGACGTCGCGGCCTGCGCCACGGACGGCCGTGTCGTCGCCCGGGTCGACGGGATCGCTCCCAACGACCTGCGCGACCTGGCGATCGCGGTGCGCCAGCAGCCCGGTGTGCAGATCGTGGTGCTCGGCGGCGTCACCGACACCGGCGGCGTCTCGCTGGTCGCTGCGGTCACCCCCGCCAGCGGCCGGGTGGCGGGCGACCTCATCAAAGACGCGGCGAAGGCTGTCGGCGGTGGTGGCGGCGGCAAGGGCGACATCGCCACGGCCGGCGGCAAGAACCCCGAGGGTCTCGACGAGGCCTTGCGCATCGCCGCCGAGGCTGCCAAGGGCTCGTCGGGCAGCAGCTGAGCATGCGGGCGCTCGGCATCGATCTCGGCTCGAAGCGCATCGGCATCGCGGTCAGCGACAGCACCGGCACCATCGCCTCACCGCTGACGATGGTGCCCCGCTCGGGTTCGGTTCGTCGCGACCATGAGGTCATTCGCAAGCTGGTCGTGGAGGAAGAGGCCGAGATGCTGGTCGTCGGCCTGCCGTTGAACATGAATGGCACGTCGGGGCCGGCGGCGAAGGCTGCCATCGCCGAAGCCGAGGCCTTGGCTACGGTGGTGGGCGTGCCGGTCATCACCTTCGACGAGCGTCGCACCACGGTCACCGCCGATCGCGCCCTGATCGAGGCGGGCATCAGCGCGCAGGCGCGGCGCAAGCTGGTCGACAAGGTGGCGGCGGCGGTGCTGCTGCAGCACTGGCTGGACTCGCGAGCCGCGCAGAGATGACGTACGTCGACGAGACCACCTGGCGCCACGACCCGTGGGACGACGCAGACATCACCGATGCGTTGGTGGTCGAGCGGCCGCGCAAGCAGCGGCGGCCGTTCAAGTGGCTGGCGTGGGCCGTGATCTTCGCGATGATGATCGCCATCGTCGGTGCGGGCGTGTGGGGCCTGCGCTACCTCGAGCAGGTGAACCCCGCCGGCGACCCGGGTGCTCCGGTCACGTTCACGGTGAACGCCGACGACACGCTCCAGTCGATCAGCGAGCGGCTGGAGGCCCAGGGGCTGGTCAGCAGCGCCTCGGTGTTCCGCTTCTACGTCGACCATCACGGCGGCCTGGAGTTGATCCCCGGCTACTTCCAGCTGCGGCCCAGCGACCACATGGGCAACATCATGCGCATCCTGCGTACCCCTCCGTCCGACACGTTCACCAAGGTCACGTTCCCCGAGGGCTACACGTACACGAAGATGGGCCTGCGCCTGCAGGAGGAAGTGCCCCGGCTGTCGGCGGTCGACTTCAACATCGCAGCCACCGATGGTTCGGTGCGTTCGTCCTTCCAGCCCGACGGCATCAACAGCCTCGAGGGATTGCTCTTCCCTGACACGTACCAGGTGTCGAACGGTGAGAGCGAAGCGCAGGTCCTGCTGCGGATGGTGAAGCTGATGGAGCGCGTGGCCGCGCAGGAAGACCTGGCCGACGGTGCCGCTGCCCTGGGTGTCACCCCGTACCAGGTGCTCATCGTGGCCAGCATGATCGAACGCGAGGCACGAGTGCCCGAAGACCGGGCCAAGATCGCCCGCGTCATCTACAACCGCCTGTTCATCGGCATGCCGCTGGGCATCGATGCCACCCTGCTCTACGGGCAGCCGCCCGGCTCGTCGCCGACCGCGCTGCGCGACGTCGACACGCCCTACAACACGTACATGCACGCAGGCCTGCCGCCCACGCCCATCGCCAACCCGGGCAGGGCCAGCATCCAGGCGGCGCTGCACCCGGCTCCGAACCCGCCGCAGGGCGACCCGATCTGCCTCGCGCTGCCCGACGGCACGCCGTGCGCCTACCTGTACTACGTCATCGCCGACGAAGACGGCGGCCACGTGTTCGCCGCCACGTTGGAGCAGCACGAGGCCAACGTCCGGGCGGCGCGCGACAAAGGCCTCCTGTGATCTCTGGCGCCACGCGGGTGGCGGCCGTGATCGGTGCCCCGGTGAAGCACAGCCTGTCACCGGCGCTGCACAATGCGGCCTTCGCCCAGCTGGGTGTCGACTGGGTGTACACCGCGTTCGAAGTCGCGCCCGGCAACGCCCAGCAGGCCGTCGACGCGATGCGGGTGCTGCGCTTGGGCGGGCTGTCGGTCACCATGCCGCACAAGGAGGGCGTCGCTCAGGCGGTCGACGCGCTCGACTCCGCCGCGGCCGCTCTGCGCAGCGTGAACACGGTGGTGCCCCAGGCCGATGGCTCGCTGAAGGGGTACAGCACCGACGGGGCCGGGTTCGTCGCCTCGCTGGCCGCGGCCGGGGTCGAGGTGCACGGCCGCACGGTGTGCCTCCTGGGTGCCGGTGCCGCGGCCCGCTCGATCAGCGACGCGCTGGCGCGGGCCGGCGTCGCACGGGTTGCGGTGCTGAACCGCACGTTCGCCACTGCACACGAGGCCGCGGAGCTGGCCGGCGCGGCCGGCCACATCGCCACCGTCGCCGACGTGCGGGCTGCCGACATCGTGGTCAATGCCACGTCCATCGGCATGGGTAGCGACGACTTGCCGTGCGACCCCGCCGCCTTGCGCTCCGGCCAAGTGGTGGCCGACATCGTGTACCACCCACGCGACACAGCGCTGCTGCGGGCGGCCCGCACGGCCGGGGCCACCGTGGTCGACGGGCTGGGCATGCTGGTGCACCAGGCCGCGCTGCAGCAGCAGCTGTGGCACGGCTTGGCACCCGACACGCAGGTGATGACAGCGGCAGCAGAGCGGGAACTCGCCGCACGTCGGCAGTAGCCTGCCCGGGATGCTTCGTTACCTCACCGCCGGCGAATCCCACGGCCAAGCCCTCGTGGTCATCATGGAGGGCCTGCCCGCCGGGCTGGAGATCACCGTCGAGGAGATCCAGGCGGAGATGGCCCGCCGTCGTCTGGGCTATGGCCGTGGCCCGCGGCAGAAGTTCGAGCAGGACGAACTGACGCTGGTGGGCGGCGTTCGTCACGGCCGTACGCTGGGCTCGCCGTTGGCGATCGAGATCAAGAACAGCGAGTGGTTCCGCAGCGACAAGTGGCACGACGAGATGTCACCCGCGCCGGGGGCCACGAAGGATCCGCTCACGTCGGTGCGCCCCGGTCACGCCGATCTGGTGGGCATGCAGAAGTACGGCTTCACCGATGCCCGCGACGTGCTCGAACGTGCGTCGGCACGCGAAACGGCCGCCCGCGTCGCCGCCGGTGCCGTTGCCAAGAAGCTGCTGTCACACCTCGGTGTTTCCGTCATCTCGCACATCGTCCAGATGGGCGCGGCGACGGCCACCAACGGCCTGCGCCCGCTGCCGGTCGATCTGGCTGCGGTGGATGCCGACGAGGTGCGCTGCTTCGACCCGGCCGCCTCCGCGGCGATGGTCGACGAGGTGAAGGCAGCTGCGAAGGATGGCGACTCGCTCGGGGGTGTGGTGGAGGTGCTCGGTTACGGCGTGCCGGTGGGCCTGGGCAGCCACGTGCACTGGGATCGCAAGATCGACGCCGCGCTGGCTCAGGCCGTGATGAGCATCCAGGCGATCAAGGGCGTGGAGATCGGCGACGGGTTCGAGGTCGCCGGCCGTCGCGGCAGCGTGGCCCACGACGCGATCGTGTGGGACCCCACTCTCAACGACGGCACCGGCGACTATCGCCGGGAGAGCTCGCTGGCGGGTGGCACCGAGGGTGGCATCACCACCGGCGAACTGCTGGTG
>JAUSLQ010000218.1 GCA_030645675.1 Actinomycetota bacterium | reverse complement strand
CACCAGGTTGTTCGTGCCGGCGGGGATGTGCGTGCCCGCGCCCTGCTGCCACACCAGCGCGCCGTCGGCGTCGAGCTTCAGCATGATCAGCGCCTTCGGGTACAGCTCGGCCAGGGCAGCGGCGATCTCGCCGGGCTCGGTGAGGCCGCCGGTGAGCATGCTGCCCTCCTCCTTGTTCGGCAGGAGGATGTCGATACCGAGGTCTTGCGTGACCGCGAGGAAGTGGGGCACGCCCATCTCGCCGATCATCTGGAACGAGCCAGGGTCGAACGACAGCGTGGCGCCGGCCGCCTGGGCCGTCAGCGCGGCGGACCGGGCGGCGGCGCGCGGCGGATCGATGAAGAACGACCACGCCGTGAGGTGCAGGTGGCGCGAACTGCGGATGACCTCGCGGGGCAGCTCCTGAGGCAGCAGGTAGAAGTCGGCACCGTGGCCCGACACCATCGAGCGCTCGCCGGTGTGATCGACGAACACCGCCACCGAGCCGGTGAGGTGCGCCTCGGTCTCCACGAAGTGCGCCTCGACGTGCTCCCGCTCCAGGTCTTCCTGGGCCAGCTGGCCGAAGCGGTCACGGCCGATCTTGCCGATGAAGCGGGTGGCCATGCCGGCGCGGCTGGCCCACACGGCCACGTTGGCGGCACTGCCGCCGGGGGTGAGCATCACTTCGCCGAACGTGTCGCCTCCACGGAGCAGCTCGCTGTTGGTGCGGATCAGCACGTCCCACGCGAAGTCGCCCACCACGCACATGGCGTGCCCGGCCCGGTCGGCGCGGTCGGCGCGGTCGGCGCGGTCGCCCTGCTCGTTCAGCACGTGGGGCACGGTAACAGCTAGCCCAGCGAGCGCAGCAGCGCGTCGCCTCGGGGCGACAGGCGGTAGCCGGTACCCAGGCTCTCGGTCAGGCCCAGCTCCTTCAGCTTGCGCACGTTCAGCTTGAACACGGGCCGCTCCTGCCCGGCGTGGCGGGCCAGTGCGCTGCTGACCACGCCCGGGTACTTGTCGATCAGCTGCAGGGTGCGCACGGCCCACGGGCCGGCGCCCGAGCTGCGGTCGAACCGATCGAGCCGGGCGCGCAGGCGGACGATGTCGTCGTCGCTGAGCCGGTCGTGCTCGCGGCGCTCGATGCGGTCGTCGGGGCCGACGTAGCGCAGGCCAACTCGCCACACCAGCCTGTCGGCCGGCGGAGACCCCAGCCGCCCCAGCAACGCCGCCAAATCGGGCTCGCCCGCGGCGTGGGCATCGGCGGTGGTGAGCGAGCCGGCGGGCACCTGGAGTACGTCGGTGGCCTCCAGCAGCATCCCGGCCACCCGGTAGCGGCCGCCGGCCTTCGCCTGCGGGCGGGCCCAGGTTCGGAACGTGACCGTGATCGACCCGTCGGCGAGGCCGGGCCAGGCGTCGGCCGAGAACAGCATCAGCTGCTCTTGGAGTGAGTCGCCGAGGCCGTTGCGGCCACCACGCCCAACCCGATGAACACCGTGCCGGCCACCCAGCGCTGCACGAACGGCAGTGTGCGGCCCCGCAGCAGCACGGTGCGCAGATGGCTGGCCACCAGCGAGTAGGTGCCGTCGGTGAAGAACCCGATGCCCACGAACACCAGCCCCAGCACCAGCGCCTGCGTGCCTGCATGGCCATCTTCGGCATGGATGAACTGCGGCAAGAACGACAGGAAGAAGAGGGCCACCTTCGGATTCAGCACGTTCACCACCACGCCCTGGGTGAACGAACGGCGGGCGCTGACACCGGGCTGGTCGGGATCGATGACCGCCGGCGGGCGGGTGAGCGTGCGCACGCCGACGTACACGAGGTACCCGGCACCCAGCCACTTGACCGTGTTGAACGCTGCGGCCGAGGTGGCCAGTACGGCGGACAACCCGATGGCGGCAGCGAGCGCGTGCACCAGGTTGCCCAGCGACAGGCCGGCGACCGCGGCGAGCCCCGCCTCGCGCCCGTCGCTGACGCTGCGGTTCACGATGTACAGCACCGCCGGGCCCGGGATCAGCAACAGGAGCAACGAAGCCGCTGCGAAGGCGGCGATGGCGGAAGCACTGGGCATGGCCCGACGATATTCGGTCAGACCCCCACGTCGATGGGTCGTTTCGGCGGGCCGTGCATGCGCAGGTGCGCGAGGTGCGCGTGAAGTGCCGTCGGCACCACCCGCACGCCGTCGCCGGGGCGCAGCTCGTGCGGCCGCCACCACCGCAGCTCGTAGACGAATTCGGCGTTCAGCTGCTGCCAGTCCAGCCGTGGCGCGGGCACGAATGCAGCGGTGCGCACGAGGTAGATGCGCTCCTGCTGGCCGTCGTACAACCCATTGACGAACGAGATCATGTGCAGCCGGTTCCAGATGTGCGGCCCGATCACCGGATCGGCCAAGCCCAGCTCTTCGTCGAGTTCGCGGCGCAGTGCCTGATCATCGCTCTCGCCGGGTTCCACGCCGCCGCCGGGCATCGCCCACCACGTACCGGTGTTGGGGAACTCGAAGCGAACCAGCAGCACGCGGTCGTCGGGATCGAGCACCAGTGCCCGAACGGCATCGCGGATGCGTAGGCCGGCGGTCGTATCGCCCATCGGCTACTCGTTCGGTTGGTCGTTGAGGCCGTCGTTGAAGGCCTTGTACAGCTCGTAGACCGACTTGCACTTCTCGCACACGGGCAGCTGCTTGGGGTCGCGTGAAGGCACCCACACGTGTCCGCACAGAGCCTCCAGCGGGGTGCCGTAGATGCGGGCTTCCAGCACCTTCGCCGCGGCGCTCTCGCCCGGGTCGGTCTTCACGATGTGGGCCGCAGCGGGTTCACCGGTCTGCAGCTCCTCTTCGAGCTCGAGCGTGATGACGGGGGCGGGGGCCGGAGCGAGTCTGGTCACGGCACTCAGTCAACCACACCACGCCACGCAACCGACCCGCGGCCAGCGGTCCTTCGGCGGCGTCGCGCTAGCATTCACGCGATGCCGCTCTACGAGTTCCGCTGCCGCACCTGCGACGACACGTTCGAAGTGCGTCGCCCGATGAGCGAGGCCGGCACCCCGGCCACCTGCCCGCAGGGCCACGAGGGGGCTGTCCGCCTGCTGTCGGTCTTCGCCAGCGTCGGCGCCTCCGGCTCGCCCGCGCCTGCTGCCGCACCGCGGCCGGCCGGCGGCTGCGGTGGCGCCTGCGCCTGCGCCCATTGACCTGCGCTCAGTCGTCCAGCTGCAGCCCGCTCACCGTCTCCACCGGGTCCTTCGGGAACCCGGCCGGTGCTCGATTCTCGCGCAGGGCGAAGAAGATGACGGTGACGAACGCAGCGCCCACCGCTTGGGCCACCATGGTCGTCGGCAGCACCACGAACCAGTTCAGCAGCTTGCCGGCCAGCGAGAACTTGCCGTCGGCGCTGGACGTGGGTGCATAGAGGTCGAACGCGTCGGGCAGCGCGGCGATCAGCGCTACTGCACCGTTCACCAGCCACACGCCCGACCACGCGAACAGATCGGCCCCGAACGTGGTGCGCAACGCGTGGTACGACCACCGGAACGCGGTGAACATGCCCGACCGGTAGGCGGCCGCGGCAGGGATCGCGTACGACAGCACGTAGCTGAACCCGAAGCCTGCTGCGCCGCGGGCGAGTGAACCGGCCAGCGAGTCGCCCACCGAACGGTCGAGCCATGCGAGCAGTGCTGCGCACGCGGCGAACGCGGGTAGGCGCGGCAGCAAGCGCCGCCATCCCTGGCGCAGGGTGGCCAGCGGCTGGCCGATCCACTTGCCGAACAGCCACGAGGCGACGAGGTGCTGCAAGCAGAGCACGGCGAAGAACCGCAACCCGATGACGAGCGAGCGGGAACCCGGCTTGCGCACACCCGTGCTGGTCTTGCCGAACGTGCGCCAGAGGATGAGCCCGCCGACCACCACGACCACGAAGCTGCCGACCACGCGCAACAGGAAGCGGTCGCGGTGCATCTCGCGCACGGTGCTGCGGACCACACGCAGGCTGTCGGCCAGCACGGCGCGCTTGCGGGTGAGCACATGGCGCACGTGCAGGCCGTCGGTCGTCATCAGCCCGCCAGTGTGGCGAGCTCGGCGGTGAGATTGGCGCGGGCGCGCGATTCGCGTGCGGACCGCATGCGCGGCGTGCGGTACAGCGGCTGCATCGCGAGCAATGCGCGGAGCACTGCCGCCCGGCCGGCGCGCCACTGGGGCTCAGGTACGTGCGCGTACTCGGCGCGCACACCGCTGGCGTACGCCGTGTAGTCGTTGGGCGCCGCGCCCAGGATGGCCAGATCGGCGTCGAGCAGCACCGCCACCTCCGCTGCCCCGGTTCCACCGACAGCACCGGTGGCGTCATGAGCGGCGTGGGTGGCAGCGTCGCCGGCGAGGTGCGCCGTGGCCAGCACCAGCCGGTGCACGAGCGCGCACCGTGGTGCCGCCCACCCCAACTCGGCTGCCACGCCCGCCGCCAGAGTGGCGCTGTGGGCCTCGTTGTCGGAGCTACGCGGGTCGTACACGGCGTCGTGGTACAGCGCTGCCAATTGCACCGCTGCCAGGTCGAACGGGGCTGCGGATGCTGCCGGCGGTGCCAGCTCGGCGACGTGGCGCAGCACCCACATGACGTGCGTGGCGGTGTGGTAGTGGCGGTGGGGCTCGCGATGGCGGCCCAGCAGGCCCTGCAGGAGGAGGTCGTGCGAGCGGCCGGCCAGCTGGTGCCAGGTGTCGCGTAGTGCCACCTCGGGTGTGGTCATGGTGTGATCGTATGTGCCGATGACAGTGCTGATCGATGAGCCGCGGTGGTGGTTCATGGAACGCCACTGGTCGCACCTGGTGAGCGACCGCGACCTGGATGAACTGCACGAGTTCGCGACAGCCGCGGGCATACCGCGCCGCGGCTTCCACGGCGACCACTACGACGTGCCGGAGGAGTACTACGAGCAGATGGTGGCGCAGGGCGCAGTGCCCGCCACCAGCCGCGACGTGGTGCGGGCACTGCGTGCGGCGGGCCTGCGGATGACGCCCAGCCAACGGCGGGCAGCCGAGTGACGACGCTGAGCTGAGTGACGACGCTGAGCTGAGTGACGACGGTGAGCTGAGTGACGACGGTGAGCTGAGTGACGACGGTGAGCTGAGCATGACGTGGCGGCGGTGGTGATCGACGGCTGTGGGAATGGCCGACGGGCCTCAGACCGCGGGCGACAGCCGCGACCAGCGCTCGGGTTCGCCCAGCAGATCGCGCGGGCACTGCGCGCCAGAGGGGCCGATGATGTACCACTCCAGCAGATCGATGCCGTGCTCGGCCGCGCTGGCACTGGCATCGAGCCAGCGGTCGAGGTCGCCCGGCAGCACGCACCCATGCGGCCGCACGCTGGCCAGCACGAGCGCGCTGGCCTGGGGGGCGCCCGACGCGGCACGAGACAGGCACTCGGCCACCGACAGCACAGCATCCGGCTCGACCGTGCCCGACACGACGGTGATCAGCCCGCCGTTGCCGTGCCGGTCGAGCATGAACGCCAGCGTCTCGGGCTGCAGCGGTTGCGAGATGGTGAGGAACAGCACACGCAGCGCATCGATGCCGCAGCGAACGGGCGACGGGCGGGGCAGGCCCTCGGCAAGGCGCTGATCGCTGGGCGAGGGCCCGATCGGTGAGGGGCCGTACCGCCGCGAGCGGCCGTGGGCGGACGGTGAAGTTGAGGACTGTGCGGGCGGCGGGGTGGGTGCGGGCATGACGGTTTCCTCCTGAGACGGGGCTGGCACGCACGACCGGTGCGCACCGACGGGATGACAGCGGGGAAGCCGTGAGCCGATCGTGCCAGGAGCGTGTGACAGGGTTTCGCACGTCGGCCACGCGGCCCTGTCAGGTCCCGGCGGCTCAGGCCGTCCTGGCAGTCGGGCCTCGGTGATCAAGGCCAGGGGGTACGCTGCGCACATGGCTCGCGTCACGATCTACCACAACCCGAATTGAAACTCCTCCAGCAATGCCGTGCGCATTGCGGAAGAGCTCGGCGTCGATGCCGAAGTCGTCCTGTACCTCAAGACCCCGCCCGACGCAGCCACCCTGCGAGCGATCGTCGCCAAGCTGGAAGACCCGGTCACCGACTTGGTGCGCCGCGACAGCCTGTGGCAGAAGCTGGGGCTCTCCGACGCCGACGCGGCCACGTCGGATCAGGTGGTCGACCTGCTGGTGCGGCACAAGCAGTTGCTGCAGCGGCCGCTGCTGGTCACGGCCGACACCGCCATCATCGGCCGCCCCAAAGACCGGGTGACCGCGCTGCTGTCGTAACGGGCTGCTGTCGTAACGGCCAGAGCCGGCGTCAGCGCCGCCAAGTGTCTCAGCGCCGGCGCCGCCAACCGCTCCGGCGTCCACCGACCGCCTGCAGCAGCAACAGCAGCAGCACTGCGCCGAGTGCGCTGACCAGCACGGCGCGCAGGTCGAACTCGTCGACGCCCTTCTTGCCGGCGGCCTGCATCAGCGCGCCACCGATCAGCGCGCCCAGCACGCCGACCGCCACGGTGTACAGGCAGCCACTGCGGTCGTCCTTGACGATCCAGCGAGCCAGCAGGCCGGCCACCAACCCGACGACGATCCATGCGACGATGTTCATGGGCGCGACCCTAACGGGGCCGAGCGGTCGCTGGTCCGGCACGGCACGGCTGTCGCAGCGGGCGTAGCGTGGCCGGCCGTGGGGAGGCGACCGAAGCGGCAGGCGACGCGTTCGCCCGGCACGGGCGGGTGGGGGCTGTTGCTGGCGATGCTGCGCGAGCAGCGGGCCGGCCTGCTCGCAGGAGTCGGCATCGGGTTGCTGTGGAGCGCCGGCAAGGTCGCAGTGCCCAAGCTCACCCGGTTGGCGGTCGATCGTGCCGTGCTCGGCAACGAATCGCTGCTGTTCTGGTCATCCATGATCGCCGCGGTCGCAGTCGTCGCCGGCGTGTTCGTGGGCTGGCGGCGCTGGATCGCCTTCCGCGAGAGCCGGTTCACCGAGGCGAAGCTGCGCGAGCAGCTGTTCGCGCACATCATGCGGCTGCACGTGGCCTACCACGATCGCACGCAGACGGGCCAGCTGATGAGCCGTGCCTCGAGCGACCTGATGCAGATCCAGGGCTTCGTCGTGATGATCCCGATGACAGCGTCCAACCTGGCGATGGTGCTGGCGATCGTCGTGGTGCTGGCGGTGCAGCAGCCGCTCCTGGCGCTGGTGGCCCTGGCGCCGCTGCCGCTGCTGAACGTGCTGGCCATGCGCTTCTCGCGCCGAATCCACCCCGCAGTGCTGGCCGTGCAGGCCGAGCAGGCGCAACTGGCGACGGTGGTGGAAGAGGCCGTCAGCGGGGTGCGGGTGCTGAAGGGGTTCGGCGCCGAAGCGGTGACCGCGGCCAGGTTGCGCACGGAGGCCGACGACATCCGCACCGTGTCGCTGCAGGCTGCTCGCGTCCGCAGCGCGTTTCTACCGGCGTTGGATCTGCTGCCCAACCTGGGCCTGATCGCCGTGCTCGCGATCGGCGGCCATCGGGTGCTGAACGGGCAGATGAGCCGCGGCGAGATGCTGGAGTTCATGCAGTACATCGGCCTGCTGATCGTGCCGTTGCGCAGCATTGGTATGACGGTCGCCTTCGGCCAGCGGGCAGCAGCCGCGCTGCTGCGGGTGAACGAGGTGCTGTCGACGGTGCCGCTCGTGGCCGACCCCGAACCGGCGGCCAGGCAGCGCCGGCTGCCGGATGGTGCGGCCGGTGCCACGACCGACGGCACGACTGGTCGTGGTGAGGTGTGGTTCCGGGGCGTGTGCTTCGGCTACGACCCGGCTGCGCCGGTGCTGCGCGGCCTCGACCTGCGGATACCGTCGGGCACCTCGGTGGCCGTAGTGGGTGCCACGGGTGGCGGCAAGAGCACGCTGGCCCGGTTGCTGGTGCGTTTCTACGACGTCGACGCCGGCGCCATCTTCATCGACGGGGTCGATGTGCGCGACCTCGCTCTGGCCGATCTGCGCCACGCGGTGTCGATCGTGTTCGAGGACACGTTCCTGTTCCACGACACCGTCGCAGCGAACATCGCGTTCGCCCGCCCCGACGCGGCGCAGGCCGACGTGGAACGTGCGGCCCGCCTGTCCGGCGCCCACGACTTCATCCAGCAGTTGCCCGACGGGTATGGCACGTTGCTCGGCGAGCGCGGCTACTCGCTCAGCGGTGGACAGCGCCAGCGGGTGGCGTTGGCCCGAGCGATCCTGGCCGACCCGCGGGTGCTGGTGCTCGACGACGCCACCAGCGCGGTCGACCCCTCCAAGGAGCACGAGATCCGGGAGGCGATGGCGACGGTGGTTTCCGGGCGCACGACGATCGTGATCGCCCACCGGCCGGGCACGATCGCGCTCGCCGACACCGTCGTGCTGCTGGACGACGGCACCGTCGCCGCCACCGGCACGCACGACGAACTGCTGGCGACCAGCCAGCGCTACCGCGAAGTGCTGGCCGCGCTCGCGGAGACCGACGACGAGCCGACCGGCATCGACGAGCCGGCGGCGACGGCCGGGAGCAGCTGACATGTGGGCCGCCCATGCCGTGACCGACGAAGACCGCTTGGACCGCACCGAGACCGCACGCGTGCTGCGCCGCTCGCTGCAGTTCGCCCAGCCGTACCGGCGCACCATCTGGTGGGCGATCGCGTTGGTGTCGGTGGGCACCGTCTGCACGGTGTCGGGGCCCGTGTTCGTCAAGCTCGGCCTCGACGAGGGCATCACCGGCCAGCGCGCGACGGCGCTGAACGTCGCCGTCGCGTGCTTCGTGGGCACTGTGATCATCGGCTACCTCGTCGGGCGCTTGCAGTACCTGGCGATCAACCGGGCCGGTGAGGGTTTCCTGCGCGACCTGCGCGTCGCCGTCTTCGACCGCTTGCAGGCGCAGTCGATGGCGTTCTTCGACCGCAACAAGGCAGGCGTGCTGGTGTCGCGCATGACGGCCGACATCGAGAGCATGGGTGAGCTGATCCAGTGGGGCCTGCTGCAGTTCGTGGCCGCCGGCCTGCTGCTGGTGATGACGTTGATCCTGATGGTGGCGCTCAGCTGGGAGCTGACGTTGGTGGTGGTGCTGTTCGTCGCACCGATCCTGGGTGCGGCTTCGGTGCGATTCCAGCGGCAATCGAACCGGGCCTACCTCGACGTGCGCGAGCGCGTGGGCCAGAACCTGTCCAACCTGCAGGAGGGCATCGCCGGCGTGCGAGTGATCCAGGCGTACGGCCGCGAGGTGGAGCAGCAACGGCGGTTCTTCGCCTCCAACCGCGCGCTGTACGGCTCGCACCTGCACAGCGTGAAGATCAGCACCTGGTACTTCGGCCTGGTCGAGTGGGCCGGCATCGTGTCGATCGCGCTCGTCGTCGGAGTCGGCGGCCTGCTGGTACACCGCGGCTCGGTGGAGTTCGGCACCGTGGCCGCGTTCGTGCTGCTGCTGTCGAACCTGTTCGACCCTGTGCAGCAACTGTCGCAGCTGTACAACACCGTGCAGAGCGCGGCCGCTGCGCTGCACAAGCTGTACACGTTGGTCGACAACGTGCCAGACGTGGCCGAGCACCCCAAGCCGGTGACGCTGCCGCCCACCGGCCGGCTGACCGCGCACCACATCACGTTCCACTACGAGGGCAGCGAGCGCCCGGCACTGCACGAGGTGAGCCTGTCGGTGGCGCCAGGCGAGCGGCTGGCACTCGTCGGCCCCACAGGCGCCGGCAAGAGCACGCTGGCCCAGCTGCTCAGCCGGCTGTACGACCCCACGTCGGGTTACGTCTCGTTCGCGGATGTCGATCTGCGCGTCGCGTCGCTGTTGTCGCTGCGCGAGCGGGTGGTGGTCGTGCCGCAGGAAGGCTTCCTGTTCGGCGGCACCATCCGCGACAACATCCGCATCGCACGGCCGTCGGCCACCGACGACGAGGTGGCGGCGGCGTTGGCCGCGATCGGTGCGCTCGACAGGTTCGACGAGTTCCCCGAAGGGCTCGACACCGAGGTGCGCGAGCGCGGCTCGCGCCTGTCGGCGGGTGAGCGTCAGTTGGTGTCATTGGCCCGCGCCGCGCTGGTGGACCCGGCGGTGCTGGTGCTGGACGAGGCCACCAGCAACCTCGACCCGGGTACCGAGGCGGTCGTGGAGCGGGCGCTGGAACGGTTGATGCAGGGCCGCACCGTGATCGTCGTGGCGCACCGCCTGTCCACGGTGCGGCGGGCCGATCGCATCGCAGTGATCGATCACGCCCGTCTGGTGGAGTTGGGCACGCACGACGAACTGGTGGTGCGCGGTGGCCGGTATGCGGCCTTGGCACAAGCATGGGCCCGGTCGCAGCCGGCGGCGGAGGGCACCGCCGGCCACTGACCGGGCATCTCGTCCACCCGTCCGGCGAGATCGGGGGATTGCGCCGTCCGTGCCGTGCCGTGCCGTGCCGTGCCGTAGCGGTGGGTGGGGTTGGGTGGGGTGGGTTGGGTGGGGCGATCAGGCCCGCTGGAACGCGAGCACGAACTCCAGCAGGCCGTTGTCCTCGGTGCTGACCGTGGCGAAGCTGGGGTTTGGGATGCCGTAGTCGGAGAACAGCACCGGGATGTTGCCGAACACGCCGATCTTGTTGTTGCCGAACGCCGCGGTCAGCTCGAACGTGACCGACTTGGTGACACCGTGCAGCGTCAGGTCGCCGGTGGCGGTGACCGTCACGCTCTCGCCGTCGGCCGGCACCGCGCCGAAGTCGATGGGCGCCGCCAGCGTGAACGTGCCGGTGGGGAACTGGGCGATGTCCATGATTCGGCCTTCGAACTGGCCGTCGCGGCGGCTCTCGCCGCTGCTGAACGTGGCCATGTCGACCACGAATTCGGCGGCTGCCACGGTGGTGCCGTCGATGACCAGCGAGCCGGTGATGCTGTTCGAGCAGCCGACGCCCTCGGTGTCGAAGCCGTTCAGCGACTCCTTCACCCGGTAGCACAGCTCTGACTCGGAGGAGGGGGCCCAGTTGCCGCTGGGGTCGGATGGATCGCCCGTGAACGCAACCGTGGAAGTGGCCGCGCCGGAGCCATCGGGGACGACCGTGCCGCCGGTGGTGCCGGCCGCCGTGGTGGTGACCAGGTCGATGGCGTCCTGTTCGGTCTTGCGCTCAGGCGGGTCGTTGATGAACTGGGTGTAGATGAACGAGGCGGCGATCACGACGACGACGAGCGCAACTGCGCCGTAGACGAGCTTCTTCCAATGACGCTTCATGGTCGCGTTCCTTGCACTGCATCGGGGGGTAGTGCGCAGATGATTGCACACGCAACGATTGTGGTGGTGTCACCCCGGTGCAGGCTGATCGGGCGTGGCGTGCAGAGCATGGCTGCGCAGCGGGACGCGCATGAACCTGTGGCCGACGCGCCAGACTGGCGTGATGACTGCAACCGTGCTGATCTCTCGCGCCACCCCGAAGACCATCGACGCCGTCGGCGTGCCCGTCGCCACCACTGGCACCGTGCCGCGCTCGCTGGGCCTGAACCGCGCTGCGCTGGCCGCCGCCGGCTTCGAGGGCAAGGCCGGCCAGACGCTGGTGGTGCCCAACGGCAACGGGGCCACCCAGATCGCGGTCGGCATCGGCGAGCCCGGGGCGCTCACCGTCCAGGCGCTGCGCAACGCCGCCGCCGCGCTGGTGCGCGCCGCCGGCAAGCGGGCCACCGTGGCCACCAACCTCGCCGACCTGGAGGGCACCGAGGCGGCGAAGGCGGCGCAAGCGGTCGTGGAGGGCGCCCTGCTGGCCGCCTACCGCTATGGCGGCATCAAGAAGGAGCCCAACAAGAGCACGCTCCAGCAACTGGTGCTGGTGGTGGGCGACAAGCGCGCGGCAGGTGCCCGCACGGGCAGCGAGCGCGGCCAGGTCACGGCCGGTGCGGCGTACCTGGCCCGCGACCTGGCCAACACGCCGCCCGCGTACATGACCGCCCGGCACATCGCCGAGAAGGCCGTCGCCGTCGCCCACTCCAATGGCCTGGGCGTGGAAGTGTTCAATCGCGACCAACTGGCTGCGATGGGATGCGGCGGCATGTTGGGTGTGAACGCGGGCAGCACCGAACCGCCGCGCATGGTTCGCCTCACCTACACGCCGCGCAAACCCGTGGGCCACCTGGCGCTGGTGGGCAAGGGCGTGATGTTCGACTCCGGCGGCCTCAGCCTGAAGCCCAGCGACGGCATGCTGACGATGAAGATGGACATGAGCGGCGCCGCGGCCGTGCTGGCCACCATGGGCACGCTGAAGGCGCTGAAGTGCAAGGCGAAGGTGACGGCCTACCTGATGTGCACCGACAACATGTCGGGTGGCGCGGCGTTCAAGCTCGGCGACGTGCTGACCTTCCGCAACGGCAAGACCGCCGAGATCCACAACACCGACGCAGAGGGCCGCCTGGTGCTGGCCGACGGCCTGTCGTTGGCCGTGGAGGATTCCCCCGACGCCATCGTCGACATCGCCACGCTCACGGGTGCGTGCATGGTCGCGTTGGGCACCAAGCTGGCGGGCGTGATCGGCAACGACCAGCCGTTCGTCGACAAGGTGCGTGCCGCCAGCGCCGCCACCGACGAGAACATCTGGCAGCTGCCGCTGGAGAAGGGCTACCGCAAGCTGCTGGACAGCAACGTGGCCGACATGCGCAACATCGGCGGGCCGCACGGCGGTGCCATCACTGCGGCGCTGTTCCTCAGCGAGTTCGTGGGCGAGGTGCCGTGGGCGCACCTCGACATCGCCGGCCCGATGGCGGTCGACGGCGACGACGGCTGGCTCAGCAAGGGCGCCACCGGCTTCGGCACCCGCCTGCTGATCGAACTGGCCACGACGTTCACGAAGTGACCTCGGCGACGTGACATCGGAGGCGGCGGCCGCGCAGGCACCGGCTGTCACCTCGCGTCCGGCCACCGGGTCTGCCCGGCTCCGGCGCGGAGCGATCGCCGCCGTGGTGCTGCTGCTGGCACTGCCGAGCGTGGTGCTGCTGGCCGGTCGCGTGTACCAGCCGGCGTCCGACTGGGCGTTGATGGAGCTGCGCACGCGCGACGTGTTCACCACGAACCCGCCGCTGATCGGAGCGTACTCGCGGTACGGCTGGGCGCACCCCGGCCCGCTGCCGTACTACCTGCTGGCGGTTCCGTACCAACTGCTCGGTGGTGGTGCCGGTGCGCTGCTCTGGGCAGCGCTGCTGCTGAACGTGGTGATGGTGGCTGCGGTCCTGTGGGTCGCCGGTCGCACATCGCCGGCCGCCATGGTGGGCGCGTCGGCGCTGACGGCCGCGGTGGTGCGCACCGCCACCCTGCCGATGGTGATGCACGACCCGTGGAACGCCTCGCTGGTGGTGCTGCCCTTCCTGCTGCTGATGGTGTGCTGCTGGTGTGCGCTGGGCGGAGACGATCGGGCGGCGCTCGTCGGCGCCTTCGCCTACCTCTTCGTGGTGCAGGCGCACGTGGGCTTCGCCGTGGTGGCCACGCCGCTCTTCGCGATCACGGCCGGTTGGGTGTGGCGAGGTCGGCGGCGCCGGCAGGCACGGATGTCGCCCAGGTCGCGATCGGCGGTGGCCGCCCTGGCCGCCGTAGCCGCCCTGCTGGTGCTGCCGGTGCTGGTCGACACGCTGGCCAACTGGCCGGGCAACGCCGGGCGGCTGGTCCGCTGGTCGCTCACCGAGCAGCCCACGCCGGCCGCCGGGTGGGGCGCCAGTGGGCGCATCATGTTGCGGGCCAGCAGCCTGTCGTACATCACGGAGCTGCGGCTGCCCGTGTTCGTCAACGTGTTGGAGACGCCGATGGGCGGTGGGTTGCTGCCCGGTACCTGCCTGGTGCTGCTCGTTGCCGCCGGCCTGTGGGCATACCGGTCGGGGCATGCTGGCGCACGCAACGCGGCGACCTGCCTGGCGGTCCTGTGGGCCTCCGTCGCGATCTCGATCGCGAACCTCCGTGGTCCGCTGCTGGAGTGGCTGTTCGGCTGGCTGGCCCCGGTGGTCTGGGCGACGTGGCTCACCATCGCGTGCGTCGGTTGGCTTGCGCTGCGTTCGCTGCTGCAGCAGGCGTCCGCCCGGCTGTGGGCCGACAGGGTCGCCGCGGCGTCGGCCGTCGTGGTGGTGGCCGCGTGCGGCGTGGCACAGATCGGCCGCGTGAGCGACGAGCCCGTGGAGTGGCAGCGGGTCGGTGCCGCGTCGGTGGTGCTGGCCGCCGCCGCGCAGGATGTCGCCGACGGTGCTCCGATCAGGTTGGGGTACGACGGCGACACGCCCGATGCCGTGCATCTGATGGCGGGAGTGTTGAACGTCCTCGATCGCGGCGGAGTGAGGGTGCAGGTTCCCGACGACTGGGCGTTGCTGGCCGGAGGGCATCGGGTCGCGCCGCTCGAAGGTGCAGTCGAGCTGCGCGTCTCGCAGCAGGCGGTGGCTGCCGAGCACGAGGGCTGGCAGGTGATCAGTGTCTACGACGAAGCCGACCCGACGACGCGCGCCGAAGTCGATGCGCTGACCCGCGAGTTGTCGCAGGTGCTCGTCGAGATCGGGCGCGACGACCTGGTGCCGGCGCTGTCGACGGCTGGTGCGGACATCGTGCTGGCAGCCGAGCCCGACCCCGCGCT
>JAUSLQ010000203.1 GCA_030645675.1 Actinomycetota bacterium | reverse complement strand
CGAGATCTGCCCGGTCAACATCGAGATCCTCGACAAGATCCTCGACATGCGCCGCTACCTGTCGCTGATGGAGAGCAACTTCCCCACCGAGCTGGGCAACGCCTACCGCGCGATGGAGAACCAGGGCAACCCGTGGGGCATGAACCAGGGCGAGCGCGCCGACTGGGCCGTGTCGTTGAGGGAGAGCGGCGTGGACGTGCAGATCGTCGATCCGGGCTCGCCGTTCGAGGCCGAGTACCTCTACTGGGTCGGCTGCGCCGGCAGCTTCGACGACAAGAACAAGAAGGTCACCCAGGCCATGGCCAAGCTGCTGAAGCGGGCCGGCATCACGGTGGCCATCCTCGGCCCCAGCGAGATGTGCACGGGCGACAGCGCCCGCCGCAGCGGCAACGAGTACCTGTTCCAGATGCTGGCCATGCCCAACATCGAGATGCTCGACGGCATGGGTGTGAAGAAGATCATCACCCAGTGCCCGCACTGCTTCAACACGCTGAAGAACGAGTACCCGCAGCTGGGCGGCAACTACGAGGTCATCCACCACGCGCAGGTGCTGGAGAACCTGATCGCCACCGGCCAGCTGGATGTCTGCCAGGCCACGCTGGGAGAGCGCCTCACCTACCACGACAGCTGCTACCTCGGCCGGCACAACGACGTGTACCTCGCGCCGCGCAAGGTGGTGGGCAGCATCAAGGGCATCGAAGTGGTCGAGATGCCACGCAACGGCACGAAGGGCATGTGCTGCGGCGCCGGTGGCGCGCGCATGTGGATGGAGGAGAACATCGGCACGAAGGTGAACGACGAGCGGGCCAAGGAAGCCCTCAGCACAGGGGCCACCCGTGTCGCCACCGCCTGCCCGTTCTGCTACATCATGCTCGACGACGGCGTGAAGGCTGCCGGTGCCGACGACGACACCGTGAAGGTGGCCGACATCGCCATCCACCTGGTCGACGCGCTGGAGCAGGGCGAGCGTCGTCTCGCCAACCAGGAGACCCCCATCGCCGTCACCACGCCGGTGGCGCTGCGGCCCGTGTCGCGGCCGGCAGCAACCGCAGTGGCCGTCGCCGAGCCCGCCGTGATCGAGGCCCCGGTCCGGGAAGTCGTCGCGGCTGTCGTCGATGCTGTCGTCGAGGCCATTGGCGAGGCTGTCGTGGAACCTGTCGTGGAGCCTGTCGTGGAGCGTGTCGTCGAGGCGCCCACCGCGGTGGCCGACAACCTGAAGCTGATCGTCGGCATCGGCCCGAAGAACGAAGAGGCGCTGAACGCCGCCGGCGTCACCACCTTCGAGCAACTGGCCGCCCTGTCGGTGGCACAGATCGAGGACATCATGCCCGACACCCAGGACGCTCGCGTCGGGCGCGAAGACTGGATCGGCCAGGCACAGAAGTTCGCCGAGGCGAAGGCTCAGGGCATCGACCCGTACACCATCGCCGAGGACGGCCAGGTCACCTGATCCTCGCCGGCTCAGCCGACGAGTAGCTCGTTCACGCGGGCTTCCAACCTGACGGCCTGTCGTGTCGATTGCTCGAGGTGCACGACGAGCTCTCGGCGAACACCCTCCAGGAGCGCGTGCATTCCAGTGACGTTCGTGTGCAGCTGCTCGATCCGGGCCTGCATGCTCAAGTCACTGAACAGATTGTCGAACCAGACGTCCCACGTTCGCGCCCAACTCCCCGCCTCCAGCCCGCGGGGAACCGTGAGGCTGGCCGAGACCTGGCTGAGCTCGGTTTCCACTCGCATGATCGCAGCATTGAGCTGATGCACGTACCCGATGGCCTCGTCCACGCGCTCGTGCTTGACCATCGATGTGATCAACCCACCGGCCACCACATCGAACGTGCCCCAGCGATGCGCACTGGCCAGCCGATCGTCCGCCGCGGCCGCACGCGCCAGCGCAGCGTCGACGGCCGAGATCGCTTCGGTGGTCTCCTTCATCTGTCCACGTCGAGTGGCGAGCTGTTCCTGAGCGGCAACCCAGTTCTGGAACAGCTCCGGCTGCGCAGTCCGCATGACAGCAAAAAACCGATCCTCAGCTGCAGCAACCGCCTGCTCCACATCGCGTGTGGGTTCCTGCTCGGCTCGAGCCGCCGCCAACTCGCGCTCTGACTGCTCCACGAGTGCCTCGCAATCGGCGAGACGGACTGCGATCGCCAACGCCTCGTCGGCCTCGTCCGCCCGACGTTCAGCCAACCGACCGACGAGCCACAGCAGCATCTGCGAGAACCCAAGGCCTCGCCAATGCTCCGCATCGGCGGTCTCCACTACAAGCTGAACGCGCAGGTGATTGGCCTCACGCCGATGCTTCACCAGTTGCGCGTTCAGATGCGAGACCCGGCCGGCAGCGCTGTGCGCCGTGGCCCGCCGTTGCAGCGCAGCCTCCACCGCCACCCTCGCGGCTTCCAGATCGTCGCTCATCTCCAGAGAACCTGCGATTCGGTGCGTCAGAGCGAGTTGAGGTTGTACTTGCTCGCCACCGCACCTTGTTGGTTCTGGTACTTGCTCTTCAGGTCGGGGTGGCCGTAGGGGCGTTCGGCGGGGCGGTCGAGGCGCTGGAACACCAACTGCGCCACCTTCATGCCGGGGTGCAGCAGGATGGGCAGGTTGCTGACGTTCGACAGTTCGAGCACCACCGTGCCCTTGAAGCCGGGGTCGATGAACCCCGCGGTCGCGTGCACCTGGATGCCCAGCCGGCCCAGCGACGACTTGCCGTTGACGACACCGACGATGTCGTCGGGGCAGCCCACCACTTCGGCCGTGTGGCCCAGCGCGAACTCGCCAGGGTGCAGCACGAACGGTTCGCCCTCGGGCACGTTCACCGTGTCCATCAGCTTGTCCTGCGGTTCGAACGGATCGATGTGCGTGAGCCGGCTGTTGCGCATGACGCGGAACTCCTTGCCCAGGCGAACGTCGACCGACGCCGGCTGCACGAGCTCGGGGTCGTACGGATCGAGCAGGATGCGCCCGGACCCGATCAGCTCACGCAACGTCGCATCGGAAAGGATCACGGGGCGAGACTAGTGGCCGCCCGCGATCACCCTGCACTCGGCATCCCCGGTGGCGGGGCCGCGCGGTGGGCGGTATCCTGCACGACGTTCCGCGGGTGTAGTTCAGAGGCAGAACATCAGCTTCCCAAGCTGAGAACGCGGGTTCGATTCCCGTCACCCGCTCCACGATTTCAAGGCTTAAAGCACCAGTTAGATGGCTTCTTTGGAGATCCGATACTTGTTCTCCCGTGGCCACAGCCTCAAGTTCGTGCCTACTATGTGCCTAGAACAGAGGTGCGCAGGGGGTAGCAATGGCGAAGTCTCGGGCTTTCGGCACGATCAGGACCCTGCCGAGCGGGCGGTTCCAGGCCCGCTACTGGCACCTCGGTAAGCAGACGTCAGCCGGCTCGTCGTTCGCGACGAAGGCCGATGCGAGGGCGTGGCTCGCCAGCGTCGAGACCGACCTCAAGCGTGGCGACCACTTCGATCCCGGCGGCGGCGCTGTGGTCTTCGATGCATACGCCCGCGAGTGGATGGCCAACCGCTCCCTCCGTCCAAGAACACGAGAAACCTACGACTCGCAACTGCGGCACATTCTTGCGCAGTTCGGTCGCGCCGAGCTGAGAGAGATCAGGCCGGGCGATGTCAGAAACTGGCATGGACGACTGACGAAGTCGGGGCTCAGCCCGAACACGACAGCAAAGGTGTATCGGATGTTTCGCACGATCATGTCGACGGCGGTCGACGACGGCCTGATCCGATCCAACCCCGTGGCGATCAAGGGCGCCGCGGTCGAGAGCACCATCGAGCGCCCGCTTCTGACGTGGGATGACATCGATCGGCTTGCTCGGGCGATCGAACCGAGGTTCTCGGCGCTTGTGTGGGTGGCCGCGACTTCGGCGCTTCGCTTCGGCGAGCTCACGGGCCTCGATCGGTCGCGTGTCGACCTAGAAGGCGGCAAGATTCGAGTTGATCGCGCTCTCGCGTTTCAGAAAGGAGAGGGGCCGACGCTCGGACCGCCCAAGTCGGATGCGGCATACCGCGTCGTCGCGCTGCCGGAGACGGTCACCGATCTCCTTCGGACGCATCTGGCCGAGTACACCGATGTCGCCCCGAGCTCACTCGTATTCACTTCGGTGCAGGGCAGCCCGTTGCTGAACCGCTACTTCGCTCCATTCTGGGGACGCGCCAAGCGAGCAGCAGGTGTCGACGCGTCCGTACGCTTCCACGATCTTCGCCACTTCGCGGGCACCGTCGCGGCGTCTTCGGGAGCGTCGCTCCGGGAGGTCATGTCGCGCATGGGCCACTCATCGAGCGATGCATCACTTCGTTACCTCAAGGCTGGGGAGGATCGGGATCGCGAAGTGGCCAACGCCATCGAGCATCGAATGCGCGGTACCGGCCAGCGCTAGACCTGGCCGGCTCGCGGCTCAACGCACGACGTCGACCTTGCATCGATCCACCCACTGGCTCACTTCCTCAGGATCGAATCGAACGTATTTGCCGATCTTGTGGAAAGGGATCCTCCGCTGGTCGACGAGACGGCGAATTAGGCGCTCCCCGACACCCAGGCGATCTGCCAACCCGGCCACGTCAAGCAACGCAATCGGCCCGCCGGTGCCGAACTCCTTCGGCGAGTCCACGAGGCGAGCTCGAACGTCCAGTTCCGAAGTAGTCGTCACGGTTGGTACTCCCCTTGTGGCTTGTTCCTACGACCCCTCCCCACCCTTAAGTGCCTCTTGACGCAACACACACGCCGAACTGTTCGGCCCAACTTGGCCGGCCGCTATTGAACCTGCCGAACAACTGAGCCGACACATCTCGCCGGGTCCGCGGTCACGACCTGTGTTCTGCGATTGCTTGCTCGGCGTCGGTTGTGTCGATCGCTGGCACCTCAGAGAGTGGCATGGCACCTAAGGCGTTCACTAGCTCCGCTCGTGCCCGGCTCCATGCCAGATGCATGACGCACGGCGAAGTGGCCCCGCAGGCCCGCGCTTCGACGACGCAGCGCCCGTTGTCGATCTCACCGTCGACGGCCTCAACCACCCCCAGCACGGTCAGGGTGCTCAGGTCCGTGGACAACGAGTATCCCCCCGAGGGCCCCGGATCGGAGCGCACCCAGCCGGCCTTGACCAGCTGTCCGACGACCTGTGTGATGAACGCGGGCGTAGTGTTCAGCAGTTCGGCGAGCTCGGGTGCCTTCACGCGGCCTTCCATAACGCCGAGCGCGGTGAGCGCGCGAACGGCAAGGTCGGATCTTCGGGTCGCCTCAAGTCTCACTGTCACAGACTGCCCGATTCATGGAGCAAACCCAAGAGACCAACGTCCCAAGGTCGCCAGCTCGGAGGTCGGACTCACCCAGTAGCGTGCTGCGGAATGGCTGTCACTCCGCTGATCGTGTCCTTCGTTGGCTCATCCGGTGTCGGCAAGACAACTGTGGTGGAGTCGCTGATCCCGCTGCTGCGCGCTTCGGGGCTTCGCGTCGGCACGGTGAAGCACGCCCCTCACGGCCACGAGGTGGATCGCGTTGGTTCGGACTCGTGGCGATACCAGGCGGCCGGTGCCGACGCTGTCCTACTGGCGGGCGCGGCTGGGGCAGTGCTGTTCCTGCCGCCAGAACCGCAACTTGCGCCGGAGCTACCAGATCACCACTCTTCGCGGCACTCCTCTGCGGACGTGGAACGCATCGTGCGGCTGATCGAAGTCCACCTAGTTGATGTCGATGTCGTGCTGGCCGAAGGCTTCGTGCCCTTCCACGATCTGCTCGTCATCGTTCACCGCAAGGACGTGCCAGCCAAACCCGCGGGCGGCGAGCGCGAGGTGTGGCTCACCATCACCGATGAACCACTCGGCTGTTCGGTGGAGTTCAGCTTCGAAGCGCTCGACGGCGTCGCCGAACAGATCGCACGACAGGCCCGTCTCGGCACGCGGGAGAAGCCGATCCGCGCAACCGGATAGGACCAAAGGCCCTTTCAGTCCGTCCGATCGTCGACGAATCTGTGAGTCATCGATTCAGGGACAAGGGGGTCCCCGGTGGCACAGCAACCCATTCCGCACCGGTCGTCGGCTCAGGAGCGCGTGTCGCGCCGAGAGCTGTTCGCTGCCTCACCGGCGGTCCTCCTGGGGGTGATGTCGGGTGCCGTCGGTAGCGCCCAGCTCGCGGGTCAACTCACGATGCTGGCACCGATCGAGCCGATCGCGAACCCTCTCGCTGCGTACCCCAACCGTGGGTGGGAGGACGTGTATCGCGACCTCTATCGCCCTGACAGCACGTATCACTACCTGTGCGCGCCGAACGACACGCATGGGTGCCTGCTGCGGGCCAGCGTGAAGAACGGTGTTGCCGTTTACGCCGACCCTTCCTTCGGCTACCACAAGACGACCGACCTCTACGGCAACCAGGCATCGAATCGCTGGGACCCGCGGGCGTGCGTGTCGGGCCTCGCGTACGTGCGTCGCATGTACAGCGACCGGCGGGTCAAGGGTTGCTACGTGCGGTCCGGGTTCATGCGGTGGGTGGACGATGGCATGCCGCGCGAGGCAGACGGTCAGCCACCGCTGGAGTATCGCGAGGGGCGTGGCAAGGAGGACTTCGTCAAGGTCAGCCACGAGGAGGCCTCGGCGCTGCTGGCCAAGGTGTACGTCGATGTCGCCACCACCTACAGCGGCGACGAGGGCGCCGCGCTGTTGACTGCTCAGGGGTACTACGAACCCGAGATGATCGAGTCGATGCACCATGCGGGCACCCAGACCCTCAAGTTCCGCGGCGGTATGCCTTTCAACGCCCCGTTCCGGGTTGGCGGGTTCTATCGACTCGCCAACATGATGGCGCTCCTCGATGTCGCGGTGCGGGGGGTGGAACCCGAGGAGGCGTACGGCGGCCGTCACTGGGACAGCTTCTCGTGGCACACAGACCTCCCACCTGGTCATCCGATGGTCACCGGCCAGCAGTCCCTCGACTTCGACCTCTCCACCGCCGAGAACTCGAATCTCATCACGTTGTGGGGAATGAACTGGATCGCCACCAAGATGCCGGACGGTCACTGGCTCACTGAAGCCCGCCTGCACGGGGCCAAGGTGGTGACGATTGCGCCCGAGTACCAGTCCTCGACCTGCAAGGCCGACCGGCACCTCACCATTCGCACTGCCACCGACAGCGCGCTCGCACTGGGAATGGCACAGGCCATCATACGCGACGGCACCTTCGACGCGGGCTTCGTGAAGACCCAGACCGACCTTTCTTTGCTGGTGCGCACCGACACCAGGAAGCTGCTCCGTGCAGCCGATGTGATCCCGGGCTACGTGAATGCCACGTTGCGCACCGTCCAGCTCGTCGACGCCGGCGAGAAGGTCGCCCAGCCGGCGGGGCAGGATCGCCAGATCGTGCCCCGCGACCTCCGCGAGGAGTGGGGCGACCAGGTGGTGTGGGACACGAACTCCAACGGCCCGAAGGTCGTCACCCACGACGACACCGGCGAACACTTCCCCACCGATGTCGACCCGGCGCTGGAGGGCACCTACCGGGTCACGTTGGTCGACGGCTCGACGGTCGAGGTTCGCCCGGTCTTCGACGCCGTCAGGCAGCTCCTGGATGCGGCCTACACGCCCGAGCAGGTGTCCACCGTGACCTGGGCGCCGGTTGACGCGATCGAGGAGCTCGCCGCCGACATCGCGGCAAATCCTGCCAAGACGATCTTTGCGATGGGCATGGGCCCGAATCACTTCTTCAACAACGACAACAAGGACCGGGGGATCCTGCTGCTGGCCGCGCTCACCAACAACATCGGCCACTACGGCGGCACCGTTGGCAGCTTCTCCGGCAACTATCGCCTTGGCACGTTCGGTGGCATCACCCAGTGGACCTTCGAGGACCCGTTCAACATCACGCTCGACCCCGAGCTGCCCTCGAAGCCGAGGAAGTACTGGAAGGGCGAGTCCGCCCACTACTACAACTACGGCGAGCGGCCGTTGAAGTTGGGCAACAAGATGTTCACCGGCGATACCCACATGCCGACGCCGACGAAGACGATGCACTTCGCCAACTCGAACTCGTTGCTCGGCAATGCCAAGGGTGCACACGACGTGGTGGCGAACACGTTGCCGAAGATCGAGATGATCGTTCACCACGAGTGGTACTGGACGGCCTCCTGCGAGTACGCCGATGTGGTGTTCGGTGTCGATGCGTGGCCCGAGCGCCAGCTTCCCGACGTCTACGGCTCCGTCACCAACCCGTTCCTGCAGGCATGGTGCTCCACCCCGATGGAACGCGTCTTCGAGACCCTTGACGACATGGAGTGCAACGCACTCGTCGCCTCCGCCCTCGGCGAGCAACTCGACGATCCACGGTTCGCCGACTACTGGCGGTTCGTGATCGACGGAGATCCCAGCCCCTACATCCAGCGCGTGTTCGATGCCGGCAACACAACCCGCGGGTATCGCTTTACCGACCTTCACGAGTCCTGCAAGAACGGCACGCCCTTCTACATGATGTATCGCACGATGCCCAAGATCGTCGGTTGGGAACAGACCAACGAGAGCGAGCCGTGGTACACGAAGTCGGGACGTCTCGAGTTCTACCGCGACGAGTCGGAGTTCATCGAGTACGGCGAGAACCTGCCTGTGCACCGCGAAGCCATCGACGGTACGCATCACGAACCCGGAGTGATCATGGCGTACCCGCACCCGCTCCTCGACCCCGCGCAACCCGGGAGCTACGGCCTCGACATCAACGATCTCGGCACCGAGGTGCGTCAGGTGCGTCACGTCATGCGCACTCCCGAGGAGATCGTCGCGTCGCAGCACCCGCTGATGGTCGACGGGTTCAGCCACGTGCTGATCACACCGAAGTACCGCCACGCCTGCCACTCGATGGGCGCCTCGACCGACACCGATGTCTTGATCTTCGGCCCGTTCGGCGACTTCTACCGACACGACAAGCGCAAGCCGTGGGTGTCGGAGGGCTACGTCGACCTCAACCCCGACGACGCGGGCGAACTCGGCGTGCAGGACGGAGACTATGTGTGGGTCGACGCCGATCCATCGGACCGACCATTCAAGGGCTGGCAGGATCGACCTGAGGACTACCGCGTAGCCCGCTGGATGGTTCGTGCCCGAGTCAACCCGTCGGTCGTGTCCGGCATCGCTCGTGCGTGGTTCCACTTCCACATCGCCACCCATGGCAGCGTGGAAGGTCACGAGACCCGCGAGGACGGCCTTGCCCGCAACCCGCGCACCGACTACCAGTCCGGGTACCGGTACGGCAGCCACCAGTCGGTGACGCGAGCCTGGCTGCGCCCGACGCTGATGACCGACTCGATGAATCGTAAGGAAGCGTACGGCCGCAAGATCGGCAAGGGTTTCGAACTCGACGTCTACTGCGCCGTCGGCGCACCGAAGGAGTCGTTCGTCAGGTTCGCCAAGGCCGAAGACGGCGGCGAAGACGGGACGGGGATCTGGCATCCCGCGCAGCAAGGCTTCCGGCCGGGCAGCGAGAACGAGGCGATGTTGAAGTTCCTGGCCGGCAGCTACATCGAAGCAGGAGGGGAAAGCAATGCCTGAGGTGTTCAACTGGCAACTGAACCGCACGATGCAGTACCCGTATGAGGAGTCGCGCCCTCAACGCCAGGCGGCGGCGGTGTTCGACACGAACAAGTGCATCGGCTGCCAGACCTGCACCATGGCGTGCAAGACCTGCTGGACGTCGGGCAACGGCCAGGAGTACATGCTGTGGAACAACGTCGAGACCAAACCATGGGGCTCCTACCCCCTCGCGTGGGACGCACGAGAACTCGACCTGCTCGGCCCCCAGCACTGGGACGGCGACACGTACACGGGCAAGACCATCTTCGAGGCCGCACCGGTCGGGGAGAAGAACATCGGCTGGACCCCCACCGACATGGACTACGCGTACCCGAACCGCGGTGAGGACGAGGTCAACGTGTCCATCACGGTGAAGCGTTACCACCTCACGCTGCCGCACGACATGTGGTTCTTCTACCTGCCCAGGGTGTGCAACCACTGCACCTACCCCGCGTGCCTGCAGGCCTGCCCGCGCCAGTCGATCTACAAGCGACCGGAGGACGGCATCGTGCTCGTCGACGAGGAACGCTGCCGCGGCTACCGCGTCTGCTACGAGGCCTGCCCGTACAAGAAGATCTTCTACAACCACACCACTCGCATCTCCGAGAAGTGCGTCTTCTGCTTCCCCGCTGTCGAGCAGGGATTTCAGCCTCGCTGCATGCGCAACTGCATCGGAAAGATCCGATCCTTCGGGTTTCTCAGCCAGCCGGCGGAGGTGCGCGACGACAACCCGATCGACTTCCTCGTCCACGTCCGCAAGGTCGGCCTGCCGCTGTACCCGCAGTTCGGGCTCGAACCGAACGTGTACTACATCCCGCCGATCCATGTGGCCAGCGACGACTTCCTGAAGATGTTGTTCGGTCCCGGCGCCCGCGCTGCGATCACTGCCTACAAGCGCGCGATGAACGGCGAAGACAAGGAGCTGCTGGCGGCGCTGCTGTTGGCGGTGTCGACCGATCGGATCATCCATCGCTTCGCCGTGAAGGGGGACACCGTCGAGGCCTGGGACGAAGTTGGCGACAAGGTCGTCAGCATGCCCCTGAAGGTGCCCACACTGGAACGCGTGCCCTACGACCCCGACCTCGAGGTCTACCGCTACAACATCACCTGAGGAGGAGCGATGAACACATCCGACCAACGCATCTCCCGGCGAAACATCCTCAAAGGTGCCGCCGGCGCCGGCACCGTCGCACTCGTCGGCGGATGCGCCGCCGACCCCTACGACGGCCCAGGGGTCTACGTGGGTCGGGTGAACCGGGTCCCCACTGACGACATCGACCACCACGCCTGGCGATTGACCCCGGAAAAGGTGATCGAACTCGGTCCACAAGACATGGCGCTCCCACAACAGCTGGCACCCTCGATCGCCTCAGTCCGCGTTCGAAGCATCCACGATGGCGTCCGGATCGGCTTCCATCTCGAGTGGGACGACCCCGACGCCAACGACCTCACCATCCGTGTGGACGACTACCGCGACGCATGCGCCGTCCTCCTGGTACCCGGCACCGCTGTGGAGGTCCTGCGACCGATGGGCTCGGCAACCACGCCGGCGACGCTGCTGCACTGGAAGGCCGACTGGCAACGCGACATCGATCAAGGCCGGCAAGGGCTGGAGGCCGTCTATCCCAACCGCGCGATCGACACCTACCCCATCGTCTACACCACCCCGCCCGACGAGGTCGACATCGCCACCTACCAGGCTGCCGGAGCGACCGAGTGGCTCCCCGGCATCCACGTCGGCAACCCGATCTCCTCTCCGAGCCGCACCAGCCCCGTCGAAAAGGCGATCGCCTACGGGTTCAGCACCACCACCACGGCCGCGACTCAAGACGCCACCGGACGAGGCGCCCGCACGCCCACCGGCTGGCGGGTCATCATCACCAAACCACTCACCGCGTCCGACGACGGCGAGTTCGCGATCCCCACCGGCACCATCTCTACGGTGGCCTTCGCCGCCTGGTCCGGCGCGGCACACGACGCTGGAAGCCGCAAATGCCCCGCCCGCACCGTCCACGCCCTCAACGTGGCGAACTGACATGGCTGCCATCGCAACTGCACCCGTGACCGGTGAGTCGCACCTGCTGCGGGCCCGATCCGCGGCGTATGCCCTTCTCGCGCGCCTGCTCGGCCCCGACCAATCGGGCCTCACCGATGCCGCGACGATCGCCACACTGCGGAAAGCACTCGACGCCACCGATGCTCTTGCCGCCGCCCGGCTCGGCGAGCTCGATGCGAGCACGCTGCCCAGTCAGGAGCAGTTGGCCGGACGATGGGTGCGCTGGTTCGACCTCGGTCGAGTCGCCCCCTACGAAGGCTCCAACGTCGCCACCACTGTCGGAGGAATCACCCCCCGCCTCGCCGACGTCGCCGGCTTCTACCGGGCCTTCGGAGTGACAGTCATCGGAGACCGACCCGACCACGTGGTTGCCCAACTCGAATTCCTCGCACTCGCAGTGCTCGCCCAGGCGGAGGCAATCGAACGAGGCGACCTCGAGCACGCCCAGATCGCCGCGTCTGCCGTGCGGAGCTTCCTGCGCGACCACATCGGAGGCTGGATCGACGCCTGGGCGGCCAGAGTGGGAGCGATCGACGAACTCGCGCCCTGGTTCCCCTACGCTGCTGCCGCCGCCGACCTGGTGCGCAGCGAAGCGGCCAATCGCAACGTCATTCCTGTGCGCGATGGAGCCGCGCTACCTGCCGACGCCGGCTTGGCCGACGACGAGGACGCCGTGTTCGACTGTCAATCCGATGAAGGCGATCCACCGCCTGCGGACTGATCGATCCTGTCAGAGCGACCGCCAGCATCCGATTCGGCGGGTATCCCGTCTTCGAGCCGTGAACCTGGTGATCCACCGACCGGCGTGACGGTGGCTGGGGCCGATCTCAGCGTCACCGCGACACGACGACTTGGTCAGTGTGAGAACGAGACTGGGCGGGCGGGAACGTGGATACACGCCGGGTCGTCGCCGTAGGGGTCGCCGCTCACGGCGTAGGCACGGGAGCGTGAGCCGCCGCAGACCTGCCGGTACTCACAGTACGCGCATCTACCGGTGTAGGACTCGAGGTAGCGGAGCCTCTGGAGCACCGGCGAGGTGCGGTAGATCGTCGACAGCGGGAGCTCGCGGACGTCGCCGACGTCGAGCGGGAGGAACCCGCTCGGGTAGACGCGGCCCGTGTGATCGACGAACGCGATGCCGCGGCCGGCGTTGACGTCGAGCGGCGGCCGACGGCGGCGTTGCGAGGGTCGATCACCGATGAGCGCGGCCGTCCGTTCCGTCAGATTTCGCCGGAGCTCGCCGGGCGGGAACGCTTCGTCGAGCGGTATGCCGTCTCGTGTCGCGGCGGCGCGCTGTACCGCTACCCGTCGGAAGTGTGGTGCTTCGGTGGTCTTGATCGGGAGAAGGTCGCCGATCTGGTGCAGCCAGTGGAGCAGGTCCTCGGTCCCGTCGGCTTCGAGCGGGCGCATCGTGGCGCCGCGACCGGTCGGGACGAGCTGGAACACGCTCCACAGGGAAACGTGCTGCCCGATGAGCCAGGCGAACAGGTCGGGTAGCTCGTTGACGTTGCCGGCGTGCACGGTGGTGTTGATCTGCAGGCGGAAGCCGGCTTCGCGCACCATCGCCGCGGCGAGGAGGGTGTCGCGATGGGTCCCGTCGATCCCTCGTAGCCCGTCGTGGGTCTCGGGTCGGGCACCATCGAGTGAGAGCGACACGGCGGATGCGCCCGCAGAACGGAGCCCGGCCAGCCGGGCTGCCGTGAGCCGTGGCGTGACCGACGGTGACAGCGACACGTGGAGCCCACGCTGCGACGCGTACCCGACCAGCTCGGCAAGGTCGTCGCGTTCGAACGGGTCGCCGCCGGTGAGCACCAGGATCGGTCGCGGCGCGTTGTAGGCGGCGAGATCGTCGATCAGCCGCCGGGCCTCGACCGTCGATAGCTCGCGCGGGTCGCGGTGGGGGATCGCGTTTGCGCGGCAGTGCGCGCACGCGAGGCCGCAGGCGCGCGTCACTTCCCAGAACACGATGAAGGGCCGGTCGTCGGTGCCGTGCCTGAGCGAACGGACCGCCTCATGGTGCATACCGGCAGCCTCACCCCGGCGACGGCAGGATCGCCAGGGACGTTGGTCCCGACACCCACGCACGGATCAGTCGGAGGATCGGGCAGGGTCGTCGAGCGCCACCCACGCCGACCGGTAGCCACCGGCCGGGTAGGTCGCTCGCACGGGTGCCGGGTCGTGCACCGGCCGGAGCCGCTCGATTCCATCGAGGAGCGCCGTGACGAACGATCGCAACTCGAGTCGTGCGAGCGGCGCGCCGGGGCACTCGTGGATCCCGGCGCCGTACAGAAGATTCGACGACGGGTCGCGATCGAGCCGGAACTCGTCGGGGTCACCGAACACGCGCTCGTCTCGGTTTGCCGATGCCCACGTCACCGTGACCCTCTCACCAGTGCGCAGCGTTACTCCGGCGAGGGTCGTCGGGCGTGCAGTGACGCGTCGGTTGGTGATCAGCGGTGCGTCGATACGGAGGATCTCGTCGATCCCCGCCGAGATGGCGGACCGATCGGAGCGCAGTCGCGACTCGACATCGGGGTGGTGGGCGAGGTACGCGACGATGATCCCGACACTCGCTGCGATCGTGCCGAGCTCACCGACGGTCCAGTTGCGCACGATGCTGGCGATCTCGGTCTCGGTGAGCGGCCGGCCGTCGACGAACTCGCCGAGCAGGCGGGTGGTCGGGTCGTCGGGGGCGTCGGTGCCGGCCTTCCGTCGCGCGTCGAGCACCTCGTGCGCCACCTCGTCGAACCGGCGGGCGTTCGCCGCGAGCGCGTCGCGGTCCTCGGCGAGGGTGGCGCGGTGCTGCTCGTGCACCCAGGCGCGCAGCGATTCGTGGAGATCGCGCGACCAGCCCATGAACGCGCACTGCACGCGGACGGCGAACTCGTGACCGAAGGCGTCCATCACCTCGATCGGACGGCCTCGCGGTGTCGAAGCGACCAGGTCGGTGGCGATCATGTCGCACACGGGCTCGAATCGCGCCATCGGCTCGGGGGCGAAGTACGCCTCGATGAGCCGACGGTACGGCGTGTGCGCGGGCGGGTCCATGCCGTTGGGGACGGACAAGTGCTGTGACGCGTGGTTGCGGTAGGTGTCGTGGTTGTGGAGAACGTCGAGCACGTCGGCGTGGCGCAGCACCGACCACCCGAGCAAATCGCTGTGTGCGACGGGACAGCCGCCGCGCAGATCGTCGTAGGCGCTGTGCTGGTCTACGAGCGCGTCAGGCGCGAGCGGGTCCCACTCGGGACACGCCGACCCTTCGGAGTGGTCGTTCATCTCGCAACGGGACGCTATCGCCGAATCCCAGTGTGACGAGATCGTCGAGGTCGCCGTTGTCATCGTCACCGCGGTCGCCATATCGGTACTGTCAGGGTGTGACCGGCAACGGCTGGGTGCGAATGATCGAGGAGAACCCCGGTCACTCGGCGTGGTACATCGAACGGTTCCGGTCGATGGCCGCGGAGGGTCAGGACCTCGATGGTGAGGCCCGGTTCGTCGACGCGATGATTCCGCGTGGAGCTCGGATTCTCGACGCCGGCTGTGGACCGGGACGGGTCGGCGGCCGGCTTGCCGCGCTCGGCCATCACGTGGTCGGTGTCGACATCGACCCCGAGTTGATCGCGGCAGCCGAAGGCGATCATCCGGGCGCGATCTGGTTGGCACCAGACCTGGCCGTGCTCGACCTTGCCGCTGACGGCGTCTCGGAGAGGTTCGACGTGATCGTGTCGGCGGGCAACGTCATGACGTTCCTCGATCCAGCCACCCGCCGCGACGTCCTATACCGGCTGCTTGTGCATCTCGCTCCGGACGGCCGGCTCGTGGTTGGGTTCGGTGCGGGACGGGGTTATGACTTCGACGAGTCCTTCGCCGATGCCGCCTCGGTCGGACTCCGCGACGAGCTCAGGCTTTCGTCATGGGATCTGCGCCCCTTCGACACGGCGTCGTCGACGTTCCTGGTCGCGGTCAGTCGTTGACGAGGCCGGATGCGAAGCGGTCGAAGCAATGCGCGACTTGTTGTGGCAGCGCGG
This sequence comes from Actinomycetota bacterium, assembly GCA_030645675.1. Taxonomy (GTDB): domain Bacteria; phylum Actinomycetota; class Acidimicrobiia; order Acidimicrobiales; family Ilumatobacteraceae; genus UBA668. The sequence continues at coordinate 29,349 of JAUSLQ010000203.1, read as the reverse complement.
TCGTACCGCCACCCGCAAGCCAGTGACGCAATGACGCTCGCATAGCTGCCAGTGCGGCTGCGGCGAGGAGCCGGGGGGTGATGTCATGGTCGGTCTCGAGTCCCATTCGGTCGGTGAGCGCAATCGCGACAGTGTCCTCCCAACCTGCTTGGAGGTGCAGGCTGCGGGCATACACCGACGGGGTAGTCGCCATGATGCGGAACCGGCGAAGTAGCTGGAGCCGTTCGATCTCGTAGTCCGCAGCGACGGCCACGAAGGCGTTCTGCAGCGCCGTCCATGGCGCTTCGTCGACAGGCCGTTCGGCGAGCGTGTCGGTGATTCGGGCGAGCCGGTCGGCGTAGTCCGCCAACACGACATCCTCCTTGGTCGAGTAGTAGTGGAAGAAGGTACGCGGTGCGATGTCGACCGCGGCGGTGATGTCATCGATCGTGGTTGCCTCAAACCCGTTCTGTTCGAACAGTTCGAGCGCTGCGCCCTCGATCCGGCGGCGAGTGTCGAGCTTCTTGCGTTCCCGAAGGCCTTCAGTTCGCACCGTGACCCCTTTCCGTGTTGTTGCATTCACAGCATAGTTGCAATGACTGCATATTTGTGTACATTGAGTGACACCTCTTCAGAGATGAGCTCGCAATGTCGACATGGCTGCACCGCATCGGTTCGTTCTCCTCCCGCAACCGCCGCCTGGTGCTGGCGGCATGGATCGTGGTGGCCGTGGGACTGGCGCTGTTGAACCGAACGGTAGGTGGCGTCGCGGTCGACAACTTCGAGGTGCCCGGTGTCGAGTCCCAAGCAGCGACCGACATGTTGCAGGAACGCTTCCCAGAGAAAGCCGGAGCAACGGCGATGGTCGTGTTCCACACCGATACTGGCGCGATCACCGACCCGGCGCTCGCGGTCGGTGTCACGGCAACCATCGACGAGGTCCGGGCCCTTCCGCACGTGCTCGCTGTGACCGAGCCCCTCGCCAGTCCCCGCTCGATCTCTCCCGATGTCTCCACGGCGTTCGCGTCCGTGCAGTTCGACGGCACGACAGCCGATCTGGGCCGGAGCACGCTCGACGCGCTCCTCGACACTGCCGACCCGGCACGAGCCGCCGGCGTGCAGGTCGAGTTCGGCGGCGAACTCCCCACGGTGCTCAAGGAAGAGTCCACCGGACCATCCGAGGCGATCGGCGTCATCGCCGCCCTGATCATCTTGTTGATCACGTTCCGCAGCCTCATCGCCATGGCCCTCCCACTGGTTACCGCCCTGACCGGGCTACTCACCGGGCTGTCCGTGATCGGCCTGCTGGGCGGGTGGATCGACATCCCATCCGTCGCCCCCAAACTCGGCACGATGATCGGTCTCGGTGTCGGCATCGACTACGCCCTGTTCATCCTCAGCCGCCACCGCGACAACCTCGCGGCAGGCATGGACATCGACGAATCAATCGGGCGCACCAACGCCACCGCTGGCAACGCGGTCGTCATCGCCGGCAGCACCGTGGTCGTCGCGATCCTCGGGCTGCAACTCGCCGGCATCCCGTTCGTCGCCGCCCTCGGCTACTCCGCCTCGATCGTCGTGGCGATCGCCGTCCTCGTTGCGATCACCCTGCTCCCGGCCCTGCTCGGCTTCGCCGGCACCCGCGTCCTGTCACGCTCGCAGCGCGAACACACCGCCACCGCCGACGCAGGCCACAGCGGATGGGTCCGATGGGCGCACTGGGTGGCATACCACCCGTGGCGTTCCAGCATCGCTGCCACCACCGTGCTGCTCGCGCTCTCGGTCCCGATGCTCGACATGCAGCTCGGCCAGGCCGACGCCGGTACTGCGCCCACCAGCACCACTCAGCGTCGCGCCTACGACCTGCTCGCTGACGGCTTCGGCGCCGGGTTCAACGGACCCCTCCTGCTCGTCGTCGACCTCGGGACGACACCCGACCCGACGATGATCGACCGGATCACCGCCGCGGTCACCGCTGATGCAGGAGTCCGGGCGGTCTCGCCGGCGCAGGTCAACACGGCCGGCGACACGGCGATCATTACCGCGATCCCGACCACCAAACCCCAGGACGCGGCCACCAGTGGTCTCGTGCACCGACTGCGCGACACCACGCTGCCCGGCGTCACCGCCGACGCGACGGCCACCGTGCTCGTCGGTGGACCGACGGCCGGGTTCATCGATCAGTCCGACAAGATCTCCGGCCGGCTCCCATGGTTCATCGGCGCCGTGGTGGCGATGTCGTTCCTGCTGCTGATGATCGTGTTCCGCTCCGTCCTGGTTCCCCTCAAAGCGGCGCTGCTCAACCTGTTGTCGATCGGTGCCGCCTACGGCGTCGTCGTCGCTGTCTTCCAATGGGGCTGGGGTCGCAGCCTCATCGGTCTCGACGAGGCAGTGCCCATTGCCTCGTTCGTACCAATGATGATGTTCGCGATCCTGTTCGGGCTCTCGATGGACTACGAGGTCTTCATCCTCTCCCGCATCCGCGAGGAGTACCACCGCGGCCACACCAACATCGACAGCGTCGTCGAAGGCCTCGGCGCCACCGCCAAGGTGATCACCGCTGCTGCACTGATCATGATCAGTGTCTTCCTCGGTTTCGTCGCCAGCCCCGACCCCATCGTCAAGATGATGGGCGTCGGTCTCGCCACCGCCGTCGCGGTTGACGCCACCATTGTTCGCATGGTCCTCGTGCCATCCACGATGGCACTCGTCGGCGACGCCAACTGGTGGCTTCCCCGGTGGCTCGACCGGCTCCTCCCTCACCTCGACCTCGAGAACGAGCCGGCAACTACTGCCGGCACCCAGATCGACACGGCCACCCGATGACACCCCTGCCGGTCCTCCCCGACGGACTCGAGTTCGTTCGCACCACACCCGAACTCGACCAGCTGACCACCCCCGCCGGACTGCTCGGCGCCCACCGAACCGCACCCGACGTCTGGGGTCGACTCGTCGTCCACATAGGTGAGACGAGCTTCGCGTTCGACGACCAACCGGCAACGATCCACCAGTTGAGCGCAGGCGACTCGATCGCGATCGCCCCACAACGTCCACACCGCGTGATCCTCACCGGTCCCGTGCGCTTCGTCGTCGAGTTCCACCGAGCTACGACGGACACATCCGGGCCCCCATCGGCAGAAGTCGTAGACCTCGACGGCACCGCACTGCCCGGCACGACAGCCGAACGAAACGACCAATCATGACCGACAACTTGGCGATCTCCGTACAAGGCCTGACGAAGTCGTTCGGCGACCGACACGCCGTCGACAACCTCACCTTCGACCTCCAGCGAAGCAACGTCACCGGCTTTGTCGGCCCCAACGGCGCCGGCAAGAGCACCACCATCCGCATGCTGCTCGGCCTCATCCAACCCAGCGCCGGAACCGCCACCGTGCTCGGCCACCCGATCAGCGACCCCGGCACCTACCTGAGCCGGGTCGGCGCCCTCGTCGAGGCACCCGCCTTCTACCCGCAGCTCTCCGGCTACCGGAACCTCCTCGCGCTCACCCGCCTCGCCCGGCTACCCGCGTCGCGTATCAATGAGGTACTCGACATCGCCGGCCTCACCGATCGAGGCAAAGACCGCTTCAAGGACTACTCGCTCGGAATGAAACAGCGTCTCGGCATCGCAGCCGCATTGCTCCAGAATCCGGAGCTGTTGATCCTCGACGAGCCGACCAACGGCCTCGACCCCGCCGGCATCGTCGAAATCCGCATGCTCTTGCGCGAACTCAGCCAACAAGGAACGTCCGTGCTCGTCTCGAGCCACAACCTCTCCGAGATCCAAGCCGTCTGCCACGAGATCGTGCTGATCAAGAACGGCGGACTGCTGTGGTCCGGACCGATCGACACGCTGCTCGCCAGCCACGGCGCCACCCTCGTCGTCGCCCCCGAACACGCAACAGACATCGGCGCCCTCGCCGCACTCGTCGCCAACGCCGGCTACACCGCCAACACCCGCGACGACCACCTCGAGATCCGCGCCCCCCAGTCCTGGGCGGCAGAACTCAACCGGCAAGCAATGAACGCCGGCATCACCCTTCGCGAACTCGCGATGCGCGACGCCAACCTCGAGCAGACCTTCCTCGACCTCACCGATACCGGAGTCACCCCATGATCGCCGCATACCGCTCCGAATGGGTCAAACTCACCCGCCGCAACTTCGCTCTCGGTGCAATCACCGCGCTCGTCGGCTTCAGCATCGCCATCACCGCCGTCAGCATCCTGCGAGCGAACGACGCCGGCACACACTCGGGCCCAATGGGCAAGATCAGCCTCGACGACCTCGCAGCCCCCGGCGGCTGGCTCGCCGGCCTCGGAGCGGCCTCCACATTCCTCGGGCTCGTCACCCTCGCCATCTTCGCGTCCAACGTCGCCGGCGACTTCACCACCGGAACCATCCGCTCCGTGCTGGTCATCGAACCCAGACGACTCCACGTCCTGGCCGGCAAAGTCATCGCACTCACCTCCTTCATCGCCGTCGGCCTCGCGATCGCGGCCGGGCTCGTCGCCGCCGTCGCCTTCCCCCTCGCCGCCAAGGAGAACATCAGCACCTCGGCCTGGACGACCATCAGCGCCCTGACCGAAGGCCTCTCGACGTACGTCAACGTGTTGCTGTCGTGCCTCGCATGGGGTGCGTTCGGTGCCATGCTCGGCATGATCACGAAGTCGTCCGCCATCGCCATCGCGGCAGGCGTCGGCTACTTCCTCCTCGGCGAGCAGCTCCTTCTCAACTCGCTCTGGCCATCGACCGAAGAGTGGCTTCCCGCGAGCGCCATGTCCGCACTCGCCGACGGCGGAAACGCCGCAATCAGCTTCGGTACCGCCGTCCTGCTCGTCAACGCATACGCGGCCGGCGCCTACCTGCTCGCAGCGACCTCATTCACCCGACGCGACATCACGGCCTGACCGTGACCCCGAGTCAGGTCAACACTCAGCATCGACCGGGAACGTCGATCGGGCGCTGGGATGGTCGGTCGGAACGTTGCTCCCGGGCCCGTCCCTCATCGCGTCTTCGTAGGAACGATGCGGTACCAGGGTCCGGAGTATCGCATCGCGAAGTACTCGCGGCGGAGCCGGTCAACTCATATCTGGGGTTGGTGACAACACCGCGACGAGGAAGTCGGCATCACGTGTGAACGGCCGCAGGTCCCATGTGGAGAGCAACAGGTCGGGGGTGAGGCGTGCCTGCTCGATGTCGTCGAAAAACTCGTCGAACGAGTAGTCGCGGCCGGCTCCGAATCCGGTGACGATGCGGCCACCCGCGCGCAGGTGTCGAGCGAGTCGGTCGAGGACTGGCCGGCGCGTGTCCGGATCGAGGAACGTCAGGACGTTGCCGGCGCAGACGATGATGTCGAACCCGTCGGCTTTGTCCATGGCGGGGAGGTCGAGCTCCGCGAGGTCGGCGACGAGCCAGGTCGGACCCGGGTGGTCGTGCTCGGCTGCGGAGATCAACACCGGGTCGATGTCGACGCCGACGACGTCGTGTCCTGCCGTTGCGAGCTGGCTTCCGACACGACCGGGCCCGCATCCGGCGTCGAGCACTCGGGACTTTCGCTGTGCCATCGCGTCGATGAAGCGTGCTTCGCCTGCGAGGTCGTCGCCGGCGGCGGCCATCGACCTGAACCGTTCGACGTACCACGTGGAGTGATCGGGGTTCTGTTCGGTCAGTTCGATCCACCGGTTGCGTGACACCCGGTTCAGGCTAACTGTCCACCCCGGCTGGTTCTCCGGTGGGTGTGCGGCGTGGGCAAGTTGCCGCAGCACGGCGGCGTCTTCGGGTGCTGCAGCTGGTCCGTACGCTGCGCTGCCGAGACACCGAACCGAGGCGTTGGACGGATTCTGTCGTTGGGCCGCATCGCGGTCTCAGGTGGACTGCGGGGGAAACGGTGGGGCCAGGAACGCGAGTGCTGTGAGGCCGGCCGTGCCGGTGTTGGAAAGCCGGAGTTCCTCGTCGCCGTGGAAGTAGGCCAGCGAGCCCTCGTCAAAAGCCATTGTGTCGCCGTCCACGGTCAGGGTGCCGGTACCTTCGACGATGTAGATCATGAGATCCGAGGTTGAGTGGGTGTGGGGCGGGAGGGTCTGGCCCGAGCTGAGACGGATGACGCGTACGTTCGACTGGCTGCCATCGAGCAGCGGGCCGGCGACGAACCGCTCACTGTCGTAGGCGGGTGCGTCAGCGAGCGTGGTCATCTTCATCTCGGCAGCTTCCCACACCGGGCCGTTCGCCGGTCCCGCGCGGGTACCGTCGTCGAGGCACCAACACAAGGGGGCAATCCGATGGATGAGCCGAGACTTCCTGCGCAACTCGTCGAGGCGCGCCGAACACCGCTGTTCGACTTCGCGACGGTGCCCGACGCGCTGGCCAGTTCGCATCGCACGACCGTGTGGGCCGAGCTCCGTGTTCAGGCTGGCGCCGTGCGTTACATCGACCTCGAGGGTGAAACACCTCGTGATGAACGCCTCGAGGCTGGCGACAGCGCTGTGATCGTGCCCGGGATCGAGCATCAGGTCGAGCCGTCGACCGATGCCCAGTTCTATGTGCAGTTCTTCCGTGAACCCGATGCGGCGATGGTGCCAGGTGTCGTGCGGGTGGACAGCCTGAACCGTTCCGGGCCGTGGACGCATCGGGGACGGGACCTCGACACCCAGGAAGAGATCGTGGAAATGGTGACACGCCAGTACGTCGATGTCGGCCAGGACGATCTGTTGGCGCCGTACTTCAACTTCGGCCCAGGATTCATCGATTGGCAGGCGCACATCAGAACGGTTGCCGACTACTGGTGCCATGTCCTGCTCTACGCCCCCGGCTATGAGATCGACGTGATCGAAAGCCACCGCCACCTGCACGACCGTGCGCCGTTCACACCCGACCTGTTCGACCGTTGGATGCGAATCTTCCACGACACGGTCGACGGCGGCTGGACCGGCCCGAAGGCCACCACGGCGAACAAGCGGGCAACAGGGATGGCGTGGGCCATGGCACAGCGGTTCCTCGGCCATGGGGTCTGGCGCCCCGCCGACCGTCGCTGACGGGCCCATCCATCACGTGTTGAGGATCTCACTCGAAGGAAGAGGTCCTTTGGCACTATGCGTTGAGCGCTGAAACCATGAGTCTCACACTGTGCGACTGGAGATCACGCGTCGGGCCGAGTTGGCGATTCGGGCGTTGGCCCTGCTGGGGAGATCCCCCGGGCGTGTGAAGGCATCGGCCTTGGCTGAGGAGTTGGGCACCACGGTGTCGTTCGTACCGCAAGTGCTGGGGCCGTTGGTGCGGGCAGGTTGGGTGCAGTCCGATCCCGGGCCGACGGGCGGGTACCGCTGCCGGGTTCCGCTCAGCGACGTCAACGTCTTGCAGGTGATCGAGGCGGTGGACGGGGCGACCGACGTCGGGCGCTGTGTGGTTGCTGATCGGCCCTGCGAGGCCGCCGATCCGTGCGTGTTGCACGTGGCCTGGATGGTGGCTCGCAACGAACTGGTCGGGGTGCTGCAGTCGACCCTGATGTCGGGCGTCGGGTCGGCGGTGGCGTGATGACGGCAACGCAGTCGGAGAACGTCGCCTCAACGCGCGCGGGGTGGCGTGCGGTGGCGATGCCGAGCGAACACGGTGGCTGGGGGTTGACGTTGGAGCCGGTGCTGCTCGGTCTGCTCGTCGCCTGGTCGGGTGCCGGGGTGGCGTTGGGGATCGCCGCGTTCAGCGCGTTCTTGCTGCGGACGCCGGCCAAATTGGTGGCGGTTGACGTGCGGCGCGGGCGCTGGCTCGATCGTTCTCGCCTGGCGCTTCGGATTGCGATCGTGGAACTGTTGGTACTCGGATCTGCTGTCGCGGTGGCGGTAGGGCTGGCGGGTTGGTCATGGCTGACCCCGCTCGTCATTGCCGGCCCGCTCGTGGCGGTCGAGTTGTGGTTCGACATTCGCAGCCGGGGGCGCCGGTTGCTGCCCGAGCTGTGTGGCGCCGTCGGTATCGCCGCGGTCGCAGCGTCGATCGTGCTCGCGGCGGATCGCAGCGGCAGGCTCGCCGTCGGTGTCTGGTTGGTGTTGGGCGCTCGCGTGGTCGGGGCGATCCCGTTCGTTCGTGTCCAGATCATGCGTCTGCGTCGGGGTCATGGACCGGTCTGGCACAGCGACGTTGCGCAGGCGACGAGTGTTGCGGTTGCAGCGATGGCGGTGGTTGCGGATCATCGCCTGTTGGCCGGTCTCATAGGGCTCGTGGTGTTGGCGGTCATGCAGTCCTTGTGGGTGCGGCGCGCGCCGATCCCGGCGAAGCAAGTCGGTCTGCGACAGATGGCCATGGGGCTTGCTCTGGTCGCTGTGACGGCTGCCGGAGTGCTGTGGTGAGCCGATTGTTCGTGGTGTCAGTCGAAGAGGAGAAGCAGATGGTGAAGATCGATGTGTCGATGACGTTGGCCGAGGCAGTGGATGCGTTTCCGCAGTTGACGCGCGAGTTCGAGCGTCGAGGTCTGGACTACTGCTGCGGCGGTGCCCGCACGCTCGGCGAAGCGTGCGCGCTGATCGGCGTGGATGCTGAGGCAACGGTTGCCGAGCTTGCCGAAGTTGCGGCGACGCAAGGGTCGGCGGAGTGGACGTCGATGTCGGCAGATGTCCTTGTCGATCACCTCGAGGCCAGCCATCACCGGTACCTGTGGGATGAGATGCCGAGAGTGACGGCGTTGGTCGACAAGATCGTGTCGGTTCATGGTGCCCGTCATCCGGAGCTGGTGGAGGTTGCGTCGTGCTTCGAGCAGGTGCGCGCGGATCTTGAGCCGCACATGCTGAAGGAAGAGCGGATGTTGTTCCCGATGATCCGCGAATTGGTGGCCTCGACTGGCATTCCGTCGTTTCACTACGGCTCGCTCCGCAATCCGATCTCGGTGATGTTGAGCGAGCACGACGCGGTCGGCGACCTCCTCGCCAAGCTCCGTCGCCTGACCGACGGCTACACAGCACCGGCGGATGGCTGCGCCTCGTACGTGGCGTGCTTTGCGGCGATGGCCGAGTTGGAGGCAGACACCCATCTGCACATTCACAAGGAGAACAACGTGCTGTTCCCGATGGTGGTGCGGATGGAAACCGAGCGGGCAGCGATGGCTCGGGGATGATCACCGGCGTGAACCAGTTACCGCTGTCCGATGGGGGAGACCCACCGTGCTGGGTTCATCTGCTCGACGAAGCCCGCGGGGACATCGAGGACCGGCACGACATCGAGGTGTTGGTTCGGAACTTCTACCGCGACGCGGCGATGGACGACATGCTCGGCCCTGTGTTCGAGGCCGCGCACGTGAACTGGAACGCGCACGTCGCCACCCTGATCGACTTCTGGGCCTGGCAGCTGCTCGGTCAGCCCGGTTATGACGGACAACCGCTGCGAGCGCATGAACCTGTCCATGCGCGGACACCGCTGTCGCACGCGCACTACGGACGATGGGTCGAGCTGTTCTGTGACACCATCGACATCTCGTTCCAGGGGGCCCACGCCGAGATCGCCAAGGGCCGCGGACGCAAGATGGCGGCAGCGATGGAACGGCTGCTCTCGGGAGTGTCAGCCGATGGCGCCGACCCTGTCGAACCGATGTGGCGGCGTGGCGAGAATGCCTGACGACATCTGCGATGTCGCTGCTCACCTCGGACCTAGGGTGTCGCTGTGAGCCGCTCAGCGAACCATCTCGATCGTCGCGGGCTCGCGTGGGGTGTTGTCGGCGTCGCGGTCGTGATCGCGCTGACGTTCATCGGTAGCGACCGTCTCGTCTGGTTCGATGCCGCGCTCGTCGGGTACCTGTTCGGACTCGTGTTCGCCGTCTTCGGCGTGGCCTACCGCTACGCCGTCTGGTTGCGTCGCCCCTCGACGGCGATGCTCAACCGGCGAGGCTGGGATGCGTTCCGTCAACGCAAGGCCCGCAACGCCGTTGCGTTGCCGTCGCTCGTCGCGACCCACCTGCTGACGCAAGGCTTCATCCGCAAGCGGTCGCGTGCACGCTGGTTGGCGCATCAACTCGTGTTCTGGGGTTGCATCCTTGCTGGGCTGGTGACCATCCCGTTGACGCTCGGCCTGTTGCACTTCGAGAGCGTCGGCCAGCGCGCCGACCGGTACCAGGTGTACATCTCGCGAGTCGGCACGATGAAGTTCGATGCGGAGAGCATCGTCGGCTGGTTCATTTTTCACGCCCTCGACGTCGCTGCCGTGCTGGTGCTCGCCGGGGTGTTCATCTTTCTTCGTCGGCGTTTGCGCGACCCGGGCGCGATGGCCGTGGAACGCTCCGGCGACTTCCTCGCCCTTGCCGGGCTGTTCGCGGTGTCGGTCTCCGGTCTGTTCCTGACAGTGTCGAGCATGTGGCTCGAAGGCCGCTTCTATTCGGCGCTGAACACGATCCATGCGTTGACCGTGATCCTCGGGTTGATGTACCTGCCGTTCGGCAAGCTGTTCCACATCTTCCAGCGTCCGGGCAACCTCGGTGTCGCCTACTACAAGCGCGCCAACGACGAAGGTGCACCGGCGGTGTGCCGGCGTTGCGGCGAGGCGTTCGCCAGCGCGCAGCAGATCGCCGATCTCAAAGAGGTGCTCCCGCAGGTCGGGTTCGACTACTCGATCGACGGTGGCGGCAATTACCAGGACACCTGTCCCAGGTGCCGTCGCGCACATGTCACCCTTGCCCAATCGGCGAGGGTAGGAGGGTTCGGCTGATGGCACGTCCACCGATCACCGACGATGAACTGATCGCCCGCTACGGGCCACACCTCAACGAAGCGCCACCCGGCGGATGGAACGCCGGGCTGGCCATCGACAAGGTCGTCAACACGCATTGCTGCTTCTGCGGGCAGCAGTGCGGCATCAAGCTGAAGGTCCACGACAACACCGTTGTCGGGTTCGAACCGTGGTACGAGTTCCCGTTCAACGAAGGCAAGCTCTGCCCGAAAGGCGTCAAGCGCTACCTCCAAGGCGGCCACCCCGACCGGCTGCTGCACCCGATGGAACGCGACGCCACCGCACCGGGCGGGTTCCGCAACATCACCTGGGATCAGGCCCTCGACAGGGTCGTGTCCGCGATCAAACGCATCCAGGCCGAGCACGGCGACGACGCGTTCGCGATGTTGTCCGGGGTGTCGCTGACCAACGAGAAGAGCTACCTCGTCGGCAAGTTCGCCCGACTCGCCTTGCACACCGCGAACTTGGACTACAACGGCCGCTTCTGCATGGTGTCGGCCGGCACCGGGAACAAGAAGGCGCTCGGCGTCGACCGGGCACCGAATCCGTGGAGCGACATCCCGCTCGCCGACGTGGTGTGGATCGCCGGTTCGAACGTCGCCGAAACGTTCCCGATCACCACCAGTTACATCTGGCGTGCCCGCGATCGGGGCGCCAAACTCATCGTCCAAGACCCCCGAGTCGTCCCACTCGCCCGCACCGCGGACCTGTTCCTGCCCGTACGTCCGGGCACCGACTCGGCGCTGTTCGGCGCTGTGCTCCATGTGTTGATCGAACGCGACTGGCTCGACCACGACTTCATCAACAACCACACCGTCAACTTCGACGACGCCGCAGCAGCCGTGGCCGACATGACACCGGCCTGGGCCGCCGGCATCACCGGCGTCCCTGCGGCGCGGATCGAGGAGGCCGCCGAGCTGTGGGGCACGTCCGCGACCGGGATGATGCTGCACGCCCGCGGGATCGAGCAGCACACCAAAGGGGTCGACAACGTCCTCGCGGCCATCAATCTCGGGCTCGCCACCGGCAAGTTCGGCAAACCTGGTTGCGGGGTGTCGACGATCACCGGGCAGGGCAACGGGCAGGGCGGTCGCGAGCACGGCCACAAGTGCGACCAGCTACCCGGCAACCGTGACATCACCAACCCCGAACACCGCGCCGCGGTGGCCAAGGTGTGGAAATGCGACGAAGCCGACATCCCCGGCAAGGGCCTGCCCGCCGAGGAGCTGATCGAAGCGATCCACGACGGCACCATCAAAGGACTTCTGTCGATCTGCTTCAACCCGCTCGTGTCGGCGCCCGATTCGAACTTCACCCGTGAGGCGCTCGACAAGCTCGAGTTCTACGCCGTGATCGACTTCTTCCTGTCCGAGTCCGCCCATCACGCCGACATCGTGTTGCCCGGCTCGTTGCACGAAGAGGACGAGGGCACCTCGACCAGCGGTGAGGGCAGGATCATCAAGATCAACGCCGCCGTCTCCCCGCCGGGCGAAGCCCGCCTGGACTGGCAGATCCTGCTCGACATCGCCCAACGCCTCGGCAAGAGCGAGTACTTCCCCTACACCAACACCGAGGAGATCTTCGACGAACTCTGCCGGGCCAGCACGGGTGGCACCGCCGACTACACCGGAGCCACCTGGCAACGCATCGAAGACGAGATGGGCCTGTTCTGGCCGATCCCCGAAGCCGGCCACCCCGGCACCCCGCGCCTGCACGAAGGCGGCCAGTTCCACTTCCCCGACGGCAGAGCCCGCTTCCACGCCGTGCCCTACAAACTGTCCGCCGAGGTCGTCGACGACGACTACCCGCTGCTGCTGACCACCGGACGCGTCGTCTCGCAATACCTGTCCGGCACCCAGACCCGGCGCATCGCCGCGCTCGTCGCCCAGTACCCCGAACCACTGTGCGAGATGCACCCGAACCTCGCCACACCGCTGGGCATCGCCGACGGCGACCTCGTCACCGTCACTTCGCGACGCGGCACGATCACCCTCCCGGCGCATGTGGTGAACACGATCCGACCCGACACCGTGTTCATCCCCTATCACTGGCCAGGCGACAAGGCCGCGAACCAGTTGACGAACCGTGCCGTCGACCCGCTGTCGAAGATGCCCGAGTTCAAGGTCGCCGCGGTACGCGTCGAGCGGGCCGGCGGACACACCGCCACGACCGACGCCCGGGACATGGAACTGCACGGGGACCAGCCGTGAGATCCGGGCAGTTCGGCATCGACGACAACCCGGTGTTCGTCATCGACCAGAGCCGCTGCATCGGATGTGAGGCGTGTGTTCAGGCGTGTGCCGAATGTGGCACCCATCGTGGCCAGTCGTTGATCCACCTCGAACGCGTCGACCGTGCCACCAGCACCCAAACCGCACCGATGGTGTGCATGCACTGCGAAGACCCCACCTGCGCGCAGGTGTGCCCTGCCGACGCGATCAAACAGACTGAGGAAGGCATCGTTCAATCGGCGCTGAAACCGCGGTGCATCGGCTGCTCCAACTGTGTGCTCGCCTGCCCGTTCGGCGTCCCCAAGTACGTCGCCGACTTCGACCAGATGATGAAGTGCGACATGTGCACCGACCGCACCAGCGAAGGACTCACCCCGATGTGCGCGTCGGTGTGCCCCAGCGAAGCGCTCTGGTACGGCACCATCGAAGAGTTCCGCGACACCCGTCGCGGCTCGCTGTTCCGCGACTTCTTGTTCGGTCGCCAACAGGTCCGCACCAAGGTCTACACCGTGATCGACGACGCGCTCGCCGGTCCCTTGGACGTGCTCGCCGGCGCGACCACAACGTGGCTCGACGACCCCTTCGGACTCGACATGGAGGCACCCTCATGAATGGCGACACCGAGCCGGTCCCCGTCGCTCCGCCATGGAAACGTGACTTCCCGTACGAGGCACAATCCGAAGAAGAGGTCACACGCCGCGAGTTCGCCCGCTACCTCGTCCTCGGCGCAGGCACCATGGCCGCAGCCAACGTCGGCATCGCGATCTGGACCCAACTGCGCAGCATCAACACCGGCGAACCACGCGCGATCGTCGACCTCGCCGCCGTCGACGTCGGCGGAACCTACCTCTTCCGCTACCCGGGGAACGACGACCCGGCGATCCTCGTCCGCCTGACCGACACAGAGGTCGCCGCGTTCAGCCAGAAGTGCACCCACCTCGGCTGCGTCGTCTACTACGAGGAATCCGAGCAGCGCTGGCACTGCCCGTGCCACGAAGGCAACTTCGAAGCCCGCACCGGCGACGTCATCTCCGGCCCACCCACCCGACCGCTCGGCCGCATCGACCTCGAAGTCCGCGCCGACGGCACCATCTGGGCACTCGGCAGGCACACATGAGAACCTCCGCCAAAGCGCGACGTACCTCGTCGGCCGTCGTGCTCTACGTGATCATCCTCGTCGCGTTCCAAGTGTTCCTGATCACCGTCGCCGTCGAGGCCTTCCAGACCGACACCGAATCACTCGCCTGGGCGACCGCAGCAGTGTCCGTCGCCCTGTTTGCCGCCGCAGCGGCCTTCCTTCGCTACCTCCGACCATGACCGACACCCCCGGCAACACCCCCGAACCAGCGGCCCGCGTCCACCCCATCGCCACCCTGTTCCCCGGCTACTTCGCGCTCGTCATGGCCACCGGCATCATCGCCATCGCCGCCAAACAACAGAAGATCAACTGGCTCGCCGACACGCTCTACATCGTCGCCGCAGGCTCATACGCCGTCCTCGCTATCCTCGTCCTCGCCCGTCTCGTCGTGTACCCGCGGCGACTCGTTGCGGATCTCACCAGCCACGCCAAAGGCTTCGGGTTCCTCACCATCGTCGCCGGCACCAACGTCCTCGCCAGTGCCTCCGCGATCATCCACGGCTGGTGGACCCTCGGCGAAACCCTCTGGTGGTGCTCGCTTCCGCTGTACGTGATCCTCGTCTACAGCGCGCTGATCTCCGACGTGCTTCGCCACGACAAACCAGGGCTCGGCGCCGGCATCAACGGCTCCTGGTTCCTGCTCACCGTCTCCACCGAATCCGTCGCCGTGTTCGGCGCACTCCTCCTCGGCCACCATCCCAACGACTTCCTCGCCTTCACCTGCATCGCCGCGTTCAGCCTTGGACTCGTCCTCTACCTCATCGTCATGACCATGGTCTTCCTCCGCTGGGCATTCCAACCGCTCGAACCCACCGAAGCCGACCCACCCGCCTGGATCGCCGCCGGCGCCGTCGCCATCGCCGTCCTCGCCGGCTCCAACCTCCTCGCCACCCGCAAAGTCTCACCACGAGTCGAGCGCCTCGCCCCGCTCATCGAAGGACTCGTCACCCTCGCGTGGGCAACGGCAACGTTCTGGTTCCCCTTGATGGTCGCGATCGGGGTGTGGCGTCACATCGTCCGCAAAGTCCCGCTTCGCTACCACCCGTCGTACTGGGCGCTCGTGTTCCCACTCGGCATGTACGGCGCCGCCACCTACAAGATGCGAGCCGTCATCAAGCTCGACCAACTCGAATGGGCACCCAAAGTCACTCTCGCCGTCGCGCTCACCGCATGGACCGCCACGTTCGCTGGCCTTGTCCTGCAAGGCGGCCGGGCCATCCTGCACCGACCCAACCCGACCGCGAACCCCGTCCGAACCACGTGACGCCGCCAGCTCTTCCTCACGCGCGCCATGCACACTACACCGACCACAGCGACGCCGGCTGACGATGTGGTGGCGGTGCGCTGACCGCAATCGTCGGCGGCCTCATCGCCATCTGGTCGGTGATGATCGTTCTGCTGTGGCGGGCCCAACGACACACGACGGACACGACGAGCCTGCGCGACGCTGCACGACTCGTGCCGGACGTGGTGCGGCTGCTGCGTCGCCTCGCTGGAGACCGCACCATCGCACGTTCGGTCCGCATCCGACTCTGGCTGCTGTTGGTCTATCTGATCTCGCCGATTGATCTGATCCCAGACTTCATCCCGGTGCTCGGCTACGCCGATGACGCCATCATTGTCGTGACCGCGCTTCGCTCAGTCGCTCGCCGAGCGGGACCTGAAGCGCTCGAACAACACTGGCCGGGCACCCCGGAAGGCCTCGCCGCGCTTGTTGCTCTCGCCGGCCTCGGAGGCACGATTTGGCCGACGTAGACGCCCTGCGGCGAAGCGGTCGTTGCCCGATTGTTCGGCAACCACCGCAGTCGCAATGTGCACTAGCGCGATGGCCTGAGGCCAGCGTCTCGAGGCCGGGGTGAAGGCGCAGGTCGCGGAGAGCACGCTGCGACGGTTCCACAACCAGGTGAGCGCAACGCGACCGATCGCGGGGTCCTCCTCGATCGTTGCATTCCGACCCGGCGAGGGTCGGTCTCGTCGGACGAGCGAGCAGACTGACACGCCGCCGCCACGGATCGTTAGCCGAGGAGGGTGTCGACTCGTTGGTTGGCGATGTGTTCTTCGTCGTCGAGGGCGCCGACGTAGGTGGAGACGAGGGTTTCGACGCTGTGTCCAAGTCTGCGGGGCGAGGGGCACGCCGGCGCGGCGCGGATGGCCTCGGTGGGCGGTGCCGCACAACACGCGTCACCTCATCGGACCGCTCCAACCCCATCGCGGGTGATCGCACAATCGGACCTCGTGCGATGGCGTTGGGTGACGTGGCCGCCCTGCGGGCGGGTGCAGTGGGTCGGCCGACCGGCGGGCGGGTGTCAATCCGTCGTGACGGGTTCGAGTCACGCGACACGTTGACACCCGCCCTTTGTCCGGTCGGCCTCAACGCCCGTACGGGCGAGCCTGGTCGGATCGGAACTTGGGGAAGTCGCCCGATCCGACCAGGCCACCCGCACACCGCCTGAACGGAGACCGACATGACCAACGACACCCCCACCTTGCAGCTCGCTGTGTGGGACGACCCGCTTGCCGCCAACGGGTTGCAGACCGACACCGACGACGCGCTGATCTATCTTCCGCCGTTCCTCGGCCCGACCTCGAGCCTCGTGTTGCATCGTTTGTCGCGATGCTTGACGACGGGCATTGGTCGTGTCTGGTCGATCGAGGATCTTGCCGCCACATTCGGCGTCGGCGCGTCGCAGATGCGCGCCTCGCTCGCCCGCTTGGAGCGGTTCGGGATGATCCGTTCTGTCGGCGGTCGGACCGAGGTCCGCACCCGCGTCCCGGCACTCGCTGCCCGTCACGTCGAGCGGATGCCCGCCTACCTCGCCGCGATCTGTCCCTATCAGGTCGCCCGCGTCGACGGGCATGCGGCATGACCGCCACACCCGCCGGTCGGGTCACGGTGTGCGCCAGCCCGAAGGGTGGTCAGGGATGCACCAGCGTCGCGGCGGTGCTGGCCGTTCTCGCCGCACGGAGCAACCAACCGACGCTGCTGCTCGACACTCGCGGTGACGCCGCCGCGATCCTCGGTGTTTCGGACCCGGCACCGTCCAGCACGTTCGCCGACGCGATCGCCAACGCCGTCGAACCATGCGAGCGGCTACGAATCGCCTCCGTTGCAGGCGACCAGATCGACACTGACGCGATCAACGCGATCAGTGAGCTGGTCGCAGCAGGGCATCGAGTGATCGTGGACACCGGCACCGATCACGACGTGTTGCACCGATTCGACCCGCTGAGCCCGCAGCGCCTGCTGGTGACACGACCGTGCTATGTGGCGTTGCGACGCGCGATCGGCGTGCCGTTCGTCCCCGATCACGTCGTGTTGATCTCGGAGCAGCAACGCTGCTTAACCGAACGCGACGTGAACCTCGCCCTCGCCTTGCCGGTCACCAGCGTGCCCTACGACCCGGCTATCGCCCGAGCGATCGACGCCGGACTGATCGCCGCTCGACTCCCGCGCTGCCTCGCCAACGCGATCGCTCAACTCCCGGTCTGAGCAACCGGCCGTCTCGAACCCGCGTCGACGTTCACGGGTTCGAGGCGGCCGGCACGGCCGGGGTGACGTGGCCGCCCTTCGGGCGGGTGCGGTGGGTCGGCCGACCGGCGGGCGGGTGTCAATCCTGGGCGAACAACTCCGGCGCTGCGGCACACATTGACACCCGCCCTTTCCCCGGTCGGCCTCAACGCCCGTACGGGCGAGCCCGCGATTCCGCCGCTGGCCGACAGACCCAAGGAGCCGGGATGAATACCGACGAACTCATCGAACACGTCACCAACGACCTGATCGCCGCCATCGAGAACGGCGCAGACACCTGGCACATGCCGTGGCACACGATCGCCACCAACGCCCTACCGCGCAGCATCGACGATCGGCCCTACCGCGGGCTCAACGCTGTCGTGCTCGCTCTCACCGCCGCAACGAACGGTTGGCCGTCCGGCACATGGGCGACCTATCGAGGATGGCAACGACACGGCGCGCAAGTACGACGCGGCGAACGTGCCACGCACGTGCTGCTGTGGAAGCCAGCCCAACCCGCAACCGAACGCGACGCCTCGACCAACGAACCCGACGACAGCGACACATCGGCCGCACCCCGCGGCCGACTGGTGTCACGAGTCTTCGCCGTGTTCGCCGCCGAACAAGTCGACGGCGCCGACTCGACACTGACCGACCGGGACCAGCCACGCGACACACCCGAACGAATCGCCGCCGCCGACACCTACTTCGCGTCGATCGGCGCAAACGTGATCACCGGCGGCAACCGCGCCTGCTACATCCCCGCCGACGACCGCATCCACGTCCCCCACCTCAGCCAGTTCGAGCAACCAGCGCTCT
This sequence comes from Actinomycetota bacterium, assembly GCA_030645675.1. Taxonomy (GTDB): domain Bacteria; phylum Actinomycetota; class Acidimicrobiia; order Acidimicrobiales; family Ilumatobacteraceae; genus UBA668. The sequence continues at coordinate 10,972 of JAUSLQ010000203.1, read as the reverse complement.
ACTACTCCACGACCTGCCATGAGCACGTTCATTGGACAGCCCACCCCACCAGGCTCGCCCGCGACCTCACCGGCCGATTCGGCGACGACGCATACGCAATCGAAGAACTCATCGCCGAACTCGGCGCAGCGTTCTGGTGCGCACAGTCCGCGATCGCGCCCGCCACACGACACGACCACGCCAGCTACCTGGCGCACTGGGTAAGGGTCCTCAAGGAACACCCGCGCGTGCTGCTCACCGTCGCCGCCCGCGCACAAGCCGCGCTCGACTACCTCAACCAACTCGCCGGCGTCACAACCGCGGCCGCCACCGCCGACGCCGCATAGGGAGACCGCCGCCATGATCGACCTCTGCAACGCCCGAGTGAACGCATCAGCCACCGTCCACCGCTGGGCCGCCGGACACGACTACCGGTGCGCCTGGCTCGTCGAGTGTCTCAACAGACACACCGCCGCCGACTGGGGCGACATCGACCCACACGACCAAGCCGCCAACACACGCGCCATCACCAACAGCGACGGACGCATCATCTCCGCCTACCCGGTCCCCGCCCACCTCGCCGGCGGCAACCCCGACCCAACCGTCTGGATCATCACCGACGACCTCGACCAACCACCCACCACCACAACGGTTCTGTTTCCGAGCGACTACTGATCCGCCGCCGGCTGTCGCCTTCGCCCGATCGCGGCGACAGACCGCGGCAGTGGGTGACGTGACCGGCCCTTCGGGCCAGGTGCCGTGTGCAGCTGGACCGTCAGCCGGTCTGCGTTGCCGCCTGCAGCCGAGATCGCTGGTAGTCGAGCATCGCCCGACACTCGAACTCGCGGCGGGTCGGCTCGGCATCCAACGAAGCGTCGCTCGGGGATGCGAACGGTCCCGTGACGATGATCCCGTCCCCGGCATGGTGCGTGTACCAGCCGAACCAACGCTGCACCGGATCGTGACACGAACCGAACTCGACAACATCACCGAAATGCAGCACCTGCGGAACCCACCCCCGCCCACCCGGCGCCACGGGCCACAACGAACGCCGCCAACCAAACGGATCAGTCGCGTCAGCGTCCAAGGTCGCCGCCCACAACGGGAACCGCACCTCGGCAGCGAAGGGATGATCGAGAACCACCCCATTCACGAGACGCAGCACCACCAACCGTGGCATCGAATCCATCGCACACCTCCTCACGCGTCGAACACATCAACAGCGGGGAAGCCAACTCACACAATAGCGGTCGATCCGTTCCCGTGGCCAGCAGCTGTCAAGCGTGGCCGTCGGGTTGCTCGTCGCCCGGTGTCGGCACTCGTCAAGAGGTGGACAGGGCAAGGAGGGAGTGGTAGTTTCCATATCGGTTAATTAACCCTAGCGGAAAGTCAGGAAGGTGGCCGAGGTGACGGCAGCGAACGCAACGCTCGACGATGCACGGCTCGATGAGACGTTCGCGGCACTCGCGAACTCGACACGTCGGGCGATCCTGGCTCGCCTGGCGGACGGCGAGGCAAGCGTCAACGACCTCGCCGCACCCTTTGACATGACACTCCCGGCCATCTCCAAGCACATCAAAGTGCTCGAGCACGCTGGGCTCATCACGCGCGGCCGACGAGCACAGTTTCGGCCATGCTCCATCGCCGCCACCCCGCTTGCCCAGGTCGCTGGTTGGGCCGAGCAATACCGGCACATCTGGGATGACCGATTCGACCGCATGGACGATTACGTCCGAACGCTGCAGAACACCGACGACCCGAAAGAGGTATGAACAATGACTGACACCAAAGACGTCCAGATCGAACGCACCTTCGACGCACCCATCGACCTCATCTGGGCGATGTGGACCGAAGCCGAGCACTTCGCCAACTGGTACGGCCCGATGGGCGCCAGGATCCCGAAAGCCGAGATGGACGTCCGAGTCGGCGGCCGCCGCCACATCGTGATGGAGATGGAAACCCCACGTGGCCCGATGCAGATGTTCTTCGTCGGCGAGTACAGCGAGATCGTCGCCAAAACTCGTCTCGTCTACACCGAAAGCATGGCAGACGCCGAAGGCCACGCCATGACCGCCGAGCAGATGGGCATGCCTTCGGGTGCGCCGATGGACACCACAATCGTGGTCGAGCTCGAAGACCTCGGTGACCGCACCAAGATGACCCTGACACACATCGGCGTCCCCGCCGACTCGCCCGGCGGACAGGGATGGGCGATGGCCATCGACAAAATGGAAGCACGCGTCGCCGAGCTTCGCGGTTGACGAGAGCGGGCCGGCAACAGTGCCCAATGTCGGGTCAGAGCTCGACCGACAGCCCCGGACGGCCGAGGGGCTCGGGGTGCGAGGCGAGCTCTGTGAGGTCGGCGCGGAGGCGTGAGAGGTGGAGCGAGAGTTCGCCGTCGCCGGTGAGATCACGGGTTCGTTCGATCGCCCAGTCGAGCCCGCCTGGTTGCTTGGCGTGGCTCGCCCATCCCTGTAGTGCCGACTCCGCTTCAGCGAAGGTGCGAGCGATGCCGAGCACGTGCAGATCGGCGTCGTCACGACGGGCCGCGTACACCTCGCCCGTGCCGGTGTTCCAGGCGATCCGCCATTCGACGCCCGGTTCACGGGTCGAGGTCCAACGCTGCCCGTAGTCGACCTCGGGACTGGCCCGACGCGGGTTCCGGGCGAACCACTCGTCGACGGGATTCGTTCCGGTCACGACAGCACCTCGCCGTTCACCGGTGCAGCCGGCGCGCGACGTGTCGGGACGGTGCCGGCGGGCTTCGACCGGCCGGCGCGCAGCGCGCCGAGTTCGACTCCGACGAACGCTGCGACTTGGTCCTGGTCAAGTCCGAGTTCGCCGAGCCGGACAACACTGGCACCGATCGTCTCGACCACTTGCGAGCGCTCGTCGTCAAGCTCCGCCATCCGCGCGATGGCGCGCTCTACAGAGCGCAGCAGATCTTCCTGCTCGCCGAGCCGATCCTTGGCCCAGTTCCGCAACGAGCTCACCGCTTCCGATCTCATCATCGACCTCCCTGGAGTCGAGGCCGCCCAGCGCGTCCTCGACGCAGATTCACCCCACCCCTCGAGAATCCGTAGCGCGTCACGACCTGCGATCAACCGCCCTCAGCGGCGAAGCCGCCGGCTCACCTCGGCGATCAACTCACCGTCGGACACCGCATCAAGCGACGGCGTCACGAACGCCGCTGACGCCCACGCTGGAACCGGAACCTCTGTCGTCGGGCTGACGAGCTCGACGAGTGAAACGCCCAAGGTGATCGCGAACACGACGAGCAGGTCGGTGGTCATGTGCGTCCGCCCAAGCTCGAGCGCTGACACCTGAGCTTGCGTCAGCGCCAGCCCATCAAGCAGCGGCTCCACCCGCCGGCCGAGCTCTGCCTGTGACCATCCGCGACTCCGCCGGGCTCGTCGGAGATTCGCAGCCACCGTGTCCGACATGAACCCGTCGGGCACCATCGACGCAGCTCGCCCGGATCGACCGTTGCGGCCGCTCGTCGATCGTCCCGTCTCGGTGTGCGACATGACCGCTGACTCGATTCCCGAGCCCGCACCACGCGCGCTCGCTCACCGATCCACCCCACCCCCGTCCACCGCTCGCACGCATCGTGTCGGTCGACGTGTTCCCGATCCGCGATCGCGGCATGTTCCCGATCCGCGCCCGAAATCGCCAATCAGAATGCACAGACTACGACCCAAGGGTGAACAGGCGTCGCGGCCACGTCGCCGACAGGGTGGGGTGCGTCGGTGCACCATGCTGTCGATCGCCAAACTCCGAGTCGGCCAAGAGGCCTACCACCTCTCCGGGGTCGCCCAATCCCTCGACGACTACTACACCGGCGCCGGCGAATCCGTCGGCCAATGGCTCGGCGGGGGCGCCGCACGACTCGACCTCACCGGCGACGTACGCCCCGACGATCTGCGCGCCGTGCTCGCCGGACTCGCCCCAGGCACCGGTGGTCTCGACCCGAACGGCAACCAGCTCCGCACCTCCGCACGGCGCGTCCCAGGGTTCGACCTGACGTTCAAACTCCCGAAGTCGGCCAGCGTGCTGTACGCCGTCTCCGACGATCCACGCGTCCAAGGAGCGATCATCGACGCCGGCGAAACCGCCGTACGCGAAGCGGTCGCCTGGCTGGAACGCGAAGCGATCCGCGCCAACCGCGGATCGCACAACAAGGCCTGGCTCGACCGCCAACAAGCTCTCGACCCGAACAACACCACCCAGTGGCGGCCACAGCGGATCACCACCCACGGCGTCGTCGCAGCGGGCTTCCGGCATCGCACCTCACGCGCCGGTGACCCGTTGCTGCACTGGCATGTCCTGGTCGCCAACCTCGTCGAAGGCAAAGACGGACGCTGGTCGGCGTTCGCTCACCCGGAGATCTACCGCTCCGCCAAGACCGCCGGCCAGATCTTCCAAGCCGTCGCCCGCCGCGAACTCACCGCCAGCCTCGGCGTCGACTGGGTCCGTGGCCGTCACGTGCAAGAAGTCGCGGGCGTGCCCTCGCATCTGCTCGAGGTGTTCTCGAAACGACGCACCGAGATCGAATCGTGGCTCGCTTCAAACGGTCGAGCCGACACCCCACACGCCGCGCAGGAGGCCACGTTGGCGACGCGGCGGGGCAAGCCCGAACGCGAAGGCGAGCGTCTCGATGCCGGATGGAAACGCGAAGCGATCGCCGAAGGCTGGGGACCCGACCAGGTCGAGCAGCTGATCGTCCAAGCCACCCAGACCGTCGCCGCCGACCCGGTGGGCGAAGTGTGGCGGCTGGCGGCGGTCGGGTTCGATGAAGCCGGCGGTACCGACCACTATGAGCGAACCGTCGAACCAGAGGAATGGATCGCCGATCTGCTCCGGCGAGAGCTCACCCAAACCTCGACCACGTTCACCCGCTTCGAGTTGACCGAAGCTGTCGCCGCCCGAATCGGAACGGGTGCGACGGTCGCCACGATCGATCGAGTCGTGGCCCGCGTCCTGGCCAGCGACCAAGTGATCGCGGTTCACGAACCGGACACACCAGCGCCACGCGGCCGTGCCCGCTACACCAGTCGCGACATGCTCGCCGTCGAGCAGCGCCTCCTCGCCGCATTCACTGCCACCAACACCAACCAGCCACTCACCGCCGACATCGTCGAATCGGCGATCGCCGAGCGGATCACGATCGGTGTCGATCAGGCCGCCGCAGTGCGCACGCTGTGCGCCGCCACCGGGCCGCTGGCTGTGCTCGTCGGGCCGGCGGGAACCGGCAAAACCTTCACCCTCGACACCGTCCGCGACGCCTACGAGCGCGCTGGCTACCAGGTGATCGGCGCCGCGCCATCTGCCCGGGCGGCGATCGAACTGCACGCTGGCGCGAACATTCCGTCGCGCACGCTGCACTCGCTGCTGGCTGCGTGGGAACGCGGCCACGAACACCCCACAGCCGAGACGGTGGTGGTGATCGACGAAGCGGGAATGACCGACGTTCGACTCCTGGAGCGGAGCATCAACCTTGTCCGTTCTTTTGGGGGACGGGTGGTCCTGGTTGGCGATCACCACCAGCTCCCTGAGATCGACGCCGGAGGCGGGTTCTCGGCCGCATCCGAGCGCAGCGCGGCAGTTGCCGAACTGACCGTGAACCGACGTCAGCACGCACCCTGGGAACAGGACGCCCTGGCCGAACTGCGCGCCGGCAACATCACCATCGCGGTGCGTGCCTACCTCGACCACGACCGAGTGGCAGTCGCTGACGACCGTCAACAGATGGTCGAGATCGCGATCGACCGGTGGCAACAGGCCCGTGGCGACGGTCGGCATGTGGTGCTGCTCGCCGGGACCAACGAACTCGTCGATGTCCTCAACGAGGCCGCACGCCGACAACTCGTCGACCACGGAGAACTCGCCGCCGACCTCGACGGGCACTACGGCCATCGCGGCTACCGGATCGGGGAACGCATCGTGCTCCGCCGAAACAGCGATCGGGCACGCACCCTCGACGCCCAACACGTCACCGTTGCCAACGGCCAAACCGGCACCGTCACCGGAATCGCCACCCACGCCATCTCTGTCATCCTCGACAACCACAACACGATCATCACCCTCGACGAGACCTACCTCGCCCACGGTGGACGCATCGACCACGCCTACGCCCTCACCACAACACGCGCCCAGGGCGGCACCTGGGAACAAGCGATCACCGTCGGCCTCGACGGCCTCTACCGTGAAGCCGCGTACGTCGACATGTCTCGCGGACAACACACCAACCTGCTCGTCATCACGAAGCCCGAGGCTGAACAGATCGACCTCCTCGCCCGCGACCCGCTCGAACGCCACGACCAAGACGGCATCCCGCTGCCGACCGAGGAACCCGGGACCGTCGACGACGAACTCGTCGACACCTTCGAACGATCCCGCGCCAAGCACCTCGCACACACCATCGACCCGCACATCGCCAATGTCGACGCTCTCGCCCGGCGACCGCTCGACCAGCTCGAAGCTCGAGTCGCCCAGTGCCGACACATCGAACGCCTCGCCAACGAGCACATCGGCGTCGCCGCCACCGAACTCCGACATGCGATTGCCACCGCGACACGCACGGCCACCCACGCCGCCATCGGACAGACCGTCAAAGCACTCGACCGGCACAACATCGGCACGATCATCGGACTCGACGACACCGCCGGCGAGGTACTCGTCGGGTTCCTGTCCGCCGACGGAAAGAGCGCTGAACGCTCACTCGCATGGCACGAAGTCGAGATCCTCGACGAACACACGACCCCTCGCTCGCTGCCCGACAGTGCCCGCACCCGATTCGCTCAACTCACCCACGCTGCCGACGCCACGCTGGCCGCGTGGACCAACTACCTCGCCGACAACGGCATCGACCCAGGTGAAGCCGACAACGTCCAACAGGCCATCCGACGAGTCATCGAACGCGCAACGAACGCCCTCATCGCCGATCGACCCCAATGGCTCACCACCCTCGTCGGCTACCAACCCGCCGACCCGATCGGCACCCAGACCTGGACAACCGCCGTGCGCGACATCGCAACCTGGCAAACCCGACACCACCACGACGGAGACAACGTCGGCGTGCTGCCCGTGCCCGACGACGCGGCGCGTCAGGCGTGGGAAGCGCTCAGCACCCGGCTGGTCCACACCAAAGCCTGGCTCGACCACCGCGACCCGCCCACCGTCCTCTGGCCTCACCGACGCTCACATCACGAACTTGTCGCGCGACGGACCGAACTCGACCAGATCTTCGAGACCGCCCCGGCCGATCAACAGCCACTCATCGCACGCCTTCGTCGCGGCGACCCGCAACTGGTCGACGACACCGCCGAGACGCTCAAGGGCGCCCTCGACACCCAGCACGCCCGTCGGCACTGGATCCTCGAACACTGGCCCCACATCGTCGAGTACGCCGAGATCGCCAACACCCTCATCAACCAACTATGGGGACCCGACACAGCCGCCATCCTCAACAACCTCGCACCCGAGCCGGGAAGTGCGCTCGCCGGAGCCGTCGCTGCCGACGAGCCATGGCTGCCAATCGCAATCGGCGGACTCGCGCCCCAATGGGCCACTGAGCTTGAACTCGGCGCAGGGGTCCAACTCCATGCCATCGCGGACTACCGCCAACGTTGGAACGTGACCGGCAGCCAACCCCTTGGGAGAAGCCCAGCCGACAGCGACCAACTCGCGGCGCACGAACATCTACTCCAGGTATCCACTCGCATATCGGAATTGCCGCTTGCCCGAGCCGGCACGAATTCGGGCACCGGACTCGATCTGCAATAGCCGGCGGAGAATCCGCCGAACCTCCCCGGAGCGGTTCCGCGTGGCCACTAGGCTCGGCTTCATCAAGTGGAGCCCTTGCAGCCGGCAGGGCTGAGCAGGGAGCACAGCGAGCATGACGACCACGCAGACCGCGAACAGTCTGCTGGCGGCCGCGAAGGCTGGGCGGAAGGACGAGTTCTACACGCAGCTGAGCGACATCGAGAAGGAGCTCCGTCACTACCGGAAACACTTCAAGGGGAAGGTCGTCTACTGCAACTGCGACGACCCTCGGGACAGCAATTTCTTCCGCTACTTCTCGTACAACTTTGAGAAGCTCGGTCTGAAGAAGCTCGTCGCGGCCTGCTACAAGAACCAGGACGCTGACCTGTTCAGCCAAAACGACGCCGAGCAGGCCGTCTACCTTGAGTACGAGGGCGACAAGGACGGTGACCGGGTCCCCGGCCCGGATGAAATTGAAGTCAAGCACTTCGAGGGTGACGGTGACTTCCGCAGTGCCGAGACCATCGAGCTGCTCAAGCAAGCGGACATCGTGGTCACCAACCCGCCGTTCTCACTGTTCAAGGAGTACGTAGCTCAGCTCTTCGAATACGAGAAGAAGTTTGTGATCATCGGCAACATGAACGCGGTCACGTACAAGGACATCTTCCGCATCATCAAGGACAACCGCCTCTGGTACGGCCCCAGCATCCGGAGCGGAGATCGCGAGTTCGGCGTTCCCGCCGATTACCCCCTCACCGGTGCGGGCACTCGGGTGGATGAGCAGGGCAACAGGTTCGTCCGTGTCAAGGGAGTGCGGTGGTTCACCAACCTTGACTACCCAGAGCGGCACGAAGACCTAATCCTGTACAAGACATACAACCCTGAGGACTATCCCACGTACGCCAACTACGAAGCGATCGACGTAGGAAAGGCCTCAGACATCCCAGTGGACTATGAGGGCCTCATGGGCGTCCCGATCACCTTCATGGACAAGTACAACCCTGACCAGTTCGAGATCGTCGGGAATGTCGACGACACGGTCTTGGCGCGAGCGATCGGTGTCCGGCCACTCGGCAGCGAGTTCATCGCGGGGTATCGCAAGGACGGTGGTACTGGCAACTTCACCGCTGGAATGCGGGTTCTCGGGCTGACAACGCCGAAGCACCGTATCGCCTTCAAGCGAATCCTCATCAGGAAGCGGCGGTGAGACCGTGAAGATCGAACTCAAGAGGATCCAGGTCCGCGACTTGGTCGAGGACTATGAGGACAACGCCGAGCTGGGCGTCAGGGCCTACGGCGGCAAGCTCGATGTTCGCCCGCCCTACCAGCGCGAGTTCGTCTACAAGGACAAACAGCGCGACGCCGTCATCGAGACGCTCCGGAAGAAGTTTCCCCTCAACGTCATGTACTGGGCTGTACGGGACGACGGCACTTTCGAGGTGATTGACGGCCAGCAGCGGACGATCAGCGTCTGCCAGTACGTCGAGGGTGACTTCTCCATCGAGATCGGCGGCCACCAGCTCGCCTTCCACAACCTTCAGTCTGATCAGCAGGAACAAATCCTCGACTACGAGCTGATGGTGTACCTGTGCGAGGGCTCGGACTCAGAGAAGCTCGACTGGTTCAAGACGATCAACATCGCTGGCGAGAAGCTCACCGATCAGGAGCTCAGGAACGCCGTCTACCACGGTCCTTGGGTGTCGGCCGCGAAGAAGTACTTCAGCAAATCTGGCTGCCCGGCGTATGCAATCGCTTCTGACTACATGACGGGTTCACCCATTCGCCAGGAGTACCTCGAGACCGCGATCGAGTGGATCAACGGCGGCAAAGTTGACGAGTACATGCGCGACCACCAGCACGACACCGACGCCAACGAGCTGTGGCTGTACTTCAAGAGTGTCATCGACTGGGTCGAGACGACGTTCCCGAAGAAGCGCTCGCAGATGAAGTCAGTCAAATGGGGTCCGCTCTACAACAAGTACAAGAATCTCAGCCTCGATCCGGTCAAGCTCGAACAGCGGGTCGCGGCACTCATGGCGGACGTGGACGTCAAGAGCAAGCGAGGCATCTACGAGTTCCTGCTCGGTGACGAGGCTGACACCAAACTGCTGGAGGTGCGCGTCTTCGACGAGAGGACGAAACTCGCCGCGTACGGACTGCAGACAAAGGAGGCCGAGACGGCTGGAACATCAAACTGCCCGACGTGCGCCGGTGGCGGCAACGCCAATGCCACCCGCATCTACGAACTCAGTGAGATGGACGCGGACCATGTGACCGCGTGGTCGAAGGGTGGCGCCTCGGATCTAGCCAACTGCGAAGTGCTCTGCATCCCGCACAACCGCTCGAAGGGCAATCGGTAGCCGGACGCGTCACCTGAACGTCCAAGAGCTTGCTGCCCGATGTGACGTGACCGGCGCCTGACAAAGTCGGCCGGCCGACCGCACAGTCCAGCCGAAGCGCGGCACCGTAATTGCCCGGCGCTGATCATCTCAACCGACGCCAGTTCGCCCGATGAGTAACCCGCGATAGCCACGGACTGGCACGCTGGCGGTTCGGCGGAACGATCGGGTGCACTGATCGAGTCAGTGAGCCGGCTCCGTGTGGTCAGCGGCTACTTCTCGACGCGGCACGGGGCAGAACCATCCGTGTCCGTCGTTGTATTGATCGGCCATCTGATCAACCCAGTGTGCGAGGGCGCTGTGAATCGCGTACGCCGACGTCGACTGCTCGTCGTCGGCGGGAGGGTTGTGCAGAGCCAGTTGTTCGAGCGCGGTGCGCAGCGCATCTGGGTCGTCCCACGGCAGCTCACCTCGTTCAACTATGGCGGGGTACTCGTCGTACCCCGCCACGAGCGCACCTATGTGCCAGCGCAGCGCCTCTTCAAGTGCGTCGTAGACGGTGAGGCCGGGGCGGTGGCCTCGCGAGAGGTAGTCGACGGCGGATACCACATCGAGCCACACCTGGCTGGACGACGGGCGGGCTCGGTTCATGTCAGAACTCCGGTTGTGCGTGGGTTGCCAGGACTGGCGGGTCCAGTGATGGGGCTGCGAAATTGGCGAGTTGCGTGGCGAGGTCGTCGATGCCGGTGGCGGTCGGCAGTGGCAGCGCCGCTCGCAGTCCCGCTCCGGTTGTCAGGTCGATGACGGGTGCGAGCAGGGTCGGGGAATGGTTGAAGTGACGTTCTGCGAGGGCATCGACGGTCGTGGTGTCGCCGCTGCAGGCGATGGTC
>JAUSLQ010000201.1 GCA_030645675.1 Actinomycetota bacterium | reverse complement strand
CGGCGAACCAGACCACTCCTGCACTACCTTCCCCCACGGGGGCCTCCTTGAAGTCGTAACCGTCAGACAGTCACGAGATTCACCGAGGCCCCCACCTCACATCGCGGATGCTGCTCCCAGCTTCAACGCGTAGGGCCACTTAAGTTCGGCGGGGGGTGGGTGGGTTAGGCGGTGAAGTAGCCGACGACGTCGACCACTACGTTGACCGAGCCGTTCTGGTTGTAGAGCTGCACCTTCCCGGTGGTGCCGACCTTGACGATCGCCAGGTTCAGCACGTCGGTGCCCACCCGCGGGTTCAGGTTCGACGTGTTCGGCCGGGCGTCGCCGTTGGGCCACGCGGTGATGAACGTGTTGGCGGTGGGGCCGTAGGCCGCGATGTTCAGCGCCACCGCCGACACGCCGCTGGCCGGCACACCGCCCACCCCCAGCACCTGCACGGCCCTGGTGGAGGCAGCGCCCATCGGGCCGGTGCCGCCCGAGGCGGGCCGCGTGTCCAGCAGCCGCCCGCCGGCGAGTGGGAAGTGGCGACCGGGTGCGGTGGACGACATGTAGCCGAGGATGTCGACCACCACGTGCGTCGAGCCGTTGGCGTTGTACACGCTGATCTTGCCGTTGGTGCCCACCTTCGCGATCACCAGGTTGGGCACCGCCTGGCCCGACACGAAGTTGACACTGGAGGCGTTGGGCCGCGTCTGGCCGCTGGGCCACACGGTGAGGTAGCCGGCCGCAGTGGGGGCCACGGCCGTCACGTTCACCACCACCGAATCGGCCGCCGCGGGCACGCCGGCCACGCCGCGTACCGTCACGTCGTAGCTGCTGTTCACAGCGATCGGGGTGGTGCGCCCGCCGGTGCCGTTGCGGGTGTCGAGCACGCGGTACGGCGTGACCGACTGCAGCCGGTTGGCGGCGGTCGTGCGGAAGTAGCCGACGACATCGACCACGCAGTGGGCATTGCCCTGGTCGTTGGCCACGTTGACGCGGCCGTCCGTGCCCACCTTGACGATCACCAGGTTGGGCACCGAGCGGCTGGCGGGCGTGATCACGTTCACCACCGACGGCTTGGTGTCGCCGGCGGGCCAGACGGTGAAGGTGCTGGGCACCGTGGCGCCCGTGGCCGTCACGTTGAGGGCGACCGCGGTGACGCCGGTCAGCGGTACCCCACCCTGGCCCAGCACCTGCACCTCACCGGTGGTGCCGGCGCCCAACTGGATCTTGCGGCCCAACGTGCGCGAGTCGTACAGGCGGAACGGGGTGACGCCCATGAAGTCGCCGAGCACGCTGACCGGTAGCGAACCGTTGCCCACTCCGGCGCCTGGGCCGGTGCGGAACAGGCCCAGGTTGGGGTAGTTGCCACCGAGCACGGTGGACGCCCCACCGCCCATCCAGCCGTCGAGCACGGAGGCGTACATCGAGCGGAAGTCGACGTTGTGGTCCATGCGGTCCCAACGGTCGAGCCCGGCCAGGCTGGGCTGGGCGCCGTAGAGGCCGCCCTTGACCGCCTGCCCGATGACGAAGTGGTTGTTGACCGTGCCGTGGTCGGTGCCGTCGGAGTCGTTCGACCAGCTGGTGCGGCCGAACTCGCTGTAGGTCATGATCGTCACCCGCGAGCGGAAACGGTCGTCCAGCGTCATGTAGAAGGCGCGCAGCGCAGCGTCGAAGTCGCCGTGCAGGTCGATCAGCGCGGCCGGCTGACTGGAGTGGGTGTCGAACCCGTCGAACCCGGTGTCGATGACCCGCAGGCCGAGGTCGGCGTTGATCAGGCGGGCGACCACCGTCATCTTCTTCTCCAGGTCGCCCTCGGGCAGGGCACGTGAGAACACAGGGCCGACCTGCTGGCCCACATCGATGACGCCCTTCATCGTCGAGGCGATCGCGTCGTGCCACGGGCCGCGGCCCGCCGGTGTGGCGGAGAAGTCGCGCATCGCGTCGTACATCCACAGGTCGTGCTCGTCGAGGCCGCCGCCGAAGCCGACGCCCCACTGCGGGATGGCGGTGCCGCGCTGCACGTCGCCGATCAGGTGCAAGGGCAGGCCCTGGCCAACGGTGGCAGCGCGGAACAGCTCGCTGCCGCCCATGCCGTCCAGCCAGCGGCCGATCCAGCCGGTGCTGGGCATGCCGTTGCCGGCCTTGCCGTACATCCACAGTGCCATCGAGGTGAAGTGGCTGAGGTCGGGGTTCTCGTACCCCACGCCCTGCACCACGGCCACCTCGCCGCGGTCGTACAGCGTCTTGAGGTACGGCAGGCTGGGGTGCAGGCCCACCGCCGCGTTCAGCGGGAGCACCTGGTTGGCGGGCACGGCCAGCGTGCCGTGCTGCTGGTAGTACAGGCTGTTCGTGTAGGGCACGACGGTGTTCAGGCCGTCGCTGCCGCCGAACTGGCCCACCAGCACCAGGATGCCGTCGGTGGCGCCGATGGGCGTGGCTGCCCAGCTGTCGCGCAGGCGGCCAGGCATCAGGCCGGGGGCGAACACCTCGCCGAGACCGCCGGCCAGTGCTCCGGCGCCCACACCCCAGCCCATCAGCTGCAGGAAGCGGCGCCGGTCCAGACCGCGGGGGTCGTCGTCGGGAGTGGTCAGCAGGCGAAGCGCGTCCTGCGTGGAGATGTCGGGGTCGATCATGCTGTCGTCGTCCTTCAGGCCACGTGGAACTCGGGGGTCATCATCGTCATCGTCAGCAGGTTGGTGCTCTCCCACCAGCCGATCCAGGGCTCCTCCGCACGCTGCACGTTGATGAAATCGACGAGCGCGTCATTGGTGGGCGTGGCCAGCTGCACGCCGAACATGGCGGCGGTGAAGTCGACCGCCTCCTGCGGGGTGCGGCCCTTGCCGACGGCGTTGCCGTCGTTGTTCCGCAGGTGCCAGGTGGCGTCACGGGCGAACTCGGCACGGGCGCCGAACAGGCTGGTGTTCACCCAGTACGCGTTGGTCTTCCATCCGGCCACGTTGGGCGGGCCGTACGGTTCTTGCCCCATCGCGTCCATGTACCACTGCGGGTTCAGGTCGTCGCCCCGATAGCCGGTGAAGTATTGCAGCGCGACCACGTAGTCCACCGGCGACTTGACCAGCCCCTGCATCGCTTCGGGGGTGTAGAAGTCGTCGTGCATCAGCAGCGCCTTCACCCACGGCTTGATGTTCATGTCGTTCGTGTACAGCACCTGCGCGAGCTCGTCGATCAGCGCCTGCGACGGGTTCTGGTAGGCCAGGAACTCCCACAGCTTCTTGGTGAGGAACTTGCACGCCTGCAGCTTCTTCGCAGTGTTCTCCTGCAGCAGGTAGTTGATGATGTCGGGGCCGTTCCAGTTGCGTTCGACGCCCATGAACGTCTTCAGCCCGTAGTCGTGGTCGCCGGTCCAGAACTTGTAGAGGTAGGTGTTCCAGTCGATGCCGTGGCCGGTCCACGCCCGGGCGGCAGCGGTGACGTCGTCCTCGGTGTAGTTCGGGTTGCCGTCCTGGTCGACGACGCCGATGGTGAACAGCTCCATCAGTTCGCGGGCGAAGTTCTGGTTCGGCGAGGTCTTCACGTTGTCGAGGTTGTCGAGGTAGAACAGCATCGCCGGCTGGATCGACATCGCGTGGGTGAGGGTGCGGAAGTTGCCGAACGCCGAGTCGCGGAACAGCTTGTTCTGCTGCATCATCGCCCAGGCGCTGTTCACCTTGTTCCAGCTGCTGCAGAAGAGGCCGTGCCAGAACCAGGTCATCTTCTCGTGCATCGGCTTCTCGGTGTCGGTCATCCGATCGAGCCACCACTGCACCGCGTACACCCACTGGTGGTAGCCCTCGCCGTCGATGTCGTGGTCGAGGTAGGTGGGCAAGGGCACGGCGGCCGGCACGTTCAGGATGTCGTCGACGGCGTTCTCGCGCGTCACCGACACTGGCGACAGCGCCGCCATGCGAGCGGGCTTGGCGACGTACTCCGTACGACGCAGCAGATGTGCAAGTTGCACCGGATCCACGGGCGGCTCCTCGACGCGTGAGACGGCAAACCCTCGAGAATTTGCCTGTTCTGTTATCGCCCGCGCCGTTGGGACACTGAAGCCCTGGCCGCCGTCAGCACCGTAACATCTTCGACATGAAGGGCTCATGAACCCGTCAAGACGACCCCTTGTCGCGGCACGGCGGCCGCCGCACCCCAAAACGACCTCCACCCGGCCGTCGGGCCGGGTGGAGGAGACGATCTGTCGGGCGTGGATGGGCCGGCGCCGGAGCGCCGACGATCACTTGCTCTTGCGCTCGCCGTAGCGCTTGTTGAAGCGCTCGACGCGGCCACCGGTGTCGACCAGCTTCTGCTTGCCGGTGAAGAACGGGTGGCACTCGTTGCACAGTTCGAGCGTGAGGTCGGTGCCACGGGTGGAGCGCGTGGTGAACGTGTTGCCGCACGAGCAGCGCACTGTGACGTCGGTGTACTTGGGGTGGATCTCGGTCTTCATCACATTCTCCGAAAGAAGTAGGCGGCCAAGTGTACCGGCGGTTTGCGATCAGGCACCGGTCGATTGTCGAACACTGCCAGTCCGCCGTCTACATGGACGGCTGCTTGGACATCTCGTTGAGGAACTCGTCGTTGGTCTTGAACGTCTTCAGGCGGTCGATCAGCAGCTCGAGGCCCGGGGCCGCGTTGCCGTCGGCGGCCAGGCCGCTGAGCACACGGCGCAGCTTCCAGACCATCTGCAGCTGCTTGCGATCGAAGAGCAGCTCCTCGTGACGGGTGCTGCTGGCATCGACGTCGATCGCCGGGTAGATGCGGCGCTCGGACAGGCGGCGGTCGAGCCTCAGCTCCATGTTGCCGGTGCCCTTGAACTCCTCGAAGATCGCTTCGTCCATGCGGCTGTTCGTCTCCACCAGCGCCGTCGCGAGGATGGTGAGCGAGCCACCCTCCTCGCAGTTGCGGGCGGCGCCGAAGAAGCGCTTGGGCGGGTACAGCGCGCCGGCGTCGATGCCACCGGAGAGGATGCGACCGCTGGGCGGTGCGGCCAGGTTGTACGCCCGGCTGAGGCGGGTGATGCCGTCGAGGATGATGACGACGTCGTCGCCGTTCTCGACCAGCCGCTTCGCCTTCTCCAGAGCCAACTCGGCCACATGGGTGTGCTCTTCGCTGGGCCGGTCGAACGTGCTGGAGATGACCTCGCCCTTCACCGTGCGGCGCATGTCGGTGACCTCTTCGGGCCGCTCGTCGATGAGCAGCACGATCAGCTTCACCTCCGGGTTGTGGCGCTCGATCGCGGTGGCGATCTCCTTCATGATCGTGGTCTTGCCGGCCTTCGGCGGCGACACGATGATGCCGCGCTGCCCCTTGCCGATCGGTGCGACCAGATCGATGATGCGCACCGTCATGTTGTGCGGGTCGTTGGGGCTGGCCAGCACCAGCCGCTCGTCGGGGAACAGTGCGGTGAGATCTTCGAACTTGCGCCGGTCGCGGGCCAGCTCGGGGTCGGCGCCGTTGATGGTGTGGATCTCCAGCAGCGCCGGGTTCTTCTCGTTGCGGCCGGCCGGGCGGCTGAGGCCACTGACGTGGTCGCCCTTGCGCAGCCCGAACTGGCGGGTGAGCTTGACGGGCACGTAGGCGTCGTCACGCGACGGCAGGTAGCCGCTGACACGGAGGAACCCGTAGCCCTCGTCGCGCAGATCCACGTAGCCCGACACGGGCACGGGCTCCAGCCCGGGCACGTCGGCACCGTGCGACGGCTCGGCGCGGTCGCGGGGCTCGAAGCGCTCGCGCTGCTGCTCGGGGCGGGGCGGGACGTCGTTGGCCGCCGCCCGCTCGGGCACGGGTGCGCCGTCGGCGCCGCGGTTCTTGTTGCGGCGGCGGCGCCGGCGGCGTGCGTTGCGGCTCTCGCCCTCGCCCTCGCCCTGGCCTTCCCCGTCGTCGTCGCCGTCGTCATCGTCATCGCCATCGCCATCGGCGTGCTGGTCGGTCGCCGGCTGCGCGCCGCGAGCCTGGCCGGTGCCGGTGCCGGTGCCGTTGCCGTAGCGATGACCGTTGGAGCCGACCACACCGCGGCCGGCCTGCGGGCGGGCGGGAGCAGCGCTGGGCGG
>JAUSLQ010000200.1 GCA_030645675.1 Actinomycetota bacterium | reverse complement strand
GCCGAGACGATGGTGGCGCTCGTGCTGGCCACCGAGGCACAGCGCAAGTTCGGCGGCGACAGCGTGGCCGAGTTCGTGCGCAACGCCCAGGCGTTCCGCGCCACGCTGCCGTGATCGCCGCCGATCAGCACGTGGTGCTGGTGGGCATGACCGGCGTCGGAAAGACCACGGTGGCCAGGGTGCTGGCCGACCGCCTCGGCCGGCGCATGTTCGACAGCGACGCAATGATCGAGTCGCGCTCCGGCCGCACCGTGCGCGAGATCTTCGCCGGCGACGGTGAACCCGCCTTCCGCGCGCTGGAGACCGAGGTGCTGCTGGATGCGCTGGCATCCGCCGAGCCGGTGGTGATCTCCACGGGCGGGGGAGTCGTGCTCGCCGCCGCCAACCGGGCGGCGATGAAGGCGGCCAAGGCGCGGGTGGTGTGGCTGTGCGCCGATCCGGCGACGCTGCTGGAGCGGGTGAAGGGTGGGCCTCACCGGCCGCTGCTCGACGACGATCCAGCCGATACCTTGCAGCGCATGTTCCGCGACCGTGAAGCCCTCTACCGCGAGGTGGCCGACGCCATCGTGCTGGTCGACAACCGCTCGGTGAGCGATGTAGTGGAGGCGGTGCTGCGATGATCACCGTCCGGGTGCCCCTCGGCGACCGCAGCTACGACGTGCTCGTCGGCCACGGCGCCCGCAGAGAGCTGGCGGCGTTGCTGCCCCGCTCGGCGCGGCGGGCAGCCGTCGTCACCCAGGCGGGGATTCCTCTGGATGTCGACCCGGGCATCCCGTTCCAGCGCTTCGAGATCGGCGAGGGCGAGCAGCACAAGACGCTGGCCACCGTCGAGTCGCTGTGCCGCGGCTTCGCCGGCATGGGCCTGACGCGCAACGACGTGGTCATCGGCGTCGGCGGCGGCATGGTCACCGACGTCGCCGGCTTTGCCGCGGCGTCGTGGCACCGTGGCATCTCCGTGGTGCACGTCAGCACCACCCTGCTGGGCATGGTCGATGCCGCCATCGGTGGCAAGACCGGGGTGAACCTGCCTGCCGTCGACGGCGTGGGCGGCAAGAACCTGGTGGGCGCGTACTGGCAGCCCAGTGGCGTGGTCTGCGATCTCGACGCACTGGCCACGCTGCCGCCCCGCGAGCTGCGATGCGGCCGCGGCGAGATGGCCAAGTACCACTTCCTCACCGGCGACGACCTGCTGGCCATGGGCGAAGCCGAGCGCATCGCCCGCTGCGTGCAGATCAAGGCCGAGGTGGTGGCCGGCGACGAGCGCGAAGGCGGCCGCCGGGCGCTGCTGAACTACGGCCACACGTTGGCCCACGCGCTGGAGATCGAGACCGACTACCAGTTGCTGCACGGCGAGGCGGTGGGCGTGGGCCTGATCTACGCCGCACACCTGGCGCACCACCTCGGCCGCATCGACTCGGCTCGTGTGCAGCAGCACTACGACGTGGTGGGCGGCGCCTACGAGCTGGGAACCGCGCTTCCCGTCGGCCTCGCGCCCGAGCGCCTGGTGGCCCTGATGGGCCTGGACAAGAAGGTGCTGGGCGACCTGCTGACGTTCGTGCTCGACGGCCCGGCTGGTGTGGAAGTGGTGCCCGGCGTCGCGGCGAGCGACGCCCTGGCGGCTTTGCAACTGATGCCCTGAGGACTGGACTCGGCTCGACGGGCCGCAGCGACTTTGTGCGCTGTGTTGCGCCCAGCGCTACACAGCGCACACGAAGGTCGCCGCGCACAAGACCGCCAGCGGCCCACGGGTGCAGCCTACGCATCTGGAAGACTCGGTCCCGATGACGCCCGAGATACGCACCGAGCGATTGTTGTTGCGTGGCTGGCGCGAGGCCGACAAGGTGCCGTTCGCAGTCTTGAACGCCGACCCGGAGGTGATGCGCCACTTCCCGTCGATGCTCGCCCGCGAGCAGAGCGATGCGATGGTGGACCGCATCACCGACGGCTGGGAGCAGCGCGGGTTCGGGCTGTGGGCGGCCGAGCGACTGGACACCCAGCAGTTCATCGGGTTCATCGGGCTGTCGGCCCCCGTATGGGAAGCGTCGTTCACGCCGTGCGTGGAGGTGGGCTGGCGGCTGGCGCACCAGCACTGGGGCCACGGCTTCGCACCCGAGGGCGCAGCGGCGGCGTTGCGCTTCGGGTTCGAGCACGTCGCGCTGCCGCACGACGAGATCGTCAGCTTCACCACCACGTTGAACATGAAGTCGCAGCGGGTGATGCAGAAGATCGGCATGCGGCTGGACCCCGCCCGCGAGTTCGAGCACCCGATGACGCCGGGTTGGGCCGAACAACGGCACGTCGTCTACTGCCTGACCCGCGACGAATGGCAGGCCACGCAGCAGGCGGGCGTGGCACGATAGGCCCGTGGCCATCATCGCGCTCCTGCACGGACCAAACCTGAACCTGCTCGGCCAACGCGAGCCCCACATCTACGGCACGGCCACGCTGGCCGACTACGAGGACGCCGTCTCGGCGGCTGCGGCCGAGCACGGGCACACCGTGGATGCGTTCCAGAGCAACCACGAGGGCGCCTTGGTCGACGCGATCCACACCGCCCGCACCGGGGCCGCGGCGATCATCATCAACCCCGGCGCCTTCACCCACTACTCGTGGGCCATCCACGATGCGCTCAGCGCGTTCGCCGGGCCGGTCATCGAGGTGCACATCTCCAACCCCAACGCACGCGAGCCGTGGCGCCACACCAGCGTGGTCGCCCCGGTGGCCACCGGCTCCATCATCGGGCTGGGCATGCACGGCTACGTGCTGGCCGTGCAGGCTGTCGCCGCGAAGCTGGCAGAGGTCTCACACGTGGCCGCAGCGGAGCCGCGCGAGTGAGCACCGCCGGCCGGGCCGATCGTGTGCGCAGCCGGATGGCCGCTGCCGGCCACGAGGCATTGCTGGTGAGCGACCTCACCAACGTGCGCTGGATCACCGGCTTCACCGGCTCGAACGGCTGGGTCGTCATCGACCATGAGGGGCTGACGCTGGTGACCGACGGCCGGTACGGCGTGCAGGCGGCGCAGCAGCTGGCGGCCGCCGGGGTGGTGGGCGAGGTGCTCGTGGGCGCCACCACCACCGACACCCAGGCCCACCTCGCCGCCCTGTGCGGCCGCCACGACCGGGTGGGTTTCGAGGCCGAGCACGTCTCGTTCGCCCAGCACGCTCGCTGGGCGGCGGCGTTCGACACCGAGCTGTCGTCGGCCGGCGGCATCGTCGAGGCCGAGCGCCGCGTCAAGGACGCCGACGAGATCGATGCGATGGCGCGTGCCTGCCGCATCGCCGACCAGGCGCTGGCCGAGGTGGCCCCGCGATTGGGCGAGGGGCTCACCGAGGCGCAGGTTCGCAACCTGCTGGAGGTGCGCATGCGCGAGCTGGGTGCCACCGGCCCCAGCTACGAGACGATCGTGGCCAGCGGCCCGGTGAACGGCGCACTGCCGCACCACCGGCCGACCGACAGGGTCATCACGGCAGGCGATCTGGTGATCATCGACGTGGGCGCACTGGTCGACGGCTACCACAGCGACATGACGCGCACGTTCGTGACAGGCGAGCCCACCGCCCAGCAGCAGGAGCTGTACGAAGTCGTGTTGGCCGCCCAGCGGGCGGGTGTGGCCGCCGTGGCGGCCGGCGTCAGCGTGAAGCAACTCGATGGTGTGTGCCGCGGCATCATCACCGAAGCGGGTTTCGGCGACTGGTTCACCCACGGCACGGGACACGGGGTGGGCCTGCTGATCCACGAAGACCCGTTCGTCAACCGGGCGGGCGATGCCATTTTGCAGGTGGGAGACGTAGTGACGGTGGAGCCGGGCGTCTACCATGGAGGTTTCGGCGGCATCCGTGTAGAAGACCTGGTGGTCGTCACCAGCGAGGGATGCCGCGTACTCACTGCTTCTCCGAAGGACTCACTGTGCCCGCCATCTCCACCAACGATCTGAAGAACGGCATCACGCTGGAAATCGACAACAACCTGTTCCAGGTCGTCGAGTTCCAACACGTCAAGCCGGGCAAGGGTGGCGCGTTCGTGCGGTCGAAGCTGCGCAACCTGCGCAACGGCGCTGTGATCGACAAGACGTTCAACGCTGGCATCCGCGTCGAACAGGCCCTGCTGGAGAAGAAGGACATGCAGTTCCTGTACCGCGATGGCGACGAGTACGTGTTCATGGACCAGGAGACCTACGACCAGCAGAACGTGGCCCCCAGCGCGCTGGGCGACGCCGCCGACTACATGGTCGAGAACTCCGTGGCCATCATCGCCTTCTACAACGGCGAGATCGTGACCGTGGAGATCCCCGCCTCGGTCGAGCTGGCCATCGCCGACACCGAGCCCGGCATGCAGGGCGACCGGGTCAGTGGTGCCCGCAAGCCGGCCACGCTGGAGACCGGCAAGGTCGTCCAGGTGCCGCTGTTCATCAACCCGGGCGACAAGGTCAAGGTCGACACCCGCTCCGGCGATTACATCACTCGGGTCTGATCGCGTGGCCCGACCCCCTTCACGTTCCACGGGTGCCGCCGCCGGTCACCCCGACGAACGCACCGATGCACGCGAGCGTGCGTTGATCCTGCTGTACGAGGCCGAGTCGAAGGGCATCCCGCCCGCCGACGTGCTGGCCGCGCAGATCTCGCCGGTCGACGAGCTCACCGCCGAGCTGGTCGCGGGCGTGCAAACGCACCAGGCCCAGCTCGACCAAGAGATCGCCGCCCACGCCAAGGGCTGGACACTGCAGCGCATGCCGTCCATCGACCGCAACGTGCTGCGCATCGCCGGTTACGAGCTGCTCGCCCGCCCGTCCGTGCCCGTGGCGGTGGTGCTCGACGAAGCGGTCGAGCTGGCGAAGCGGTTCAGCACCGACGACTCCGGCCGGTTCGTGAACGGCGTGCTCTCCGCGCTGGTGCCGGTGCTCCGAGGCTGATGAACACGCTGGCGCTGAGGTCGTGGGCAGGCGACAAGCGCGACCGCCTCCGCCGTCAGATCGCCCACACGTCGAGGCCGGCCTGGCTCGTAGCGGTCGCGGTGATCGTGTTCGCAGCAGTCTTCGGCTCGCTGGGGGTGCGCAACCAGCGCAACTTCGGCACCTGGGCCTACGACATGGGCATCTACGACCAGGCCATCTGGCTCCTGTCGCGCGGGCATGCGTTCATCTCCGTGCGCGGGATGAACTTCTGGGGGCACCACTTCAACCCCCTCCTCCTGCTGTTCGTGCCGTTCTACTGGCTGGGTGCCGGCCCGAGCTTCCTCTACGTCGTGCAGGCCTGTGTCTTGGGCCTGGGTGGCGTGCCCGTGTACCTCATCGCGCGCGACAAGTTCAAGAACCCGTGGATGGGGCTGCTGTTCACCGTCGCCTACCTGATGTACGCGCCGGTGCAGTGGATCAGCTGGGCGATGTTCCACCCGGAGGCACTGGTCATCACCCCGTTCCTGTTCGCGTGGTGGTTCGCCACCAAGGAGCGGTGGGGCTGGTTCTTCGCCATGGTGCTGCTGGCGCTGAGCACCCGTGAGGACACCGCGTTGGCCGTCATCATGATGGGCCTGGTGCTGTTGGTGTACATGCGTAACGCGCCCGACTACCGGCGCGTCGTGAACCGCTGCGTGGGTGTGATCGTGCTGGCGGCGGTGTGGTACGTGGGCTACACGAAGCTGATGCTGCCGTACTTCAACGACGGCAAGGAGCCGTTCTACATCACGCTCTTCTACGGCAACTACGGCGACAGCACACCCGCGATCGTCTCCGAGATCGTCCGTCACCCGAACCGCGTCGTCAGCGACGCGGTGCAGCCCGATCGGCTCACCTTCTACAAGCAGATGTCGTGGCCGATGGGCTGGCTGTACCTGGCGAACCCACTGGGCCTGCTGATGGCGTTGCCGCAGCTGCTGGCCAGCGTGATCGGGCAGAGTCCCTATGCGCGCATGATCAGGTACCAGTACACGTCGGTGATGATCGCCCCGATGATGATCGCGTCAATCCACGGTGCGTTCGTGTTCTGGAAGTTCAAGGTCGCGCGAACGGTCCTGCCCATCTGGCTGCTGCTGTGCAGTTACACGACCAACGTCGCCTGGTCGCCCTCACCGCTGAACGACACACCGTCCGGGTACGGCGTCTGGAGCGGCTACCACCCGCGGCACGATTCGCTGCGCATCGCGCTGACGTACATCCCCGACGACGCCTCGGTCAGCGCCAGCTACCAGCTGGGGCCGCACATCTCGCACCGCCTGCACATCTACGACTGGCCGAACCCGTTCTGGGCCAGCGTGTGGGGCAACGACGATTGCGCACACATACCCGACCCCACCACGGTGGACTACATCGCACTCGACCTCAGCCAGATCGGTGAAGGTAGGAACCGCACGCTCTTCGAGAACATGGTGAAGGTGGGCGGCCCGTTCGAGCCGGTGTACATGGACGACAACGTGATCGTCGCCAAGCGGGTGGGTACTAGCCCAGAGGTCGACGTGCGACCGCAACAAGATTCTTGCCAAGAGCTGGCGCTGCGACACGGTTCTGGATGAACCGGCTGACCGGCACGATCAGCGAGTCGTAGACCTTCGACGAGCCCGAGTCGAGCGTCTTCACGTCGAGCAGGCGGTACATGAGGAAGTAGGGCACCACACCGGCCAGATCGAGGTAGTGCACGTCGGTGATCTCGAAGCCGGCAGCGGTGACGACGCTGTGCAGCAGGTCGCGGTCGTAGCGGCGGTAGTGGCCCGACTTGAAGTCGAGGCTGCCGTACAGCGAGGGCATCGCGGGCACGAACAGGCCCAGCGTGCCGCCCGGCCGCAGCAGCTGCAGCGCGGTGCGCAGCTCTTCCACGTCGTCGCGGATGTGCTCGAGCACGCTGACGTACACCACCGAGTCGAAGCTGCCGGCGGCGCCTTCGTCGAGCAGTTGCTGCGAGGTGACCTGGCGGGCATCGATGGCCGGGTTGTCGGCGGTGCGGCGGGCCAATTCGGGGAACACGTTGTCGGCGGGCTCGATGGCCATCACGTGGTGACCGTCGGCTGCCAGCTTGGTGGCGATGGCGCCCACGCCGGCGCCCACCTCGAGCACCTGGGCGCCGAGGTGCGGGCTCAGCTCGTCGCTGATCCAGGTGAGGAAGTTGTCTGCGTCGGACAGGTTCGCCAGCTCTTCGGTAGCACCGAACATCGACTCGCCGGTTTCGGCCTGGGCACGCAGGCGCGGGTTGCGCTGCGCCCACAGGGCCTGGTTGCCGCGCATCTCGCGGCGAATTGCACGCACCTGGCGGTGCACGGGCAGGAGGTTGTCGGCGAACTCCTTGAGGTCGCTCTGGCGCAGCTGGCCGCCGCCCGAGTACCGGGGGCGATAGGTGATGGGCACTTCGTCGACGGCGAAGCCGTGTGCCTGCACCACGGCCACCATCGCGCTGAAGAACCCGTAGGTCTCGGTGGGCAACGGCTCGTCGAGCAGCAGGGAGGCGACCTCCGGGCTGTACACGCGGAACGAGGTGGTGGAGTCGCTGACGCCACGAGCGCCGGTGATGGCCTTCACCGTGGCGTTGCCCAGGCGGCTGAGGCTGGTGCGCACGGCACCGGTGCCCGGGGATGAGCCGCCGCGCGTCCAGCGCGAGCCGATGGTGAGGCCGCTGCCGCGTGCGAGGTGGCTGCGTACCAGCGTGGGGATCTGGCGCGGGTCGTGCTGGCCGTCGGCGTCGAGCGAGACGATGACCTCGG
This sequence comes from Actinomycetota bacterium, assembly GCA_030645675.1. Taxonomy (GTDB): domain Bacteria; phylum Actinomycetota; class Acidimicrobiia; order Acidimicrobiales; family Ilumatobacteraceae; genus UBA668. Next base: position 6,057 of record JAUSLQ010000200.1, on the reverse strand, counting down.
CGCCCTCCTGCAGCGCGGCGCGGAACCCGGCCAGCAGGGCGGGGGCGAACTCGCCGTCGCCCGAGGCCAGGGTTTCCGTGGGCAGCCCGAGGCGGGCGGCGAAGGCCAACGGGTCGTCGCCGTCGCGCACCGCCGGGCTGCCCAGCAGGGTGGCGCTGAGCTCGATGCCACTGGGTGCCAGGGCACGGCGGGCTTCGTCGAGCTCGGCCAGCACGGGCTGCGCAGCGAGGAAGCGGTGTTGAGAAGCGAGGAGTACCTTGACGCGCACGCAGCGACGCTATCCTGTTCTCCCGACCGTGAAACGGGTCCCGTGAGGCCCGTACGGCAGGGAGCCATCGATGTTTGCTGTACCCAGGCCCGTCCGTCTGCATGATCGTGCACTATGCTGCATGATTATGCAAGAGATGGAAGCAGGTGGCCGCGATGCGTGAGGCAGCACTGGTGCTGGCCGACGGCAGCATCTTCGAGGGCGAATTGATCGGCGCCGAGCCGGCCAACGGCATCGCCGGTGGTGAGGTGGTGTTCAACACGGTGCTGTCCGGGTACCAGGAAGTGATCACCGACCCCAGCTACGCCGGGCAGATCATCACCTTCACCTACCCGCACATCGGCAACTACGGGGTCAACGACCACGACTTCGAATCCATCCGCCCGTTCTGCCGTGGCGTGATCGTGCGCGAGATGGCCAGGCGCCACAGCAACCACAGGGCGCAAGACTCGCTGGACGCGATGCTGCGCCGCTTCGGCATCAGCGGCATCGCCGGCATCGACACCCGCCGCCTCACCCGTCTGCTGCGCGACACCGGCGCGATGCCAGGCGCCTTCGGCCCGGTGGGCAGCGGTGGGGCCTCGGAGGCCGAGCTGCGCGCCGCTGCCGCCGACGAGCAGGGCACCGACGGAATCGACCTCGTGGCCGAGGTCACCACCACCGAGCCGTACGCGGTGCCGTTCGCCGGCAGCGGTGCCCAGCGCACCATCGTCGCCTACGACTTCGGCGTCAAGGCCACCATCCTGCGCCACCTCGCCGGCCTGGGCACGGTGCACGTGGTGCCGGCTGCCACCAGCGCCGCCGACGTGCTGGCGTTGCAGCCCGACGGCGTGTTCCTGTCGAACGGCCCCGGCGACCCGGCGATGGTGGGCTACGCCTCGCAGGCGATCGCCGAGTTGCTCGGACAGGTGCCCATCTTCGGCATCTGCCTGGGCCACCAGCTGCTCAGCCGTGCGCTGGGCGGCGAGACGTTCAAGCTGCCCTTCGGCCACCACGGCGGCAACCACCCCGTGCGCCACGAGGCCACCGGCCAGGTGGAGATCACCAGCCAGAACCACAACTTCTGCGTGAACCCGGCCAGCCTGGACGGCAAGGTGCAGGTGACCCACCTCAACCTCAACGACTTCACCAACGAGGGCATGCGGGTGCTCGGCGCGCCTGCGTTCAGCGTGCAGTACCACCCTGAGGCCGGCCCCGGCCCACACGACAGCAGGTACCTGTTCCAGATGTTCGACGAGCTCATGGCGAACGGCCTCGGCGTGAAGGCGGGTGTGTGATGCCCAAGCGCACCGACATCCACTCGATCCTCATCATCGGTTCCGGGCCGATCGTCATCGGCCAGGCCTGCGAGTTCGACTACTCCGGCACGCAGGCGTGCCGCGTGCTGAAGGAAGAGGGTTACCGGGTCATCCTGGTGAACTCGAACCCGGCCACGATCATGACCGACCCCGACTTCGCGCACGCCACGTACGTCGAGCCGATCACCCCCGACGTGGTGGCCAAGATCATCGAGCGCGAGAAGCCCGACGCGGTGCTGCCCACTCTCGGCGGCCAGACCGGCCTCAACACGGCGATGGCGCTGTACGAGCGGGGGCTCATCGGCGTGCCCGGCACCCCCGAGATGATCGGCGCCAATGCGCTGGCCATCGAGACCGCCGAAGACCGCGACAAGTTCAAGCAGGCGATGATCGAGATCGGCCTGAAGGTGCCCGAGAGCGGGATCGCCCACAACATGGTCGAGGCCCGCACCGTGCTGGAGACCATCGGCCTTCCGTGCATCATCCGCCCCGCCTACATCCTCGGCGGCCGCGGCACGGGTATCGCCAGCACGGTCGAGGAGTTCGAAGCGGTCGCCTCCAACGGCCTCGACGCCAGCCCGATCAGCGAGATCCTCATCGAGAAGAGCATCGCCGGCTGGAAGGAGTACGAGCTCGAGGTCATGCGTGACCGCGCCGACAACTGCGTGATCATCTGCAGCATCGAGAACTTCGACCCGATGGGCGTGCACACCGGCGACAGCATCACCGTCGCCCCGGCGCAGACGCTCAGCGACGTGGAGTACCAGGAGATGCGCGACGCCGCGTTCGCCTGCATCCGGCGCGTGGGTGTGGAGACCGGTGGCAGCAACGTCCAGTTCGCGGTGAACCCCGAGAACGGCGAGCAGGTCGTCATCGAGATGAACCCCCGCGTGTCGCGGTCGTCCGCCCTTGCCTCCAAGGCCACCGGCTTCCCGATCGCGAAGATCGCCGCCAAGCTGGCTGTCGGCTACACGCTCGACGAGATCAGCAACGACATCACGTCCACCGAGACGCGCTCCACGCCAGCGAGCTTCGAGCCGTCCATCGACTACGTGGTCACCAAGATCCCGCGCTGGGCCTTCGAGAAGCTGCCGGGCACGAAGGGCGTGCTGGGCACCCAGATGCAGTCCGTGGGCGAGGCGATGTCCATCGGCCGCACGTTCACCGAGAGCCTGCAGAAGGGTCTGCGCTCGCTCGAGCAGGGCCGCTACGGGCTTGGCTGCGACCCCGCCGAGGCGCAGCTGGAACCACGCTCCGACGACGAGCTGCTCGCCGCGGTGGCGATCGCCACGCCCGACCGCATCTTCCAGGTGGGCGAGCTGCTGCGCCGTGGCGTGTCCGCCGAACGCATCCACGCCGCCTGTCGGATCGACCACTGGTTCCTCGACCAGATGCTGCAGATCATGGAAGAGCGGGCAGTGTTCACCGTGGCCGGCATGGCTGGCATGAGCAAGCGCATGTGGAAGCGTGCCAAGCAGTTCGGTTTCAGCGACGCCCAGCTGGCGTTCGCCTGGGGCCTCGACGAGCTGCAGGTGCGCGCTGCCCGCGAGGCCATCGGCGTGATGCCCACGTACAAGACGGTCGACACCTGTGCCGCCGAGTTCGAGGCCGAGACGCCGTACCACTACAGCACCTGGGAGGACGAGAACGAGGTGCGGCCCAGCGACCGCCCGCGGGTGGTCATCCTGGGGAGCGGCCCCAACCGAATCGGCCAGGGCATCGAGTTCGACTACTGCTGCGTGCACGCCTCCTTCGCCCTGCGCGACGCCGGCTTCGAGACCGTGATGATCAACTGCAACCCCGAGACCGTCAGCACCGACTACGACACCAGCGACCGCCTGTACTTCGAGCCACTCACACGTGAAGACGTGCTGAACGTCATCGCCGCCGAGACGGCCGCTGCCGGGGGAGAGGCCCCGAAGGTGATCGGCTCGGTGGGCGGGCAGACCCCGCTGAAGCTGTCGGGCCTGCTGCCGGTGGAGCTGATCGCCGGCACCTCCCCGGCCTCCATCGACCTCGCCGAAGACCGCGAGAAGTGGAACGCATTGTGCAACGAACTGCACATCCCGCAGCCCCCCGGCGGCACCGCAATCGATCTCGAGCAGGCCCTGACGATCGTCGACCAGGTGGGCTTCCCCGTGCTGGTGCGGCCCAGCTACGTGCTGGGCGGGCGGGCGATGCAGATCGTCCACGACCGCAACCACCTGGCACGGGCGATGGCCGAGCTGGCCGGGTTCGGCTCGCTCGGCAAGGAGGGCGGCCTGTCCGCCGAGCGCCCGGTGCTGGTCGACCGCTTCCTGGAAGACGCCACCGAGGTGGATGTCGATGCCATCCGCGACCACACCGGTGAGGTGCTGATCGGTGGAGTGATGGAGCACGTCGAGGAGGCTGGCGTGCACAGCGGCGACAGCGCGTGTGCCATCCCGCCACAGACCTTGCCCGCCTGGGTGGTGGAGGTGATCGAGAGCTACACGAAGTCCATCGCCAAGGCGCTCGACGTGCGCGGGCTGATCAACGTGCAGTACGCCGTGCTCGGCACCACCGTCTACGTCATCGAGGCCAACCCCCGCGCCAGCCGCACCGTGCCGTTCGTGGCCAAGGCCACCGGCGTGCCGCTCGCGAAGGTGGCCAGCCGCGTGATGCTGGGGGCCACCTTGAGCGAGCTCCGAACCGAGGGGCTGCTGCGCCCTCCCAGCGAGCACGGGCACGTGGCCATCAAGGAAGCCGTGCTGCCGTTCAGCCGCTTCCCCGAGGTCGACACCGCCCTCGGGCCGGAGATGCGCAGCACAGGCGAGGTGATGGGCATCGACACCACGTTCGGCAAGGCGTTCTTCAAAGCCGAGCTGGCGGCTGGCACGCTGCTGCCCACCACGGGCACCGTGTTCCTGTCGCTGGCGGACGGCGACAAGCCGGCCGGGCTGGTGGTCGCCAAGCGGTTGCGCGAGCTGGGCCTCGGCATCGCCACCACCCGTGGCACTGGCGAATACCTCGCCAAGTTCGGCATCATGGTCGACCAGGTGGTCGGCAAGATCTCCGAAGGCGACGGGCTGAACGCGGTGAAGCTGATCGAGAGCGGGCAGATCGCGTTCGTGGTCAACACCCCGCAGGGCCGTGGCGGCCGCACCGACGGCGAGCAGATCCGCAAGTCGGCCAACAGTCACCACGTCAGCTCGGTCACCACCGTCGAGGCCGCGCTGGCCGCAGTGCAGGGCATGGCCGAGATGGTGGGACACGAGATCAGTGTCCGCCCGCTGCAGGACTATCACGCGTGAGCGCCACCGTGCAGGTCGGGTCGTTGTCACTGCCGGCGCCGGTGATGACCGCTTCGGGCACGGCCGGGCACGGCGCCGAGCTGGCGCCCTACATGGACCTGGCCGCCTTGGGTGCAGTGGTCGTCAAGTCGCTCGCGGCCTACGAGTGGGCCGGCAATCCGGCGCCGCGGGTGCACCCCGCCGGCGTGGGCATGATCAACGCCGTCGGTCTGCAGGGGCCGGGAGTGCCCTTCTGGCTCACCGACGAGTTGCCCGAGCTGGCAGCCACCGGGGCCCGGGTGGTGGCCAGCATCTGGGGTCGGTCGCTCGACGATTACCGGCAGGCTGCCGAGCAACTCGCCCAGGCGCCGGCCTGCGTGATGGCCGTGGAGGTGAACCTGTCGTGCCCGAACCTGGAAGGCCGGCGGGGCATCTTCGCCCACGACGCGGCCCTGTCGGCCGAGGTGATCGCGGCCACCGCCGCCTGCGGGCGGCCGCGCTGGGCCAAGCTCAGCCCCAACACCGACCGGGTGGTGGAGGTCGCCGCCGCGGTGCACGCGGCCGGCGCCGAGGCGGTCACGCTCTCCAACACCCTGCTGGGCATGGTGCTCGACGCGGCTACCGGGCTGCCTGTGCTGGGCGCCGGCGGTGGCGGGTACAGCGGCCGCCCGGTGCACGCGGTGGCCGTGCGCACCATCTACGACGTGCACGCGGCCCTGCCGGAGCTGCCGATCGTCGGCGTCGGCGGTGTCGCCAGCGGCTGGGATGCCGCCGAGCTGATGCTCGCCGGGGCCAGCGCAGTGCAGGTCGGCACTGCCACCTTCGCCGACCCGGCGGCCCCGCTGAAGGTGCAGCGGCAGCTGCTGGCGTGGTGCGCCGAGCGCGGCCTCGCCCCGGCGCAGCTCACGGGCCGTGCTCACCAGGGCGGCCTGTAGCACCCGCTGTGACGAGAATGCCAGCACAGTGGCCTCTGACGGCGCTAGGGTCGCACCATGGCAACACCCCCGCAACTCACCCCAGAACAGCGAGCCGACGCACTGGCCAAGGCTGCAGTCGCTCGGGCCGCTCGCGCCGAGCTGAAGAACCAGCTCAAAATGGGCTCCGTGTCGTTGGCGGAAGCGCTCGCCTCCACCGACAGCACGGTCGGCAAGCTGAAGGTCGTCTCCTTGCTGGAATCGCTCCCGGGCGTCGGCAAGGTCAAGGCACGCAAGATCATCGAAGACATCGGCATCGCCGACAA
>JAUSLQ010000192.1 GCA_030645675.1 Actinomycetota bacterium | reverse complement strand
GAACATGTACGGCGGCGTGGTGTACCCGCGCATCCTCGACGACCTGATCCCCGAGTGGTGGCTGGAGGCCCCCATCCAGCGCTGGGTCACCCGCCGCAGCACGATGCTGCTCACCGACACGCAGGCGCTCACCATCGACTTCCGCAGCGAGGCCTGGGGCGCACCGCCGTACAACGGTGCCACTGCCTTCCGCCCCGACTGGGACCACTGGCTGGCCGGGCACGCCGAGGCCGCCGGTGCGCAGATCATCACCAGCACCACCGTCACCGGCCTCATACGCGATGCGGCCGGCGCAGTGGTGGGCGTGCGCACCGACCGGCCGGAGGGCGACCTGCGCGCCCGCGTGGTCATCGCCTGCGACGGGGTGAACAGCTTCCTCGCCAAGGAGGCCGGCCTCTACGAGCACACCGACGCCAAGCACTACACGCTCGGCGTGAAGGAGACGTTGGCGCTGCCGAAGGACGTGATCGACGAGCGCTTCAACGTGCGCGACCGCCACGGTGTCGACATCGAGGTGCTGGGCGGCACCGGCGGCGTGAACGGCGGCGGGTTCATCTACACCAACCTCGACACGCTGGCCGTCGGCGTGGTGCTGAAGCTGCCCAAGCTGGCAGCGCAGAAGCTGCGACCCGAGGAGATCATCGCCAACCTCAAGCAACACCCGGCCATCGCCCCGCTGGTGCAGGGCGCGGAGCTGAAGGAGTACAGCGCGCACCTCATTCCCGAGGCCGGGCTGGCGATGATGCCCAAGATGACCATGCCCGGCATGCTCGTGGCCGGCGACGCCGCCGCGCTGTGCCTGGCCGCCGGCATCTGGCTGGAAGGCGTCAACTTCGCGATGGCCAGTGGCATGTACGCCGGCGAGGCCGCTGCCGAAGCGATCCGGGCCAACGACACCAGCCCCGAGGGCCTGAAGGGCTACCAGCAGCGGCTGAGCGACACGTTCGTGCTGAGGGACCACCGCAAGCTGCGCCGGGCACCCGAGCTGGTGCTCAGCGACCGCGTGCAGCACCTGTACCCCGGCATGGTGGCCAACACGGCCGAGCGCATGTTCCGTGTCGACAACCCCACACCGAAGCCTGGCCTGCGCCGCATCCTCAACCAGGAGCGCAAGCGGGCCGGCGTGCGCCGCCGCGACCTGCTGCGCGACGGCTGGGCCGGCTTCAGGAGCTTCGGATGACGACCCCCATCGCCCGGCCCACCGAGATGCTCGAGCCCCACGCGTGGGGTGGCATGTCATTCCAGGAGCGGATGGCCACGGCCGAGTTCCGCATCCACCACGAGCCGCACATCGTGGTCGACGGCAAGGTGTGCGCCGACTGCAGCACCCGTGAGTGCGTGGTGGCCTGCCCGGCCAGCCTGTTCGTGCCCACCAGCGACGGCGGCATCGTGTTCAACCACGAGCAGTGCTTCGAGTGCGGCACCTGCTATCTGGTCTGCAACCGCGAAGGTGCGATCACCTGGAACTACCCCGAAGGCGGCCACGGCGTCGTCTTCCGCCGGACATGAGCGCGGACCCGGCCCTGGGTGGCGGCCCCCCGCTGATCGTCGCCTGCCTGAAGTGGGTGGCCCACCCCGGCGAGCCGAACGACGAGCGCTTCGCCGGCATGAGCCCGGCCGACCAATCTGCACTGGAGCTCGCCCTGCAGCAGGCGGCGGCGTTGGGTCCGTCGTGCGCCGGGGTCACGGCCGTCACCGTCGGCCCGGCGGGCGCCGACAAGGTGCTGCGCGACGCGCTGGCCAGTGGCGCCACGCGTGCCGTGCGCATCCACACCGAGCGGCCGATGCTGAGCCACGACGTCGCCGCCGCGATCGCCTCCGTGGTCGCCGACGCGGCGTGGGTGTGGTGCGGCGACTACTCCCTGGATCGCGGCACTGGTTCTGTCCCCGCGTTCTTGGCCGCACGGCTGGGCGCGCAGCAGGCGCTGGGCGTGATCGCCGTCGACCCGGCTGCAGCCATCGAGCAGCGCGGCGATGGGGCCGTCGGCGTCACTCGCCGTCTCGACGGTGGCCGCCGCGAAATGCTGCACGTCTCGGTGCCGGCGGTGGTCAGCGTCGAGGGCGCGACCGCCCACCTCCGCCGGGCCGGCCTGGCGGCGATGCGTGCGGCAGGCCGGGCCGAGATCGAGGTGCTGCAACCCACCACCCCGGCCGCACCCGACGATGCAGTCGTGCGCCCGTACCGTCCGCGTGCCCGTGCACTGGCTGCGCCCGCCGGCGAGCACTCGCTGGATCGCCTGCGTGCGCTCACCGATGCCGGTGCCGCCGTGGCGGCCCGCGGCGAGACCGCCCACCTCGCACCCGCCGATGCCGCCGCCCGCATCGCCGCCGCCCTGCGCGACTGGGGCTACCTGCCCGAAGGTTGACCGCCGAGCGTCTCGGTCTCGTGGGCGTCGCCGGCCCACCTGCGGCCGAGGGCCGGATGCAAGCGTTCGGTCTCGTCGATTCGATTTCGATTTCGATGTGGTGATCGCACACGAACGTCCGCCCAGCGTCGGAGTCAGGTTCCGCGGTCCCAGCGGCCGGTGCCCAATGACAAGTCGGCGATCACACCACCCAGGACGTGGCCCCAACGCCAACTCGAGTCACCCGCCCCATGTCGGCGCTCAGGCCACCCAGGACGTCGTCCCACCGCCAACTCGAGCTTGGTGTGGATGTCGAAATCGAATCGACGAGACCAACACTCAGTACAGGGCCGCCGACGCAGGCGTCTCGACCGCGGCAGCCCGAACCGCACCGGCCTGAACTGCACCGGCCTGAACCGCGGCAGCCCGAACCGCACCGGCGCCGGCGACCACCTCAGCAGCCGCGACGGCCCGGCTGGGCAGCCAGCGCCAGGCCATCGCGGCACCGGCCAGCACCACCGCGGCCGACACCCACGAGCCGGCGTGGAAGCCCTCCATGAACGCCGTGTTCACGGCGTTCCCGACGAGCTCGCCTGCCGTCGGCCCGGCTTGCTCACCGGCCTGCCGGGCCACTTCCGCACCGGCTCCGGCCGATTGCTGGGCGATCGCCACCGCCGCGGCCGGCACCGGCGAACCCGCCAGCAGCTCGCCCAGCCGCCCCGCGTAGATCGAGGCGAACAGGCTGCCGACGATCGCCACGCCCAGCGTGCCACCCAACTCACGAGCCGTGTCGTTGACCGCAGAACCGACGCCCGCCTTCTCCGGCGGCAGCGAACCCATGATCGCCTCGGTCGCCGGCGCGTTCACCAGGCCCAGGCCGCCACCCATGAACAACATCTGCCCCACGATCAGCCAGTACGAGGCGTCGGCCGTGTCGAACGTGGTCCACGCGAAGCCCAACGACATCGACGTCAGGCCGGCCGCCACCACGGCCTTGGTGCCGAAGCGGTGCACCAGCTTCGCCGACAGCGGCGCCGCCACCCCGGTGAACAGCGCGAACGGCACCGTGCGCACTCCCGCCTCCAGCGTGTCGTAGCCGCGCACCACCTGGAAGTACTGGGTGACCATGAAGATGAAGCCGAACAGGGCGAAGAACGCGAAGGTCACCGACACGCTGCCGGCCGTGAACCGCAGGTTGGTGAACACGCTGACGTCGAGCATCGGGTGATCGGTGCGCCGCTCCCAGGCGACGAAGCCGACCAGTAGCCCTGCAGCCAGCCCGAACGCGACCGCCGACGACAACGACAGCCAGCCGTGCTTGGGGCCTTCGATCACGGCCCACACCAACACGGTGATGCCCGCGATCGACAGCAGCGTGCCCAGCGGGTCGAGGCGGTGCACGGTGGTGTCGCGCGACGTGGGCACCAGCCGGCCGATCAGCACCATCGCCACCACGATCACGGGCACGTTCACCAGGAACACCGAACCCCACGAGTAGTGGCGCAGCAGCAACCCGCCGGCCACTGGCCCGAGTGCCACGGCCAGGCCGCTCGTGGCCGCCCACACCGCGATGGCCACCGCCCGCTGGCGGGCATCGGTGAACACGTTCACCAGCAGCGCCAGCGTGGCCGGGAAGATCAACGCGCCACCCACGCCCATCGCCGCCCGCCAGCCGATCAGCTCGCCGGCGGAGTCGGCCAGCGAGGCCATGATCGACGTCGCCCCGAACACCAAGAGCCCCAGCTGCAGCACACCCTTGCGGCCGAAGCGGTCGCCGATGCTGCCTGCGGCCATCAGCAGGCCGGCGAACACCAGCACGTAGGCATCGACGATCCACTGCAGCTCGCTCGTGGTCGCGCCCAGCTCGCGGATGAACGTGGGCAACGCGACGTTCACGATCGTGCCGTCGACGACGATGATGAAGACGCTGCTGCACAACACCGCCAGCACCACCCACGGAGAGCGCTGGCGGGTGGCGGCGGCCAGTGACGATGGCGATGGCGATGGCGATGACGATGACGATGACGATGACGATGAGTCGGCGTGCATGAGCGGTCCTTCGAGGCGCTTGGAACGGAGTTATCACATTGTTATCGCTTGCCGAACAGGGAGTCGAGGGCCAGTTGCATGACATCGGCCACACCCGATCGGGCTAGCCTGCGGGGTGTGAGTGCCACCACCGTCAGCCGGCTCGACGAGGTGGGCACCACGCTGCTGAGAGCTGCCGCCGGCTTGCTGGCCCAGCAAGGGCCGGGCGCGCTCACCGTGCGCGGAATCGCCACAGCGGCCGGGATGAGCACGATGAACGTGTACTCCCGCTTCGGTGGCAAGGACGGTGTGGTCGAGCAGCTGTTCCTGCAGGGCTTCACGTTGCTCGGCGACGCGATGCAGGCGGCCGGTACCAGCGACGATCCGCTGGCCGACCTGCAACGTTGCGGGCAGGCCTACCGGCGCTTCGCCACCGAGCACGACACGCTCTACGCCGTGATGTTCGAGGGGGTGGTGGCCGACTTCGAGCCCAGCGAGCAGGCCTTGGCCGAGGCGATGGGCACGCTCGACCAGCTGGCCAAACGACTGGAACGGGCGATGGACCTCGGCCTGCTCCGGCGCATCCCGCCGATGCACGCGGCGGCGATCGTCTGGAGCACGGTGCACGGCGTGGTCAGCCTGGAACTGAAGCACCAGCACGACACGCTGGTCGACTGGCAGCAGGTGTTCGACGACGCAACTGCGGCCGTGCTGAAGGGCCTCGCTGCGTGAGCTACTTCGCCCGCCGGGGCCGAGCCTTCGTCGCCGGCGTCGCCCTGCTGGGCCTGCTGGTCGGCGTGGTGAACGAACTGTCGTCGGGCAGCGACGACTCGCAACCGTCGAGCATCTCCCCCGGCCAGGGCACCACCGCCTCTGACACCACGGTGGCCGGCGACCCGGGCGCCGGCGCCGCGGGCGTCGAAGGCACCGTGCCGGGCGACACCGCAACGACCCTTGCCAACACCGCCACCACCACACCATTCGTGGCCCGCACCGACGTGCTGGTCGACCCCGCCTCGTTCGGCCGGCCGTACAGCGCCACCGTCCCTGGCGTGCTCACGTTCCGCGGCAACCCGACGCGCAGCTACTACGGCACCGGCCCGGTGCCGCGCACCCAACCGCAGACCATCTGGCAGTACCCGGGCGCCGGCAACCCGATGTGCGGCGAGAGCAGCGAGTACGGCAACGTGCGGGTGTGGTGCGGCACGGGCTGGACGGGGCAGCCGGCGGTGTTCGAGCGCGACGGCCGCACATGGGTGGTGTTCGGCGCGTACGACTGGAAGGTCCACTTCGTCGACGCCGCAACCGGGCAGGACATCATCCCGCCGTTCGCGACCGACGACCTCGCCAAAGGCAACGTCACCATCGACCCCGATGGCTACCCGCTGGTCTACGTCGGGTCGCGCGACAACTACCTGCGCGTCATCGCCTTCGACGGCACCGAGCCGCGCGAGCTGTGGAAGCTGAACGGCCGCACCGACGACCGCATGCACAACGACGACTGGGACGCAGCGCCACTGGTGCTGAACGACCACCTCATCGAAGGCGGCGAGAACAGCTGGTTCTACGGCATCAAGCTGAACCGCGGGTACGCCGCCGACGGGAGGGTCACGGTGAACCCCGCGATGACGTTCCGTGTGCCGGGCTGGGACCAACAGCTGATCGACGACCTCGGCTCGAAAGACCCCAAGCGCGTCAGCCTGGAGGCCTCGGTGTCGGTCAGCGGCGACACCGCCTGGCTGAACTCGTCGGGCGGCCTGGTGCAGGGGTGGGACATCTCCTCGCTCCGCACCGGCCAGGGGCAGGTGAGCCGCACGTTCCGCTTCTGGACCGGCGACGACAGCGACGCCAGCATCGTGCCCGACGACCAGGGCTTCCTGTTCGTGGGCGCCGAGGTGGATCGCAACAACAGCCGCGCCCAGAGCACCGGGCAGTTGCTGAAGCTCGACCCCAGCAAGCCCGACGACCCGGTGGTCTGGAGCATCGACGTGAACAACGGCGTCGACAGCGGCACCTGGGCCACTCCCATCGTCACCGGCGACGTCGTCATCTGGAACACGAAACCCGGCAAGGTCTACGGCATCGACCGGGCCACCGGCGAGATCCTGTGGAAGCTGTCGGTGACCGCACCCGTGCTCAGCTCGCCCTCGCTGGTCGACGGTGTGCTCATCCAGGCCGACGGCAACGGCACCATTCACGCCTACGACCTGTCGTCGCCACGCACCATGCCCACCGAGCTGTGGTCGGTGACCCTCGACGCCAACATCGAGAGCACCCCGGTCGTGTGGAACGGCCGCATCTACGTGGGCACCCGCGCCGGCTACGTGTACTGCATCGGGCTGCCCGCGTGACCCACCACCTGGGCCGCACCACCTGGACCGATCACTGGAAGCCCATCCGCCGTCCGTTGCTGGTGGTGCCCGTGGGCGCGTGCGAGCAGCACGGCCCGCACCTTCCGCTGGACACCGACCTCCGCATCGCCACCGTGCTGGCCGACGGCCTGGCCCGCAAGTTCGACGAGGGCGAGTTGCTGGTCACGCCGCCGCTCACCATCACCGCCAGCGGCGAGCACGCCTCGTTCCCCGGCACGCTCAGCATCGGCACCGAAGTCTTCGAGCAGGTGATCATCGAGCTGGTGCGCAGCGCCGACTGGAGCGCCGGCGTGGTACTGGTGAACGGGCACGGCGGCAACCGCCTGGCGATCGAGCGGGCCGTGCGCGTGCTGCACGCCGAGCAGCGCAAGGTGCTGGCGTGGTGGCCGCGGGTGCCCGACGGCGACGCTCACGCGGGCGACACCGAGACCTCGATGATGCTGGCCATCGCACCGGATCTCGTGCGCATGCACCGCGCCGAAGCTGGCAACACAGAGCCGCTGGCCCACCTGGCCGACGAGCTGCTCGCCGGCGGAGTGAGGGCGGTCAGCCGCAACGGAGTGTTGGGCGACCCGCGCCGTGCAACGGCCTCTCACGGCAAGTCATTGCTCACGCTGTTGGCCATCGACCTGGTGGCCGCCGTCGACGAGTGGTGGGACTAGCGGTGAGCGGTTCGGGGGCGGCGCCCGTGCGCTACCTGCTGGACCGGTCGTGGCGCCGCCCGGGTGACGGCACCGTGGTGGTGGCCGGCTCGCCGCTGCGGCTCTTCCGCCTGTCCACCGGTGGCGCACAGGTGGTGGCGATGGTGGAGGCCGGCGAGGCGCCCGACACGGCGGCCATCCGCCAGCTGCTCGATCGCTTCGTCGACGCGGGGGCGCTGCACCCGGTGCACGGGCACGGCCCGTTCACGGCAGCCGACGTGACAGTGGTGATCCCCTCCTACGGCCCCCTTTCCACGGAGCTGCTCGCCCAGCTGCGTGCGCTGCTGCCGCCCGACGTACCCACGATCGTCGTCGACGACGCCACCCCCTCCGCGAACTTCAGTTCTCCACGCGCACCGCACTCTTCGAAGCCCGAACCCGAGCCCGAGGCCGACGCCACTCTCGAGAACGCCGTTCATGTCATGGCTCCACCGCCGCCGACAGTGATACGACATGACGTGAACCGGGGGCCGGCGGCCGCACGCAACACCGGGTTGGCCGCGGTCGCGACACCGCTGGTGCTGTTCCTCGACACCGACGTCTCGCTGCCGTCGAGCACCGCCGACGGCCAGCCGGGCGCCGGCTGGCTGCAGACCCTGCTGGCCCACTTCGCCGACGATCGGGTCGCGCTCGTGGCACCGCGTGTTGCCGGCGCCCCTGGGCCGTCGTGGCTGGCCGGTTACGAGCGGCGACACAGCCCGCTCGACCTCGGCGATCAACCGGCTCGGGTCGCGGCCGGCACCCGCGTCAGCTACGTGCCTGCGGCTGCACTGCTGTGCCGGACCGAGGCGATCCGGTCGTTGGGCGGCTTCGACCCGGTCATGCGGCTGGGCGAAGACGTCGACCTGGTGTGGCGGCTGTCAGCGGCGGGCCATCGCTGCCGCTACGAACCGGCCGTGGTGGCGCACCACCGGCCGCGGGCCGGCCTCGGTGAATGGCTGCGCCAACGCTTCGGGTACGGCCGGTCGGCGGCGGCGCTGGCCCGTCGCCATCCCGGCGCTCTGTCGCCCGTGCGCCTCAGTGGTTGGAGCGCGCTCGTGTGGGCACTGGTCGTTGCCCGCCGGCCGGCGGTCGCGGCGGGCGTCGCCGCCGGCACCGTCGTCGCCCTGCGCCGCAAGCTGGCCGACCTGCCGGCGAGCGAGTCGCTGCGATTGGTCGGCCTCGGCCACCTCGCGGCCGGCCGTCAACTCGCCGAAGCTGTCACGCGCGTGTGGTGGCCGTTGGCCCTCGTGGCCGCGGCCGTCAGCCGCAGGGCTCGGTTGCCCGTGCTGGCGGCCTTCGTCGCACCCTCACTGCTGGACGCGGTGGCCGGGCGGTCGACCCAGCCGTTGGCCGACGCTCCGCTGCTGCTGGCCGAGCAGATGGCCTACGGCGCGGGCGTGTGGACGGGGGTGGTGCAAGAGCGCGAGGCCGGGCCGTTGCTGCCCGAGCTCACGACGTGGCCGAAGCGAGGCGGCGGCTGATGTCGTTGCAATCGGCGCACACGTGCTCGGGCACGATGCCCCACCGCATCAGGCGGTTGAAGACCACGCAGCCCAGGCAGAACGCGGCGAACGACTCCAGCGAGGCAGCGCCCACGAGGCCGACGATCAGCACGTAGCTGACCCCCGGCGCACCGAGGCCCCACGCCAGCAGTGCACCACCGCTGAACGCGAGGCCCACGCCTTGGGCGAAACGCTTCGGCGGGCCGGCCACGAACTTGTGCTGCACGTGCAGCCGGGGGGTGACCACGCGGGTGACGAGCTGGCCCAGCGGGCTGAACCGGGGGCCGCTCAGCACGCGGGCGAGGAAGCCGTAGGCCAGGGGCAGCAACACCCACCACTGACGGACGGCGAGGAACGCTACGCCCTGAGCGACGACGCCGCCGGCAACCAGCCGGGCGGAGGTTTCGTTGACCGGGTTGGGAAAGCCGAACAGCTTCGAACTCATACCCGGAATCGTAGGATGATAATTCCGATCAGACAACTCGGGATTCAACACTTCCTCCACTTCCAGCCGTTCATGTCATCCCCCGACCGGGCAGAACGCCCAGCACCCATGACACGGCTCGGGTGGGAGGCGATGACGGCGGGTGCGGTGACGAGCCACCCCCGTTCATGTCATCCCCCGACCGGGCAGAACGCCCAGCACCCATGACACGGCTCGGGACAGGGCCTCGGACTGCCGGGCTGGCAACGGGTGGCGAGGTGGGCGGGAGTACGGTGGCGGCGCATGGCCGTTCGCCTCACCGTTCCCCGCGCCGAGTGGCTGGCCCATGTACGGGCGACTGCCGACCACTACAGCGACGGCGTCGTACCGGTGGTGAAGGGCAACGGCTACGGGTTCGGCCGACCGCTGCTGCACGGGATCGTGCACGAACTCGGGCTCCCTAGCGGGCGCCCGGAGGTGTGCGTGGGCACCGTGCACGAACTGCACGACGTACCGGCGGCGCTGGCCCCGATCGTGCTGACGCCCACCCTGGTGCCCCCGGCCGGCGACCAACCGGTGCTCACCGTCGGCAGCCTCGACCACGTGCGTGCGTTGCACGGTTGGCACGGCCGGGTGCTGGTCAAGCTGGCCAGCAGCATGCGCCGCTACGGCGCCTCGCCGCAGGAGCTGGCCGCGTTGGTGCAGGCCGTGCAGGTGGCCGGCCTGCAGGTGCACGGCTACGCCATCCACCTGCCGCTGACCGGCAACGACGCCGACCGGCTGGCCGAGATCGAGGCCTGGCTGCCGCACGTTCCCTTCGGGGCCACGCTGTGGGTCAGCCACCTCACCCCCGCGTCCTACCTCTCGCTGCGCGCCGACCACCCGAGCCACCACTTCCGCGTTCGCGTCGGCACCGCGCTGTGGCACGGCGTGCCCCGCCACGAGTTCCTGCGCCTGTCGGCCACCGTGCTGCAACGCCACGAAGTGCGCGCCGGCGACGAGGTGGGGTACCACGGCAGCGTGGTGCCGTTCGATGGCACGCTGGTTGCCATCGGGGCGGGTTCGGCCCACGGTGTGGCGCCGCTGGACGAACCCGATCCGACCCGCCGCAGCCCGTTCCACTTCGCTCGCCGGCGGCTGACGCTGCTGGAGCGGCCGCACATGCACTCGTCGCTGGCGTTGGTGGCGCCGCACCAGCCGTGCCCGCAGGTGGGCGACCGAGTGGACGTCCAGCGGCCGCTGATCGTCACCACCGTGGACGAGGTGGAGTGGCTGCCGTGACCGACGCCGACGGCACCGCCAGCGCCCAGTCCGCCAGCCTGTCACCCGACCAGGTCTCACCCGCGAGCAGCGCCACCGCGCTCACCCCGCGCATCGTCGATCTCGACGTCATCCGTGCCGTCGCGCTGATCGGCGTGTGCGTGATGAACTACCACGGCTATCTGATCCACCGTGGCGCCAAGGCCACGCCGACCAACGTCGTGGAACGGTTCTTCGATCCGTGGACGGGGCCGCTGTCGACCCGCTTCGCAGCGACGTTCGTCACGGTCGCGGGCATGGGCATCACCCTGCTCACCCGCCGCAGCACCGCCTCCCGCGACCGGGCCGCGATCAGCGCCGACCGGTGGAAGCTGGCCCGTCGGGGCGTGCTGCTCTTCGCGTTCGGCTACTTCCTGGACTGGGTGTGGCCGGGCACGATCCTGTTCTACTACGGCGCGTTCTTCGTGGCCGGGGCAGTGCTGTTCACGCTGCGAAGCCGGTGGTTGGCGCTGATCGGCGCGGCGGCGGCAGCGGCGGCAGCGGGCCTGCAGTGGTGGGTGCTGCAACGCACCACGGAAGGCCGCCCGCCGTACTGGCTGGTCTACGGCAACGCGACGACCACACAGTCGCCACGCGACCTGCTGCTCGACACGTTCGTGCGCGGCACCCACCCACTGCTGCCATGGCTGGTGTTCCTGTGCATGGGCATGGTGCTGGGCCGCCTGCTGCCGTTCACGCCGCAATTGCGCCAGCGCCTGGCAGGCATCGGCATGATCTGCCTCGCCCTCGGCTACCTGCTGCGCCACGTGCTGACCATCCACCCGATGCTGCGGTCGACCGCACCGTTCGACCGTGGCGCGCTGTACACGCTGACCACCGTCGGCTCCACCCTGATGGCCGTGTGCCTCATCGGCTGGATCACCCAGCGCACTGCCGGCAGCGAGCTGACCCAGGGCCTGGCCGCCACGGGACGCACCACCCTCAGCCTCTACATGGCCCACGTGTTGGTGTTCAACCTGCTGGTCGACTGGCTGGAGTGGGTGCACCCGGGCACGCTGACGACCGCGCTGGTGTTCGCCGGCGTGTTCTGGATGTTCGCCGTACTGGCCGCGACCGCCTGGCAGTTGTGGCGCGGCATCGGCCCGCTGGAATGGGTGTACCGCCGCTTCAGCGACGCCGGTGCCGGTGCCGGTGCCGTTGCCGGTGCCAACACAAGCACCAGGCGCGGCGGCTGACGGAGACGCTGCCTACTGGATCTCGGCGAACGTGTCGCAGCGACCCGGGTCTTGGCTGTTGAAGCCGGTCATGAACCACGTCTTGCGCTGCTCCGCGGAACCGTGCGTCCAGCTCTCGGGGTCGATCCGACCTTGCGTCTTCATCTGGATGCGGTCGTCGCCCACGCCCTCGGCGGCCTTGATCGCCTCCTGGATCTCGCCGGCGTTGTCGAGCAGCCCTCGGGCCGCGGCGTCGCCCACCCAGGCGCCGGCGTAGCAGTCGGCCTGCAGTTCGAGCGCCACCGAGTACTGGTTCGCCCGACCCGGATCCTGCTGCGACGCCTGCTGCACCTGCTCGTTGGTGCCCAGCACGTTCTGCACGTGGTGGCCGTACTCGTGAGCGAGGATGTACTGCTCGGCCAGGTCGCTGGTGCCGCCGATCAGCATGTTCTCCAGCTGCTGCAGGAACTCCAGGTCGATGTACACGAGGTGGTCGGCGGGGCAGTAGAACGGGCCGGTCTCGCTGCTGGCCTGGCCGCACCCGGTGCTGACCCCACCGGTGAACCAGGTGGTCTCGGTCATCTCGTACTGGGTGCCGAAGAACCTGGGCAGCGCGGTGGTCCAGTAGGCCTGCACGTCGTTCGTGACGCCACACACGATCTGCTCGAGCTCGGTGTCGCAGGTCTGGCTGCCCGACCGGCTGGAGTCGAGCGCACCGGTATCGGCCGCCTGCGAGGCGCCCCCGCCGGCACCCAGCAGCTTCGGCAGGAACATGGCGGCCAGCAGCACGATGATGCCCAGCAGCCCACCGCCCGCCTTCAGCCCACCGGGAAGGCCCATGCCGCCGCCACCCCCGCCGCCCATGCCGGGCAGCTGGAACGGAAAGCCGCCGCCACCACCACCCCCGCCGCCCTGCCCGCGGACGTCGTTGATGTTGGACTTGTCCTTGCTGCGGATCTTGGTCATTCGGGCACTCCCCTCGCCATGGTGCGAGTGAGCCTATGCGGACCGCATCGCCCTCTGCGCCGATGCCGCGCGACGTGAGCGGTGAATACCACGCACAGCAACGGCACCCGCCCCGATGAGTGGCCCGCGGTCGCCCAGGCGCACCGGAGTGATGCGCGCGCCACGGGCGAACGCCAGCTTGGCGTGCTCGTCGAGCGTCTCCTGGGCCGAGTTGAAGAAGGTTGCGCCGAAGCCCAACGCCACCGAACCGCCCACCACCACCAGGTCGAGGTCGAGGACGTTGCACACCGAGGCGGCCGCCCGGCCGACCAGCCGCCCGGTGCGTTGCATGATCTCATAGGTCGGTTCCGTGGGTGGCCGCCCGGTGATCGCTTCGATTGCAGCACCCGACGCCTCGGCCTCCAGGCAGCCGCGCGACCCGCACGGGCAGCGCCGGCCGTTGGGCTCGACGATGATGTGGCCGACGTGGCCGGCGTTGCCGCTCGCCCCGTCGAGCAGCTGCCCGTTCAGCACGATGCCGCCGCCGACGCCGGTGCCGACCACCATCGCGAGGAAGCTCTCCTTGCCCTGCGCCGCGCCCAGCCAGCCTTCGGCCAGCGCCAACGCCTTGGCATCGAGGTCGCCGAACACGGGCAACGAGGTGGCCTCGGCCAGGCGTTCGCGCAGCGGGAAGTTGCGCCAGGAGAGGATGTTGATCGGCGACACGGTCTCGGCCCCGAACGAGATGGGCCCCGACGACCCGACCCCAACGGCGACAGGCCGCATGTGGTGATGGTCGCGAGCGCGCTCGAGTTGCGACTGCAGCAGATCGTTCAGGGTGGCGAACAACGCGTCGCCGGCCAGGTGGGAGTCGACCTCGACGCGATCTCGGTCGATCAGCTCGCCCTGCAGGGTGACCACGCCGACGGACATCTTCGTGCTGCCGATGTCGACCGCCAGCACGATGTCGCCCAGTGGGCGGCGCGGCTCGGCGGCGGGTGCCACGACCTCGTCGTGTGCGGCCGCGCCCTCGTGGGCGGCGCGTGAGTCGAGCGAGGGCGCTGGCGACATGGTGCTCAGCCGACGCGGCGCGCCGTCTCCACCAGGTTGATCTCGTAGAGCACCAGATCGAGTGCGTCGGCGCTGACCATGCCGGAGAACCGCTGCGGATGCTCGGGCGTGATGCAGCACGACAGCGGGTTCAGCAGCGTCCAGGGCGTGGGGTGGGCGAACTGCACGACGCTGTAGCGCTCGCCGGTGTAGCCAGGGGCCGCGACCACGCGGTGGATGCCGGTGGGGATGACCCCGTTGGTGAGGCGCTCGAGCATCATGCCGGTGTTGATGATCACCTGGCCGTCGGGCGCCACCGCATCCACCCACTGGTCGTCGATCAGCACCTGCAAGCCGGGTGCGGTGGCCCGCGGCAGGGCGGTGATCAGGTTGATGTCGCCGTGCGCCCCAGCCCACACGTGGCCGGCGCCGCCGCCTCCGGGCGCCTGCTGCATCGCCGGGTAACGGATGGCCCGGGTGAGCGTGGCGCCGTTGGTGGTCATCTCGTCGAAGAAGCTCTCGTGGCAACCGAGGCCCTCGGCGATGATGCGCAGGAACCGTCGCTGCGTGTCGTGCACCTTGCGGTGAAACGTGTTCAGCACTTCGGTGATGCCCGGCACGGCGGCCTCCGGCAGCACCTGCGGGCCGTAGCGATGCGGGTAGCGGCTGCGCAGCGGATGCCCCTCCGGCAGGCTGATGCCCCAGTTCAGCATCTCCTTCCAGTCGGGCACATCGCTGCTGGCGGCGGTTTCCACCAGCAGGCCGGTGTACCCGGTTTGGCCGTGGCTGTCGGGCGCGACGAACGACTGCTTCACCTCGTGCGGGTGCTGGAAGAACTCCTGCAGCATCCCGTAGGCGGTGTCGAGCATGTCGTTGGAGAGATCGTGGCGGGTGTAGACGAAGCCGGTCGCGAGGCTGCTACGCACGCCGTCGACCACCGCGCGACGCTGTTCGCGGGTGCCCTGTTCGAACGCGAGAAGATCGACCTCCAGGATTTCGCTCATGGGCACACCGTAGCGTCAGGGGCGCGAGTAGTAGTCGGCGAGCTGCTGGCGGTTGCTGACGCCCAGCTTCGTGTACACCCGTTGCAGGTGGTTCTCGACGGTGCGGGCCGACACGAACAACCGCTGGCCGATCTCACGAGCACTCAGCCCCGACACGGCCATCGCCGCGATCTCCTGCTCGCGGGCCGACAACGGCGAGACCGAGAGCAGCTCGCGCTGGTCGAGCAGGGGCGTGGTGGCGCCTTCGCACAACCGGCGGTGCTTGTCGGCCAGGTTGCGGTAACCCGTGGCCTGACGGCCGGAGTCCGGTGCCAGGCGTGCTGCAGCGTGGTACGCCTCGGCCGCCGCCAGGTTGGCGCCGAGGGCGGCGAACCGCTCGGCCGCTGCGGCCAGGCCGGCGGCATCGGCGCCGGCCGCGGCCGCGGCATGGGTCGCGCGTGCAGCCACCAGCGGCGACTGGCAGGCCTCCGCCAGCTCTCGCATGCGGGCCGCTTGTGGCTCGCCGCCCAGGCGCAGGTGCTCGTGCAGCAGGAAGCTCTCCGACACCAGCTGGCCTGCCCCGCGCGCGGTGACTGCTGCCTCCAGCAGCAGCCGGCGAGCGAGGCTGTGCTCGTTGCGCAGATAGGCGCTCCATGCCCGGCCGACGGCGCGCTCGGCGCGCAGGAAGCCACGCACGTGGGCCAGCTCGCCGGCCCGCTGGTCGGCCCGCTGCGCCGCCTCGCCGTCGCCCAACTGCGCGAACGCGGCGGCGAGCACCGACGTGATCAGCGCCTGCCCGGCGATCAGGCCGGCACGCTCGGCCGTGATCATCGCGTCCCCCGCCCACAGCACAGCGGTGCGCGGGCGGCCGGCCATCAGGTGGGCGCGGCCGGCGTTGAGCGCCGACCACATCTGGTCGAGCGTCATCGACACACCCACCAGGTCGGTGCGCAGACCCTGGGCCAATGCCGCCGCCTCGTCGAGGCGGCCCGCTTCGGTGAGGCCGAAGCTGCGCACCACCACGTGCAGCATCACCGCGTCGGGGGGCAGGGGCACGTGGAGTGCGTCCGCGGTGCGGCCCAGCTGGCTGAGACTGGCCTGCTCCACGGCTTGGAACAGGCTGACGTCGGCGGGCATTGCGTTCGAGAGCTGCAGCAGCCGCAGGCGTTCCAGGCCTTCCCGCGGCCGGTCGCTGAACGTCAGCGCGTTTGCCGCGCCGACACCCAACCGGACGTAGGCCGGGCCGGGCGGGGTGACCGCCTGGGCGAAGTCGACCACGGCCAGCGCACCGTCGGGGTCGTCGAGGCCCCACATGTGGGCGGCGTACAGCGACGCCACCAACAACGCCTGATCGTCGGGTTCGGTGGCCAGCATCAGCGCGGCGGTGGCTTCCTCGGCCGACTCCTTGAAGTGGCCCATCTCGTACAGCGCGTCCGCGAGCAGCAGCGACGCCGTGGGGTGGTGAGGGACGATCGCCTGCGCCGCGCGCGTGAGCCGGCAGGCCAGCAACAGGTCGCGGGCGGTGATCGCGGCACGGGCGGCGGCGACCAGTTGCTCCACGGGCGGCGAACCGCCGGCGTCCAGCTGCCACACCGTCAGCCGCATGTCGTCGCCTGGCTGCTGGTGCGGCTGCATGCGCTGCACCACGTCGGCCAGGATCTGCCGTTCACCCAACGCGGTCAGCTGGTGCCGGATGACCTCGGCGAAGATCGGGTGGGCCAGCCGCACCTCGTTGGCCCCGGCCCCGACGCCAATCCCAGCGACCCCGGCCCCGACCCCGACCCCAACGACCCCGACCCCAACGACCCCGGCGCGGATCAGTTCGTCCAGCGGATCCAGCTCCTCAGGGCGGAACACGGGCAGCGGCAGCGGCTGGCACAGCGCCAGCATCTCCGCCAGACGGCGCGCCTCCGGCGCCAGCCGGCGCACGTTCTGCAAGAGGTACTCGGCCAGATGGGTGGAGCTGACCAGCGGCTGCACCAGCACCCATGTGCCGGCGTGCTGGGCGATGCGCCCGGCAGCCACCGACCCGAGGATCAGCTCGCGCAGAAAGAGCGCGTTGCCCTGCGAGTGCTGCCAGAGCGCGTCGTGCACGTCGGGCGTGGCCTCACCCATGATGGTGCGCACGATCTCGTCGGTGTCGGCGCGGCCGAACGGCTTCAGCTCGATGCGCACCACCCGGCTCGAGGTCCACAATGGCAGCAACCCGTCGGGCAGCACTTCGCCCGAGCGGTACGTGGCCAGCACCTGCACCGGAGCGTTCGCGGTCAGCTGCACCAGCAGCCCGCACGACGCGTCGTCCAAGTGGTGCAGGTCGTCGACGCAGATCACGAACGGCCGTTGGTCGGTGGCCCCGCAGTGCACGACGTGATCGCGCACCATGCCGAACACGCTGAGCTGCTGGGTGCCGGCGGCGACCGCGGCCATGTGGTGCGCCGGGATCAGGCCGACCAGCGCGCCGAACGGCACCTCGTGCAGCGAGGTGCCGGCCACGCAGCGGCGCCCGAGCCCGCCGGTGGCGAGGTAGCGCTCGAAGGCGTGCTCGGCCAGGCGGCTCTTGCCCACCCCGGATTCGCCGACGATCAGCACGGTGGGATGCGCCAGGTCGCCCAGTACGCCCGCGAGCACGTCGGTCTCGGCGGGGCGCAACATGAACGCCCAGCTGCCTCCCGCTACCTGCCCGTCAGCCACACGCCAGAAGATACCCGCCCGGCCCGGTCGCCGATATTCGACGCCCCGCGCAACACGCCCGCCACCCCGCCCCACCCGCCATCAACCCAAGTCGGCGTTCACACCACAAAGAGCGTGGCCCCAACGCCAACTTTCACCCCGCACCATCCACCCCCAACCCAAGTCGGCGTTCACACCACCAAGAACGTGGCCCCACCGCCAACTTGGGCGGGGCACGGGGCTACGGTCTGGCGGGCCGCCGCGGCGACAAGGGCGGGGCGGGCACATCTCGGAGGGCAGCAATGTTGGTCATCGGCCTCACCGGCGGCATCGGGTCGGGCAAGTCCACGGTCGCGGCGACCATGCAGCAGCACGGTGCCGTCGTCATCGACGTCGACGCCTTGGGCCGGCAGGTGATCGCACCCAGCGGGCGGGCGGAAGCAGCGGTGATCGCCGAGTTCGGGCCGGGCGTCGCCGACGATCACGGCCACATCCACCGGCCGGCGCTGGCCGAGGTGGTGTTCTCGCAACCCGATGCGCTGGCCCGCCTGACGGCGATCAGCCACCCGGCGATCAACGCCGAACTGGCCGACCTGCTGCGCGCCCTGCCGGCCGACGGGATCGTCGTGCTCGACATGGCGATCCTGGTCGAGAGCAACCTGGGCAGGGGCTACCCGCGGCACTCGTACACGCGGGTCGTGGTGGTGGAGGCACCGCACGAGCTGCGGGTGCAGCGCGCTGTCGCCCGCGGCATGCAGCCCGACGACGTGCAGGCCCGCATTGCGGCGCAGGCGACCGACGAGCAGCGTCGCGCCGTGGCCGACGCCGTGCTGACCAACGACGGCGACCTCGCCCACCTCACCGAGCAGGTCACTGCTCTGTGGCAACGGGTTCTGGCCTGGGCCGCGGCGGCCTGACGCCCGGCCTGACGCCTGCCTGACGACGACCTACAGGTTGCCCGTCAGCGGCGGCAGGGTGGCGGCGGTGTAGCTGGTGCCGGCGTTGATGCGCCACTGGTTGGCCGCCCAGCTGACCTCCTGTACGAGGAAGCTGCT
The DNA here is from genome assembly GCA_030645675.1 of Actinomycetota bacterium. Taxonomy (GTDB): domain Bacteria; phylum Actinomycetota; class Acidimicrobiia; order Acidimicrobiales; family Ilumatobacteraceae; genus UBA668. The sequence goes on along the minus strand of JAUSLQ010000192.1, from coordinate 17,337 downwards.
GGGGCAGCAGTTCGGATCGCTCGCGGCGTACACCGCAGTCTGCAGGGTGAGGCCGCCGGGGTGCAGGCGGGCGACTCCCTTGGGCACGCCCTGGATGCCGCCGAGGAAGAACACACCGCCGGGCAGCGGGTCGAGCACGTCGACGTCGAGGTAGCCCCCCGTGCCGTCGTAGCGGTAGCCCACCCACACCTCGGCACCATCGTCGAAGTGGAAGTCGGCGACCTCGATGTTGACCTCGCTCCACATGCCGGCCACGTCTTCCTCGGCCCAGTAGCGCTGCACCAGAGCTGCGCCGCTCTGGAACATGACCGCAACGGCGAAGTGCCCGTCGCCCGCGCTGCGGAGCACCAGCGCCACCACGCCGTCGTTGTAGGAGGGCATGTACTTGCAGTCGTCGACCACCCACCCGGGGATGGCGGGTTCATAGTCGCAGTAGAACGCATCGTCCAGCACGATGCCCCCGCCGGGTGTGGCGTGGAGGTTGGTGGGGCCGCCCAGCGCCGTGCCCCCCGCCGGCGGTGCCGTCGGCGGGGGTGGCGGGCTGGTGGGTGCCGGCGTGGCCGGGGTGGTGGCAGCAGTCGACGCGGGTGGCAGCGTGGTGGCCACGACCGTGGTCGTGCTGCCGGGCACGGTGGTGCTGCCGGGCACGGTGGTGCTGCCGTCCGGCGTGGAGCTGGTGGTCGAGCCGTCGACGGAACTGCTGGTGCTGGACGACGCGCCGGTGATCTGCCGGCTGTCGCTGCAGGCCGCGCCGAGTAGGGCGATTGCGGCCAACGCGGCCAGCATCCGGAAGGGGCGGGTTGCGGGGTAGGTGTTCATCGTGGTTCCTTTGTCGCCGTTCACATCAGCCGAGATCCAAGATCCATCCAACTCTTGCACTTCTTTCCTCGAAGAATTTCTTTCCGAGACCAAACCGCGGCCACAGTTCCGGCGTGTCACTCCTGTGGAAACGATGGCAGCTCTCATGAGCGACGCAACCGGCGTCGGCGATGTCGTGGTCGTCGAGTCACTCGAATCCCTCTTCCGCGCCCACTATCCGCGCCTCGTGCGGGCCCTTGCAGTCGTGTCGGGCAGCCAGGAATCGGCCGCCGACGCTGTGCAAGAGGCGTTCGTCAAGGCCCACCTGCACTGGCGGCGCGTCGAGCGCTACGACGACCCGGTCGGCTGGATCCGCCGGGTGGCGATCAACAAGCTGCGCGACGACCACCGCCGCCACGGCCGCAAGGAACGGGCTATGGAGCGGCTGCAGGCCGACGCCCGCCCCGACCAGGTGGAGTGGTCGAACGGCACCGACGTGGCCGCCCTGCTGGCCGACCTTCCCCGCCAGCAGCGACTGGCGATGGCGCTGTTCTACGTGAACGGCCTCAGCGTTGCGGAAGTCGCCGCGTCGCTGAAGATCAGTGAGGGTGCGGTCAAGTTCCACCTGCACCAGGGCCGCGACCGCCTGCGAGGCGTGTTCGCAGCAGACCAGGAGACACACCGATGAGCGAATTCGACGACCCGGAACTGGAGCGCCTGCTCGGCCGCGCCGGCGGTGCCTTTCCCGATGTGAACACCGCCTACTCGCGGGTGCAGGGCCGAGTGCGCCAGGTGAAGCGCCGCCGCATGATGGTGGCAACCACGGCTGCCTGCGGCGTGCTGTTCGCGGGCGCGGTGCTGGCCGCCGGCCGCGGCAACGATTCGCGCACCCTGCAGCCCGGTGGCAGCAGCGACCTCAGCGCCCCCGACACCAGCGGCATCACTGACAGCACGACCGGCGATTCCACCGACGACTCGACGGTCGCGTCTGTCGACGACACCACCGCCACGTCCACCGACAACTCGTCGGTCGACACGACGGTCGATGGGTCCAACGGCGGCTCGACGCCCAGCAGCACGCCGGGCACCACACCCGTCACCCAACCCACCACCGCACCCACCCAGCCGACGACGCCCGCCACCAACCCGGTCTCGGAGACGAAGACGTTCAGCGGCGTCGGCGGCTCGCTGACGGTGAAGCTGCAGAACGGCTCGTTGTCGATCATCGGCGGCCCCACACCCGCGGCGGGCTTCACGGTCCGCATCGACAGCAGCGGTGGCAGCCGTGTGGAGGTGCGCTTCCAGTCGGACTCGCACGAGACCCGCATCCGCGTCGAGATCGCCAACGGTGCGATCAGCCTGGTCAAGCTCGAGGAGAGCTGAGCTTCTTTCCCGACGACCAAACCTTCCCCGCTCGTGTGGCGTGTCATCACCGTCGGAACGAACGCACGACACCACCACCCACGGAAGAAGGAACCACCGTCATGAAGCACCAGCCCCGCAGCCGCCGCCTCCTGCTGATCACCGCCGCCTCGGGCGCACTGGTGATCGGAATGGCCGGCCTGGCTGCCGCCGCCACCGGCAGCAGCCCCATCCGCATCGAGGACACCGTCACCGAGACCTCGCTGCCCACCACCTCCGACCCGAGCACCTCCGACCCGAGCACCTCCGACCCGTCCACCTCCGACCCGAGCACCTCGGACCCGAGCACCAGCGGCCCGAACACGTCGATCGACGACGATGACGACAGCGACGACGGCCAGCACCACGGCCGCGGCAACGGCGACGACGACGACAGTGACGACGATGACGACGACACCACCAGCACCACCCCCGGCAGCGGCACCATCGACGACAGCGGTAACGACAGCGATGACGACAGCGATGACGACAGCGGTAACGACAGCGGTAACGACAGCGATGACGATGACGACAGCAACGACGACCACGGCGGCCACGGCGGCGGCAGCGACGACGGCCCCGGCCACGACTGACCACCCTCGGTCAGGCCCGGTCGGTCGTCCATACTGACGGGGTGGCGTCGCACACGACTGACTGGAACCCGGTGCTGCGCGGCGAGTTCGCCAAGCCGTACTGGCAACAACTTCAACGGTTCGTAGCGGGCCAGCGGGCCCGCTACACCGTTTTTCCGCCCGACCCGGAAGTGTTCGCCGCCCTCCACCTCACGCCGTACGAGCGCACCCGGGTGGTGATCCTCGGGCAGGACCCATACCACGGGCCCAACCAGGCGCACGGCCTGTGCTTCTCCGTGCGGCCGGGCGTGGCCGTGCCCCCGTCGTTGGCCAACATCTACAAGGAGCTGCACAGCGACCTCGGGCTGCCCATCCCCTCGCACGGCAACCTCGAGGCCTGGGCCCGGCAGGGCGTGCTGCTGTTGAACACCACGCTCACCGTGCGGGCCGGGCAGGCCGCCTCGCACCAGGGCCAGGGTTGGGAGATGTTCACCGATGAGGTGCTGCGCACGGTCAACGGCAAGTCGCACCGGGTGGTGTTCGTGCTGTGGGGCGCATCGGCACGCAAGAAGAAGTCGCTGATCGACCTCACCCGCCACACGGTGATCGAGTCGGCCCACCCGTCGCCGCTCAGCGCGCACAACGGATTCTTCGGCAGCCACCCGTTCAGCCGCACCAACGCCGCGCTGCTGGAAGCCGGCCTCGAGCCGATCGACTGGTCGCTGCCGGCAGGGTGACCGCGCCTGCGTCAGGCAGGGCTGGGGTAGTCGCCGCGCTCTTCGCCGGCGGGCGGGGTGGTGTAGATCGGGAGGGCGCCCTCAGGGTCGAACAGCTTCTCGTCGGTGGGCCACTCGCCGGGCAGGTAGCGCTGGCCGCCGTCGACGTACTGGTACATGCCGGTGCCCTCACGGCGGATCTCGTCGGCACCGGTGGCGGCGGCATCCCACCAGAACACCGTCGCATCGTCGACACCCTGGTAGTCGGGCACCCCGCCCCAGTAGCCCTTGTCGCCGTAGGTGAGGTACGGCTGGCTGATGCCGGGGACGGTGCCCCTCGATGCGAATGCCGCATCGCGGAACGACTCGGGCGTCAGGTTGGGGCCCGCCTGTTGTACGACTGCGAAGAACAGCGCCGGGTTGGGTGCGATCGTGTTGATCGTGTCGTCGGCCGGCGGGTCCTGCCCGGTGAACCAGGTGTAGTTCGCGTAGGCGCCACTGGTGGTGGGGTTGCTGCGCGCGGCGAGCTGGGTGACACCGAATGCATGCTGCCATTGCTGCTGGTCGTACGTGCGGGCGAAGGCAGTGACATCCACCAGCGTGCTGGCGGCCACCAGCCACTCGGGGAAGTACTCCTGCGCGGTGGCTTCCCTCGTGAAGTCGCGCGGGGCAACCGGGTCGCCACTGAACACGATGGTGGTGACGCCCGCCGCCTTCATCGACGCGATCACCTGCGAGGCAGTCTGCTGGATGGTGGCCAGGTCGTAGGCCGACACCGCGGCGAACGGCGCACCCAGCGCGTCCATTTCGGCGGCGAAGGTGTCGGCCAGATCCTTGGACGCACCGCTGCTCTGCAGGTACACCAGACCGAAGGTGCGCGGCTGGCTCTGCACGCCCGCGCCGCCGTGCTCGGCGTTCTTGCCCAGTAGCTGCTTCTCGATGAACTCCAGCACGTGCGTCTGCTTCTGCAGCGCGCTGCCGTCCAGGCCCCACACATACGGGTCTCGCTCGGTGTAGAAGTCGGCGGGTTGGCCGGGTGTGCAGCCGATGCACAGCACCTGCCGCCGGGCCAGCTCGTCGGCGAACGCGCTGGTCAGCGCCGGGCCGCCCAGCACTGCGAACGGCGAGTACTTGTCGGCGATGGCAGCGGCGTCGGCACGAGCAGCCACTTCGTCCTGCGCGTTCCCCGTGCCTTCGTAGGTCACGAGGTTGATCTTCCGGCCGTACAGCTCGTAGTACGCCTCGTAGTAGCGCACCAGCTCCTTCATCGTCGCGAACTGGTCGGCGTTGGTGTCGTCGACGGCGATGGCGTCGGTGATGTAGGCGATGATCGGGTCGAGCGCCTGGCCCTCGTAGTACACCAGCGTGATCTCGTCGGCCGTGACGCCCGTGGCAGTGGAGCCGCCGTTGTCGCCGCTGAACGGTGCCATGCACTCGGGCGCGAAGTAATCGGGCACGGCAAGCCGGCCGCTGGTGGTGTCGCAACGATCACCCCACTCGATCTGATCGGCCACGCCCTGCTCGACGGCCTGCGAGTACGACAGCGGGTAGGAGATCTCCGCAGGCGCATCGCTGGTGCCCGGGGCCGTGGTCTCGGCACCCGGCGCTGTCGAGGCGGGCGTGGTGGCCACGGCCGCCGTCGATGTGGAGGCAGCCGTCAACGTCTTGTCGTCGTCGCCGCTGGTGACCACGAGCACGACCACGCCGACGGCGATGACCGCGAGCACGCCCGCGATCGGCCCCCATCGCTTCAGCTGACGACTGCTGCCGCCGGTTGCTCCCGCTGCGCTGCCAGGCTGCATGCCCCTACCCCCTTGTGCCGCTGCGCTCGCGCGCCGCGATGTTGTTCCCCAGATAGCTCTCTATCACGTCCGGGTGGGCCAGCACGGCGGACGGTTCGCCCTCGGCCAGCACCTTCCCTTGGTCCAGCGCGAGCAGGCGGTCGCTGATCGACGAGATCAGAGGGATGTCGTGCTCGATCACCAGCAGGCTGGCGCCCATCTCGTCGCGCAGGCGTTGCAGCACCGGGGCCAGCGCCTCTACTTCGCGCTGCGCGATGCCGCTGCTCGGTTCGTCGAGCAGCACCATGACCGGACGGTGCGCGGCCAGGCAGGCGAGGTCGACCACCCTGCGGGTGCCAGTGGACAGCTCGCGCACGAATGCGTTGCGGTAGTCACCCAGGTGCATCAGCTCGATCAGTTCGTGAACGCGCAGTGCGGTGCGCTCTTCGTCGTCGAACACGGCGGGAAGGCGCAGTGCTGCAGCGATCGCGCTGCGGCTGTGCACCCACCGTTCCAGTGCGACCGCCAGCGTCTCACTGACGGTCATGTCGGGGAACAGGCGAGCGTCCTGGAAGCTGCGGCCGAGGCCCGCCTTCGCCCGTCGCTCGGCGCTGGCGTCGGTCATGTCATGGCCATCCAGCAGGATGCGGCCCGAATCCACTGACACGAACCCGCTGAGCAGATCGAAGATGGTGGTCTTGCCCGCACCGTTGGGGCCGATCATGCCCACGATCTCGCCTTGGCCGACGTCGAACGTCGCCCCGTTGACGGCGCGGTTGCCACCGAAGCGGCGGGTGATCTCCACCACCCGCAGCAGCGGCAGCACATCGGCCTCGCCGGCGGCTGCGGTGGCGGCTGCGGTGGCGGTGGCGGCTGCGGTGGGGGTGGCGGTGGGGGTGGCGGATGCAGCCGGGGCGGGCGCGTTGGCGGCCGTGAGGAACACCGAGCGCAGCAGATCGCCGCGCTCCATCAGCTCGGCAGTGGCACCGGAGAAGCGGATCTCGCCACGCTCCATGAAGTACGCCCGTTCTGCAACCGTGAGCGCGACGTTGACGCTCTGCTCCACCAGGATGACGGCAGTGCCCTCGGCGGCCACGCGCTGCACCAGCGGCAGCAGCTGGCCGACCACCACAGGGGCCCGGCCCAGCGACAGCACGGCGATCAGCAGCACTCGCGGCTTGGCCACGAACGCCATGCCCAGCGCCAGCATCTGCTGCTGCCCACCGCTGAGATCTGCGGCCGCGCGGTGCAGCCGGTCGTGCAGCACCGGGAACATCGCGAGCACCTCGGCGATGGCCGCATCGCGTCCTGCGGAGTCATGGCGCCGCGTCCACCCGGAGAGCTGCAGGTTCTCGTGCACGGTGAGCCCGCCGAACACTCCCTGGCCGCCGGGCATCTGGCCGATACCCAGGGCCGCGATCTCGTTCGGCGGCGCATGCGTGACATCGCGGCCGTCCAGGATCACCGCGCCGCGGTTCGCCTCCACCACCCCGCTGATCGCCTTCAGCAGGGTGCTCTTGCCCGCGCCGTTGGTCCCCAGCAGGGCGACGATCTCGCCCTCCTTCACATCGAGGTCGATGCCGTGCAGCACCTGCCGCCCTCCGTAGCCGGCGTCCAGGCCACGCACCAGCAGCAGGTCGGCCTGGCCGTGTCGGCGTTGGTACAGCGCCTCGCTGCGAGCGGCGGATGCCTTCCACACCTGAGCGATGTCGCCGTCGATGGTGTGCTGCGCGGTGCCCAGGATGAGGCTGCCGATGATGAACAGCGGCACCAGCGTCAGCATGCCCCAGCGGATGCCGAGGTGGTTGCTGAGCCAGCCGATCAGCGGCAGCACCAGCAGGCCGGGTATCACCCACAGCGACGCGACCGAGAAGCCCGTCGCGCGGGCGCGGGCTGGAATGGCCAGCGACAGCGCGACGAGGATGCCGGGGCCGACGATGGCCAGCGTCGCCGAGATCACGCAGTTGAACGCCACTGCCACCACCACGTTGGGGGCCAGCGAGAAGCCGATCGCGGCGAGCGAGGTGCCGACGGCCACTCGCGAGATGAACCGGATGAGGCCGCGCATGTCGGCGAGGTAGCGCTTGGTGATGATGCGGGTGCCCACCACCAGACCCACCAGCTGGAAGGGCTCGGCCACTGCGGCGGCGATGCCACGCGCCCGCTCGTCGAGATCGAACTGCTGCTCGTACAGCAGCGCGGCCAGCGTGACGAACCCGATCATCGCGGTGGCCAGGAAGGGCAGGCTCCACCACAGCCGCTGCAGCGTGGGGATCTGCTGCACGGTGCGCCAGCTCTCGGCGAACGACGGCACCACCTCCTCGGTGCCTGCCACTTCCTCGCTGGCCCCCATCGCTGCCCGTTCCCACTTGCCGCGCACGGGCTCGCGCAGGCGCAGGGCCAGCACGGCGAACACCACCGTCGGCACTACGAAGACCATGAACGGCACACGCCAGTCGAACGTGTAGGCCAACAGGCCGGCGGTCAGTGGGCCCACGAACGCGCCGACAGCGTTGGCCGCCCGGTGCGTGCTGAACACTCGGCTGCGCGCCTCGATGGGGTAGTAGTCGGCCAGCAGCGAGTTGTGCGTGGGGTCGATCACCGCCTTGCCGATGCTGCTGCCGCTGCGGGCCACGGTGAGCAGCACCACACCGGTGGACAGTGCAGTCATGCCGCTGAAGGTGCCCCACACCAGCGCGCCGATGATCGCCAGCGGCACGCGCTTCGAGCGGTCGGCGAACTGGGCGATGGGCACCTGCAGCGCCAGCGCGGCCAACGACGCGAGCGCCACCAACCCGAGCACCTTCGTGTTGTCCAGGTTGAACTCGTCGCGGATGTTGGGCAGCAGGATGCCGAACGCCGTGCGGTCCAGTTCGTCCACCGCGTTCAGACCGAACAGCACCACGAGGGGGAACGCCGCTTCGCCGCCGCACACGCCGCGCAGCCACAGCATCGGGTGGGCCACGTGGCCGAAGAAGCGGCGCACGGCGGTCACTCGCCACCGCCGGCGGCTGTCGCATCGACGACGCCGCGGACGCCGACCGAGCCCGCAGGCGACGGCCGCGCCAGGTCGTCGACGGTCGGTGCCGGGTCGTCGACGCGCTGCCCGGTGACCAGCCGCACCACCGCATCGCGCACCTTCACCCACAGCCCGCCGATGCCGCCGGGCAGCACCAGCAGCACCACGAGCACGCCGAGTCCGGTGGACAGCAGCTGCCACGTCTGGTCGGTGATGAACCATCGCGTGCCGCGCAGGTACAGCGCGCCCAGCAGCGCACCGCCCAGCGAGCCGAGGCCACCGATGACCGCGCTGGTGAACACGTTGAAGCTCTCCCCGACGGTGAAGCTGTTCACACTGAACGCCCCGATCGAGTGCGTGTACAGCACACCGCCCACGCCGGCGGTGAAGCCGGAGATGACGAACGCGGTCAGCTTGGCGCGCACCAGGCCCACCGAGAAGCTCTGCGCAGCCCGCTCGTTCTCGCGGATGGCCAAGATCACGCGGCCCGTGCGCGATCGGCGGATGCCGCGCAACGCCCCGAACATCAGCACCAGCACCACCACCGAGTAGAAGTAGAACGCGGTGGGAGATGCCACGCTGATGCGGCCGAACAGGGGCGGGCGGTCGAAGCCACGCTCGGCCTTCGGGAACCAGCCGAAGTACACGTCGTTGAGCAGCCAGTACTCGGTGGCCAGCGCGAGGGCAAAGGTGGTGACCGCGAGGTACAGACCGCGCAGCCGCAGGGCCGGCACCCCGACCGCGAACGCCGCCGCCGCGCCGGCCAGGCCCCCTACCAGCAACGCCAACGTCAGGTCGACGTGCCAGCGCGAGGTGCAGGTCGCGCCGACCGCGGCGCCGATGCCGACGATGCCCATCTGCCCCAGTGAGACCTGCCCGGCCCACCCGGTCAGCACCACCACCGACAGGCCGATCACCGCAAAGGCGACGACGGCCGAGGCCTTGCTGACCGTGTCGATCTCCACCAGCTGTGGCAGCAGCAGCGTTCCCATCACCACTGCCGCGATCAGCGTGTAGCGGATGGTGCTGACCCACGGGTGGGCGGCCAGGTGCGACGGCAAGCGCCGCACCTCCTCCGCGCCGCGCCAACTGCTGGTGGCGTCGACGTCGCGCCGCGACGCGCTGTTGCGCTGGGCCAGAAGGGCCACGAACATCGCCGCAGCCATGATCGGGTACGCCGCGGCGGCGGACCGCGAGTTGCCCTGCACCGCGAACTCCAGCAGCTTCAGGGCGACGGCCGCGGCGGTGATGATCCCCAGGTGCTCCAGCCGGCCGATCACCAGTGCCGCCAATGCGATCAGCAGCGTCGGCAGGCCCTCGGCGAAGCCCAGTGGCACACCGGTGATGCCTGTGCGCATGAACAGCGCCAGGTACGACAACGCTGCTGCCAGCATCCACACCACGGTGTTCAAACGGGCCACGGGTATGCCCAACATCGCGGCCCGGTCGCTGCGCTCGGCCGAGGCCCGGATGGCGGTGCCCAACCGGCTGCGGTTCAGGAACCACGCGACGAACAGCAGCGCGCACGGGGCGACGATCATCGCGATGATGTCGTTGCCGCCGAGGATCAGCTGCCGGGCGTCCGGCTTCCACGGCGGCCAGCTGGCCGAGACGGTCAGCTTCCAGTCCACCGGGGCGGCGGGCCGCTGGCTGACGAGGTTCTTGCCCCACCAGCGCGGCACGAGGATGCCCGCCGCCACCAGCAGCTGCGCGACGCCCAAGGTCGCCACGGTCATCACCATGCGCGGCGAGTTGCGGAAGCGACGGATGAACGCCATCTCCACGACCAGCCCGAGCACGATCGCGATCGCCAGCCCGGCACCGAGGCCGACGAGGTACGGCCAGTGCCACAGCAGGATGAACGACACAGCGAACGACATCGGCACCGTGCCCAGGTCGGCCTGGGCGAAGTTGATCACCCGGTTGGCGCGGTAGATCAGCGCCATGCCCACAGCCAGCATTGCGGTCAGCAGGCCCAGCACCACCCCACGCACCCACATGCCCGGTTGCAGCGGGAACCACAGCAGTTGGACCGCGACGATGGAGACGACCGTGAACACCGCCACCCCGATGGTGATGTTGCGTTGATCCCCCGAACGACGCACGAGGCGTGACCGTACCCGGTTCGAGCATGCCCGGGATCACGGAGCTGGGCCGGCGGCAGAATCGACTGGCGACGTCCCACCCAGCGTCGCGATCGCGGACCGTTGCGCGTGGTGACTTGTCTCGCGGCCGATCACTGGGCAGGCTGTGCAGATCATGAGCACACCCCCCTCGGCGCACCGTTCGTTCTTCGCGCGCATCGCGCTGATCGCACTGGTCGTCGCCGTTCCGCTGGCGTGCACCAGCAGCCGAGCCGGCATCAGCGCGACCACCACGGTCGCCACCACCTCCACGTCGTCCAGCACATCGTCCACTTCGAGCACGTCGACCTCCACCACCACAACCACCACGTTGCCGCCCACCACCACCACCATGCCGCTCGTCACGGCAGGCGGCGTCGTGAAGGTGGCCAACGCGTCGGGCATCAACGGCGCGGCGCGGCAGCTGACCGATTCGCTGGCGGCGCTGGGCTTCGTCACCCGCGACGCCACCAACGCGGCGGCGGTCGACGAAGACCTGGACACCAGCAAGATCTACGTGATCGCCGGCGCCGAGGCCGTGGCCGAGTCGATCAGCTACCTGATGGGCGGCATCCCCATCGAGCGCATGCCCACCCCGGCCTGGATCAGCGGCGGCACCGCCAACCTCGGCGACGCCAACGTACTGGTGATGCTGGGCCACGACCTGGCCGGCACACCCCTCGCCGACATGCGCACCTGACCTCGGCCGCGGACGGGCAGACGGGTCCGGCGAGCGCCGCAGTAGCCTCTGCCCGCATGGCCGAGTCGTCGTGGAGCACGCACCCGAAGGTGCTCACCGTGCGCCGGCGATCGGCGCCGGCCAACACGGTGGTGAAGGCGATCGAGGCGTTCCGCGTTCACCGCACCGGCCGCAACGCCGCGCTGGTCGCGCACTACGGGTTCATGTCGGTCTTTCCCCTGATGCTCGTGTTCACCACCGTCCTCGGCTTCGTGCTGCAGAACCGGCCACGGCTGCGCGAGACCATCATCGACTCGGCGTTCGCCCGCATCCCCATCATCGGCCAGCAGATCGCCACCGAACCCGAACGCATCAAGGGCAACGTGCTCATCCTGGTGGTCGGCCTGCTCGTCACACTGTGGGCCGGGCTGCGTGCGTTCAACGCCCTGCAGACAGCGCTGGACGACATCGCCGAGGTGCCGCAGGACGATCGGCCCAGCCTGCTGCGCACCCGCGCCCGTTCGATGCTGGGCATCGCCGTCGTCGGCGGCTCGCAGATCGGTGCGGCCATCCTCACCAGCTTCGTCGGCGTCACCGGAGTGCGCGTGCTGCACAAGGTGCTGCTGTCGCTGGCAGCCGTCGCCGTCAACGCAGTGGTCCTGGCGGCCAGCTACCGCTGGCTGTGCATGAAGCGCCAGTCCTGGCGGCAGGTGGCACCGGGCGCGGTGGTTGCCGGCGTCATCTTCGCCGGGCTGCAGCTGACCGGCACGGCTGTGGTGGGCCGCGCCATCGCCAAGGCGTCGCCGGTGTACGGCACGTTTGCGTCGGTGATCGGGCTGATCACCTGGCTCAGCCTGCACTCGATGGTGGCGCTGCTGGGCGCGGAGATGAACCACGTACTTCCGGCCCGTCGCTACACGGCACCACTTCCTGATCCGGCCGAGTGTTGACCACGTTGCGGCACGCAGGGCGTGACTGAGATCACTGCTTCTTGGTGACCACCTGCTCGAGGCGTTCCAACGTCTTCGTCATCGCGTCGATCGTCTTGCTGCGCATCGGGCGCACCATGAACGGCATCGCCTCCTTGCGGATGTCCCAGCTCTCGCGCACGAGCGTGCCGCCCTTCTGCGGCACCAGCTCGTAGCGCCAGATGCGGCCACCGACCAGCAGGCGCATCGGTGCGAACGACGGCCGCGGTTGCCACGCGATCTGCGCGTTCTCCTCGAACTCCACCACCGTGTTGACCATCGAGTAGCTGAGGCCCATCTTCATCGACATGCCGAACTTGGTGCCCAGGGCCAGCCGCTGCGAGCCCTCGGGTGTGCCCTTCACCGTGCCCGAACCATCGATCTCCTGGTGGCGCGACGGGTCGGCCAGCAGGTCGAAGATCGCCTTCGCGGGGGCGGCGATGAACCGCTCGACGGTGGCGACATCGCGCGTGGAATCAGGTGTTTCGGGCATGCCGAGGCCAACCTGCCGCGTGCAGCCTCCATTCCCGATGTGTCAAGATGTAGCGCGGACGGGCCGATACTTCATTGATGCCCAGGTTGTTTCGACATCTTCTTGCGCTCTGCGTTGCCTCCGTGCTCGCAGTGGGCGGCTTCCCCTCCACCCCGTCGGTGGAGGTTGTCGACGCGGCCGATGCGCCCTGGACACTCCCGACCGTGCCGCCCAAGTGCAGCACCGCGAAGATCAACACCGGCGACGTGGCGGGCTGCATCGTCGCCTCGCAGGTGGGCATGCCCGAGACCCGCGGCTGGCCCGAGCCGCCATTCCCCGAGCCCGTGCCCGTCGGCGAACTGCCGTGGGTCGACCTGGCCAGGGGTAGCAGCGGCCCGGTCGTCATGCTGGTGCAGCAAGCCCTCATCGCCAACGGCGCATCGATCATCGCCGACGGCCAGTTCGGGCCGCTCACCGAAACAGCGGTGAAGACCTACCAGACGGCGAACGGCCTGCCGTCGACGGGCATCGTCGACGTCGCCACGGCCGACCTGCTGGGCGTGCACAACAGCGGCACCGGGGCATTCCCGCCGTCGGGTTGGAAGTGGCTGGGCTGGGGCTACAACGGCTCACCCATATTGACCCAGTGGGAAGCCCAGCTGGCCAGCAACCAGGCCGCGATCGGCAGCCTGCGCGCCGGGCAGCTGCGGGCGTTCAACGCGGCGCTGCCATTGTTCGAGGGCTTCCTCGCCGAGATCCAGGCCAAGGGCTACCAGATCCGCGAAGGCGGAACCTACGTGTTCCGCTGCACTGCCAGCACCCGCAAGGACTGCGCAGGCCTCACCCGCTCGGCCCTGTCCAACCACGCCTATGGGCTGGCGACCGACATCAACACCGTTGCCAACCCGCTGCGCACCTACTACGGCATCAACGGCAACACCGCCTGCCAGACCCCGATGGCCACCGACATGCCGCAGTGGGTGGTGCAGGTGGCCGAGAAGTGGGGCCTGTACTGGGGCGGCTACGGCTGGAGCAGCGGCTGCACCAGCCCCGCACAGGTCAAGACCTCGGCCTCCCGCGACCCGATGCACTTCGAGTTCAACGGCAGCGTCGCCCAGGCCCAGGCCATCCTGAACTTCAACGCCGGCCCAGGCGCGTGCATCGACGTCGCCGACGTCAATGGTGTCGTCACCGAGCGCTGCTACTCACGGATCGAGAAGCCCGCCGCAACCACCCGCGTGGTGGTCACCACCAATGCCCCCGCCGGAGCAACGGCTGCACTGGTCAACATCACCACCGCCGGCGCGGCCACCAACGGCTACGTCACCGCCGAGGCATGCACGGCCATGCCGGTCGGCACCCGCGCCTGGTCGAACGGCAACGCCCGGCCGGGCCGCGCCGTCGCCGCCGCAGCCGTGGTGCCGCTGGACGCCCAGGGCCGATTCTGCATCTACCAGTCCACGGCGCTGCACACGATCGTCGACGTGCAGGGGTACTTCGCGCCGCACGCCGTGGCACCGAACGGCAACCTCTACACGCCCGTCACACCGGTGCGCACCACCGACACGCGCACGCTGCCGTTCTGCACACCTGCAGGTGTGTGCGACGACACCGGCCCGATCCCCGCCGGCACCGAGATCGTCAACACCGCTGCCTCAGCGCTCGACGCGGTGGCCACGCTGGCCAACATCACCGTTGTCGCGCCCAGCGTCAACGGGTACGTCACCGCCGATACGTGTGCCTCGCTGGTGCCCGGCTTGCAGGCGCGCAGCACGTTGAACTACGCCACCGACACCGTCGCCAACCTGGCGGTGGTGCCCAGCGCGACAACCGAGCAGGGGGTGCAGTTCTGCACCTACTCGCCCAACGGCGTGCAGGAGATCATCGACGTGCAGGGCTTCTTCGCCCCTGCCGCGCAAGGTGGCCTGGCATACAGCCCGCTCGCCCCCTCGCGCCTGGTCGACACCCGCCAGTGCTGGACCGACCCCGTCACCCAGGTGCAGCGTTGCGCGCTGATCAACAGCGCGGGCAGCATCGTGCGCATGAGGGCGCCGGCCGGTGCCACAGCGGTGCTGGTCAACCTGACCGCTGTGCAGGCCACCGCCACCGGCTACGTCAGCGCCGGGGCGTGCAGCGCGCTGACACCGGGGCCGCAGGCGCAATCGAACCTGAACGCCGTCATCGGCTCGGCCGTTGCCAACGTGGCGGTCGTGCCGGTCGATGCCGACGGCACGTTCTGCGCCTACATGTCGTCGTCGATGCACCTGGCGGTCGACCTGATCGGCACGTTCTCCGCCGCCGGTGCCCTGCGCTTCACCCCGATCACACCGGTGCGGGTGCACGACTCACGCCCGCCGGCGTGAGGTCGCGCGACGACCAGCCCACCAGCACGCGATAGTCGCCCGGCGCCACCACCCAGACGTGGGCAGCCTCGTCCCAACGGCTGAACGCGCGGGTGGGCAGCTGGATCGTCGCCACTGCGCTCGCGCCCGCAGACGCATGCACCTTGGCGAAGCCCTGCAGCGTGCGCAGCGGGCGGCCGGCCTCGGCCGGCTCCGGCTGGACGTAGCACTGCACGATCGTGCTGCCCTGGCGCGAGCCGGTGTTGCGTACGGGCACGGTGACGACGACGCCGTGCGCCGTGGTGCCGGCCAGCGTCGGTTCGCCCACCTGCCACGTCGTGTAACCCAGCCCGTGGCCGAACGGGAACGCGGGCTCGATGCCCTGGGCGTCGTACCAGCGGTGGCCGATGAGCAGTCCCTCGCCGTAGACGGTGACGTCGTCGCGGCCGGGGTGGTGCAGGAACGCCGGCGTGTCCTCCAGGCGGTGCGGGATGGTGATCGGCAGCCGGCCACCGGGCTCGGCCACGCCCAGCAGCACGTCGGCCAGCGCCTCACCCATCTCCTCGCCGGGGAACCACACCTGCAGCACGGCCGCCACCTCGCCCAGCCACGGCATCGCCACGGGCGAACCGGCGTTGATCACCACCACCGTGCGCGGGTTGACGGCGGCCACCCTGGCCACCAGCTCGTCCTGGCGACCGGGCAGCGACAGGGTGTCGCGGTCCTCGCCCTCGGTCTCCCAGTCGGCGTTCGTGCCCACCACCACCACGGCGACGTCGGCGGCAGCCGCGGCGGCGACGGCGCGCTCCATCTCGCCTTCGCTGTGCGGCGGCTCGGCGCCCACCAGCAGCCCGCGCAACTGGGCGCGCGGCACGAAGCCCATCTCCACCTCGACGTGGCGGGCCACTCCCGCCTCGCACGGCAGCATCACCCGGATCTCGTTGCTGCCCAGCCCGAAGAACGCGCCACCGGTCTGCGGCGTGCTGAGATCCACCAGCACCTCGCCGTCGATGCGCAGCACCGTAGGGCCCACCGACGTCAGGCCCACCGACCACTCGCCGGTGACGTCGGGGGTGAACGTGCCGTGGATGCGAGCGCCGAACGCGCTGGGGTCGATGTGCTCCGCCGGGCGGTCCATCCACAGGAACGTCAGGCGGTCGGTGGTGGCCTCGGCCGTCGCACCCGAGGCGTCGTCGTAGTGCACGTGGAAGTCGCCACGCATCGGCCGCAGCCGCTTCTCGATGAAGCAGCCCGGCTCGTGCACCAGCTGCACGTCGCGGGCTCGCAGCGCGGCGAGCGGCATCGAGGGCCGGCTGGCGCGCACACGGGCGCTGCCCCCGCCCTGCACCTGGCCGCGTTCGGCGTTGGGGCCCAGCAGCGCCACGCGGCTGCCGGCCGGCAGCGGCAACACCGCGCCGTCGTTCTTCAGCAGGACGGTTCCGGCGATGGCGGCGCGACGGATGACGGCCCGCGTGGCCGGCGAATCGTCGGTGCCCTCGGCGGGATCCACCTCGCCAACGCCCGACCACTGGAACAGCTGCAGCAGGCGGCGCACGGCCTCGTCGACGCGTTCCTCGGTGGTGTCGCCGCGCTGCACCGCGGCCAGCAGCGCGCCGCCGCGCTCGCGGGGCGGGCCGGGCATCTCCAGGTCGAGCCCCGCCTCCAGCGAACCCGCCGCGCTGTGCGTGCCGAACCAATCGCTGATCACCACGCCGTCGAACCCCCACTCGTCGCGCAGCACCCCACGCAACAGTTGGCGGTGCTCGCTGGCATACGTGCCGTTGATGCGGTTGTACGAGCTCATCAGCGACCGCACGCCCGCGCCGCCCTCGGCCACGGGGCGCACCGCCTGTTCGAACGGCACCAGGTACAGCTCGCGCAGGGTGACCGGGTCGATCTCGCTGGAGATGGTGTGGCGTTCGTGCTCGGTGTCGTTGCCCACGAAGTGCTTGATGCAACAGGCGACGTGCTGGCTCTGCACACCGCGCACGTATGCCGTGGCGATGCCGGCGGTCAGCACCGGATCTTCGCTCATGCACTCGAAGTTGCGGCCACCCACCGGCGTGCGGTGCAGGTTCACCGTCGGGGCCAGCAGCACGTGCGCGCCCTTCGAACGCACCTCGCGGGCCAGGGCCTCGCCCACCTCGTGCACCAGCTCGGCGTCGAACGTTGCGCCCAGCGCAGTGCCACAAGGGAACGACGCCGACGCAGGCCCGTTCCAGTCGGTGCCACGCGCCCCCGCTGGGCCGTCGGTGCATCGCATGGGCGGCACCGCCGGCAACTCGACGGTGTGCCAGTTGTCGTGGCCGGCCAGCAGCGACACCTTCTGCTCCAACGTCAGCGTTGCCATCACCGCCTCGATGTCGATCGTCATGGCGCTCAGATTGTCAGACTGCGCGGGCAGCGGACGCGACGGAGCCGGGGTTCGCCAGCGCATGGCGCGCGTTCAGGCCGGCGGTGGCACGC
>JAUSLQ010000170.1 GCA_030645675.1 Actinomycetota bacterium | reverse complement strand
GCAGCATCAGCAGCAGGCCCTGGCTGGCCGTGAACGTGGTGGCACACGCGCCGCGCAGCACCGCCCCGTGCAGGGTGGCGGCGGCGCCCGCCTCGCTCTGCATCTCGATCACCTCGGGCACGACACCCCACAGGTTGGGGTGGCCCTTGGCGCTCCATTCGTCGGCGTGCTCGCCCATCGGCGAGGCGGGGGTGATGGGGTAGATGGCGATGACTTCGGAGAGCAGGTGAGCCACGCGGGCTACGGCTTCGTTGGCATCGACCACCTCGCGGCGCAGCGGAGCTGCGAAGGATTGGTCGGACACGACTGCACCCTACGAACGATCCGGGCGAGCGGCCAGGGCCTTTCGCCACCAGTTGCGGGACGAAACGATGTGCCCACCCCGGAAGCGCGGCGGGGTGGGCAGAATGGATGCGTGACGAACCCTGACGAGGCGGTGGAACGGCAGGTGCGGGCGGCGCTCGACGCCACTGGCGAGCCGTTCGAGATCATCCCCTGCGACCCCGACCTGGCCGACACGGCGGCGTTCTGTGCGGCGTACGGCTACTCCCTGGATGCCAGCGCGAACACGATCGTGGCGATCGGCAAGAGCGACCCGCCGGTGTTCGTCGCCTGCCTGGCGCTGGCCACCACCCGCCTCGACGTGAACGGCGCCGTGCGCCGGCGGCTGGAGGTGCGCAAGGCCTCGTTCGCCCCCGCCGCCGACACGATCGCCATCACGGGCATGCAGATCGGCGGCGTCACGCCGTTCGCTCTGCCGGCCACGCTGCCCATCTGGGTCGACGCCGAGATCACCCGGCGCGAGCAGATCATCGTCGGTGGCGGCAGCCGCTCGCTCAAGGTGCTGTGCCCGCCGCGCACCTTGCTGGCGCTGCCCAACGTCACCGTCGTCGAAGGCCTGGCAACGCCGACGCCGACACGTACAAGCGACACATAGTCGATCGAAGGAGACATCCCATGGCCACCATGCAGCCTGGCATCTTCGCCCAGGGCACCAGCTCGCACCGCCACCTCGAGTTCCTGTTGCGGCCGGGCACCTCTCCCGAGGACGTGTTCGCGGCCGTGCAGGCGTTGCGGCAGCCGTCGGTCACCGCCGGCGGGGCAAACATCGTGGTCGGCTTCGGGCCCGCTCTGTGGCGCTCGCTCTCCCCCGGCGCGGTGCCCGCCGGGCTGGCCGACTTCCCCACCATCGCCGCCGTGCCCTGCACGCAACGCGACGTGTGGGTGTGGTGCCACGGCGCAGGCCAGGGCAGCCTGTTCGACATCGGCCGCGCCGTCGCCACCCTGCTGGCACCAGTGGCCACCGTGGCGATGGAGGTCGACGCCTTCGTGTACCGCGACAGCCGCGACCTCACCGGGTTCATCGACGGCACCGAGAACCCGGCCATCGAGGAGGCCTACGTGGTCGCCGGCGTGCCCACGGGTCGGGCGGGCGCAGGCGGGTCGTTCGCACTGACCCAGCGATGGGTGCACGACCTCGCTGCCTTCCACGCGCTGCCGGTGATCGAGCAGGAGGGCGTGATCGGCCGCACCAAGATTGCGTCCGTCGAACTGGCCGACGACGTCAAGCCGGCGACCGCACACATCGCCCGCGTGGTGATCGACGACGGCGACGGCGAGCTGGAGATCTACCGCCGCAGCGTGCCGTACGGCACCGTCGACGAGCACGGGCTGCACTTCGTCGCGTTCAGCGCCGATCCCATCCGCTTCGAGCGCATGCTCCGCTCCATGTTCGGTGGCGACGACGGCGTGCACGACCGGCTCACCGAGTTCAGCACGCCCGTGGCCGGCAGCTACTGGTTCGTGCCGTCGCTGGAAGATCTGGGCGACGCACTGGGCTGAGAGGGAAGCCAGGCTGCAGGGTGCGGACGCGGCCGGTGCCCAACGGCCCTACCCCTGGCCGCCGCGAACCGCCACCATGCATCCGTGGAGGGGGTTGAGCACCATGCCTGAGAGTCCGTATCTCAGCCAGAACGACACGATCATGTGGATGGTCGAGGCCGATCCGTTGTTGCGCAGCACGATCATGGGTGTCGTGCTGCTCGACCGCGCACCGGAGTGGACGCGCTTGCGCGACCGCGTGGAGGAGGTCAGTCACCACATCGCTGCATTGCGCGAGAAGGTGGTGCCGGTGCCATTGCACCCGACCACCCTGCGGTGGGTGGCCGACCCCGACTTCGATCTCGACTACCACCTGCGGCGCACTCGCCTGCCCGACGGCAGCGATGTGCAGTCGCTGATGGATTGGGCGCGCACCACAGCGATGGGGGGCTTCGACAGCGCGCGACCGCTGTGGGAGTTCACGATGGTGGAGGGAGTCGCCATCGAGGGCCACCCTGACGGAGCAGCGCTCGTGATGAAGGCCCACCACGTGGTCACCGATGGCATCGGCGCAGTGCAGCTGGCCGCCCACCTGTTCGACTTCGAGGAGGCGCCGGGGCCGGCGCGACGCACGGCTGCACCCGCTCGAGAGCACACGGGAACCGGTGAACTGCTGCGCGAGGTGATCCTGCACGACGTCGAGGGGATGCTCGACTTCACCCGGCAGCAGATGAAGTCGGCGGTGCCGCGCATGCTGCACGCCGTGCGCCACCCGCAGCAGGCCGTCGCCGAAGCAGTGGGCACGGCCGTGTCGATCGCCAAGTTCCTGGCCCCCACCAGCACGCCCAAGTCCACCGTGATGGTCGGCCGGATGATGTCGACGAACTACCGCACGGTGGAGGTGCCCGTGGAGCACCTGCACGCGGCGTCGCGCGCTGCCGGTGGGCGGCTGAACGACGGCTTCCTCGCCGGCATCACCGCCGGCCTGCAGAAGTACCACCAGCACCACGGTGCGACGGTGCACGAGCTGCGAGTGGCGATGCCCATCAGCCAGCGGGCGGCCGACGATCCGGCCGGCGGCAACCACGTCACCGTCACCCGCTTCACGGTGCCGGTCGACGAGGCCACACCGGCCGAGCGCATCCGCGACCTCCACGCCGTGGTCGACGGCATCCGCCACGAGAAGGCGCTGCACCACACCGAGGCCATCGCCGGCGCGCTGAACCTGATGCCCAGGGGCGTCGTCGGCACCATGCTGAAGGGCGTCGACTTCCTGGCCAGCAACGTGCCCGGCGTGCCGATGCCGATCTGGCTCGAAGGCACGCGGGTGCTGCGCTTCTTCCCCTTCGGCCCCACCGCCGGCTCGGCAATCAACGTCACGCTGATGTCGTACGACGGCACGTGCTGCATCGGCGCCAACATGGATGCGGCCGCCATCCCCGATCCCGATGTTCTGGCCGACTGCCTGCGCGCCGGCTTCGCCGAGGTGTGCTCACTGGCCGCCACCTGAGTCCGGCGGCACGGTCGGGCAGAGCGGACGGTCGGGCAGAGCGGACGGTCAGGCAGAGCGGACGGTCAGCCGGCTCCAGGCGCCGACGTAGACCTGGTCGCCGTCGTGCAACTGCCGCGGCACGCCGGCGGTGATGGCCTCGGTGGCCGCGTCGGGCTGCTCGCCTGCCGCGACCACGTAGGTGCCGTTGGTGGAGGACAGGTCGACGATGGTCAGGTCGTCGCCGTCGCGCACGAACTGGGCGTGCCGTCGCGACACACCGGTGTCGGCGTCGAGCGTCACCTCCGGGCGCACACCTCGCGATGCGGAGGTGCGGCCGACGAGGGCCGTGTGGTTGGCGAGCGGGACGGTGGCCGACGACACGGGCGGGCACGGCTGGTCGGCCAACGCTCCCTTCAGCGAGTACCACAACGGGTCGACCTCGACCACTGCGATCCAGCGCACTGCCGACGACACCGGTACCGGCGGCTGGGCCGCTGTTGCGGCGGGTGAGGCCGGCGGGGCCTGGCCGGTGGTGAAGTCGTAGCCGCACACCTCGCAGAACAGCGCGTCGCCCGGGTTCACCTCGTGGCAGTGGGGGCAGGCGACGGTGGTGCCCCCCGACGGCGAGCCCGCGGCCGGGTTGACGGCCGGGTTGGCGGCCGGGTTGGCGGCCGGGCCGGCCGTGCTGCCACCGGCAGGTGCGGCCACCGGCGCAGGATCGGCGGGGCCGCTCATCTTGGCTCCGCAGGTGTCGCACCACTCGGGGTCGGCGCTCTGGTGGCCGTTGGGACAGGCGGCGGTGCTCATGGCTCGCGCCGGATGCGAGTGGTCTTGGTGCTGCGCGTGTCCAGCGCCATCTCGTCGCTCTTGTCGACCTGCTGCTTCAGCCGCACGGTGCCCGTGTCGGCGTCGACCACGTCGACCACCTTCTCCAGGAGGCGGGTGGTGTTCTCGTTGCCGCTTTCACGGGCCAGCTTGGCCGCCTCGCCAAGCAGCACGGTGGCCGTGCGATCGTCGCCCGACGCCTTCGCGGCCAGGCCCTTCTGGATCGCGTCGGCCAGCTTGGCCTGGCCGGTGTAGTGCGCCACCGCCGGGTCGATGCGGGTGGTGAGGTCGGCGTCGGCGCTCCAGACCGCCTTCACCAACGACTTGGCGAACACTTCGTCGTTCACCACCACCTCCACGCGCGCGGCCAGGCGCTCGTTGCCCACGGGAGCCACCGGCACCCGCACGGCCACGTGGTAGTCGCGGGCCTCGTCGGTCCAGGCGCCGGTGGGGAACTCGCGCACCAGCGGGCCGGTCTGCACACCGCGCGGGGTGAGGTCGTCCACTGTTGGGGCCACCTGCCGCACGAACAGCAGTTCGCTGCCCTGCGGCGCCCACACGCGCAGCCGGGCGTCGGGCACGCCGCGGCTCATCGAGGTGCGCATCATCTCCTCGAAGTCGGCCTCCAGCTCCTCGGGCTTGGCCACGATGTCGACCGTGCCCATCAGCTCGGTGGCGATGGTGCGCAGTTCGTCGACCACCCAGTCGTTGCCGATGCCACGGCAGTCGCACTGGAAGCGGCCCGAGGCAGCCGCCAGCGCCGCCGGCAGCGCCTCGGGCGGCTCGCCCTCGATCTTGCCGTCGGTCAGCAGGATCGCGTGGCACCGCGCGGTGGGCGCCTGCGCGAACAGTTCGGTCGCCGCGCTGATCCACGAGCCGATGGCGGTCGACCCGCCGCTGCGTAGGCGTTCGACGGTCTGCAGGGCTTCGGCGCGCGTGACGTCGGTCATCCGTGCCATGCCCGGGTGCGACGGGTACACCATCTGCGCGACGCTGTGCCCGCTGAGCACCGCGAACCACGCGCCGTCGACGATCTCGTTGATCGCGACCTTGGCGGCCCGACGAGCAGCGGCGATCTTGTTCGGCGGCATGTCCATCGAGCCGGAGGTGTCGACGATGATGACCTCCGCCACGTCGCCGGAGACACCTGCCCTGCCGGCGCCACGGCACGACACCGACACGACGGCGTGCGCGTCGGTGGCACCGTCGGCGAGGAACTCGTTCTGGAACACTTCCGCCGTGAACTCGGCCATGTTGGGGGAACCTCCGTCGGCTCAGCGTAGTGAGGGCTGGACGCGCGCCAGCGCCGCGGTGATGTTGTCGTGCCCGCCCTGCTCGTTCGCCCAGACCACCAGCGCGTCGGCGATCGCGAGCGGGGTGGTGCGGCCACCGGCCACGTGCTCGTGCACCAGCGACTGCAGGGCCACCGGCAGCGAGGCATAGTTCCACAGGCCGTCGCTGCACACGAGCAGCCACCCTGGCGACGCCACCTGGAAGCTGTTCACCTCTGGGGTGGGGTCGAACGAATCGGCGCCGAGCCACCGGGTGATCGTGTGGCTCGTGGGGTCGGCCTCGGCCTGCGCGCGGCTCATCCCGTCGCGCATCATCTCCGTGCCCAACGAGTGGTCGCGCATCAGTTGCACTGCCTCGCCCTCGTCGGGCAGCCAGTACGCACGCGAGTCGCCACACCAGCCGATGGTCACCACCGAGCCCTGCACCACCGCGGCCACGAACGTGCACGACGGTGGCTCGCTGGGGTTGCCCAGAGAACGAGCCACGCCCACAGCAGCGGCATTGCCGTCGGCGCACGCCCGCACCAGCGCAGCGCTCCAGTGCGAGATGATCGCGGCGGCGGCCTGGCTGGCAGCTGATGGCGTGCCGACCAGGGTGGCGCAGGCGTCGCGCGCTGCCGCCAGTGCGGCGCGGTCGCTGTCGGGTGCGGAGGTCACGCCGTCGCACACCACCAGCACCGCCAGCGAACGGTCGGCCAGCCCGGCCAGCGCCATCGCGTCTTCGTTGCGGGCGTGGGCGATGCCGCGGTCGCACACCCCGGCCACCCAGTCCACGGGCGACTCCTGCCAGTGGTCGCGGACGGTGGGCGCCTTCTGGCCGCACTGCGAACAGAACCCGTCGTCGAGCACGTCGCCCCCGCACTGGCGGCAGGCCGGCAGCGCCCCGGGGGCCGGCGACACGGTCGTCGCGGGCGGCACGGTCGCGGGCGGCACGGTCGGCACCGGCATCTCGGCAGTGGGGGACTCGGCCGCGCCCGCGTCCGGCGCACCCTCGGCCAAGGTGGCACCACAGCTCTCACAGAACGCGTCGCCGATCACGATCGGTCCGCTGCAGCTCGGGCAATCCGTGCCGATGTCGCTCATACCAGCGTGCGTGGTCGAACGGCATTGGCCTTGTCCACCAGGGCCACCCGCTGACGGCTGTCGGGGGCCAGGCGCGCCGCGTCGCGATACGCCGACTCCAGTGCACGGCGCAACGGCAGCTCGACGGCCGGCACGGTGCCGATGTGCACACCGGTCTGCGGCCCCTTCGCGCGCACCAACTGCAGTGCGCTCTCCATCAGGCGGATGCGCAGGTCGGCCCGTTCGACCGGCTGCATCGTGGCCTGCTCCAGCTCGCCGGCGGCCAGCGCCAGGTCGGCCAGCGCGTGGTCGGGGTCGATCGTGGCAGCCAGCAGCAGCGCCCGCGCCCGGCGGGCGTCGCCGAACGCACGGCTGGTGGGCGGAATGCGGTCCAGGGCAGCCAGCGCGTCATCACGCTGGCCGTTGCGAGCAGCCACACGCGCCAGGCCGAACAGGCCCGCGGCCACGTACGCGGAGTCGGTGCGGGCGCAGGTGGTGTACATGCGCTCGGCAACCGCCGGCTCGCCACCCGCCTCGCACGCCACGGCCAGCGCCAGCTTCGGCGCCAGCTCGCCAGGCAGCTGGCCGTACACCGCGTTGAACGCCGCCACGGCGGCGACGTGGTCACCACGGCTGAGCGCGGCCAGACCCTGCAGCCACACGCCACGCCACTCCCATGGGTCGGCTTCGAGGATCCGATGCGCGATGCCTTCTGCCGTGGGCACCTGTTCGGAGCGCAGCGCGGCGTCGGCCTGTTCGGCCAGCACGGCAACGGTCTGCTGTGCGGCCCCCTTCAGCGCGAGGAAGCGGGCTGCGGGCTGGTCGGCGGTGACACCGGCCAGCCACGCGGCCATCGGGTCGGAGCTGTCGACCGTCAGCCGCGGCAGGTCGCGCCAGCTGAGCTGGTCGGCGATGGCGGCAGGGGCCAGGAACAGGTGCGAAGGAGTGCTGCGGGTGACCGCCCCTACCCCGGCCGCGGCAGACACCTCGCGCAGCACGCCCAGCAACTGTTCGCGCATCTCGTCGGCGCTCTGGAAGCGGTCTTCCGGACGCGCCGCGGTGCCCTTCAGCAGCCAGCGGTACAGCGAGTCGAACTGATGGAACAGTGGCACCTCGTCGGCTCCCGGCAGCGAGGTCTCGTACTGCGACTGGTAGCCCTTGAACTCGAAGATCAGCACCGCCAGGGTGCGGGCCACGGTGTACATGTCGCTGGCGATGGTGGTGCCCTCGGCCGCCACCTCCGGCGCCTGGAAGCCGACGGTGCCGTAGATCGGCGACTGGTCGTCGTCGATGCGGCGCACTCCGCCCAGGTCGATCAGCTTCATGCTGTCGCCCACCTGGATCAGGTTGGCCGGCTTGAAGTCGCAGTACAGCAGCCCGAGCGAGTGCAGGTAGCCGAAGGCCGGCAGGATCTCGACGATGTAGGCGATCGCCTGGTCGACCGGGATCGCCGAGAACAGGCCGTTGTTGGCCTTCATCCGGTCTTTCAACATGTTGTTCAGCGAGCGGCCACCGACGTACTCCATCACGATGTAGCTGTTGCCGTCGGGTGAGGTGACGAAGTTGTAGATCTCGACGATCAGCGGGTGCTCCACCTCGGCGAGGTACTGCTTCTCCGCGACCGCAGCGCGCGACGCGTCGGGGTCGCCGGCGTTCAGCAGACCCTTCAGCACCACCCAGCGGTCGTTCACGTTGCGGTCGCGGGCGAGGTAGATCCAGCCCATACCGCCGTGGGCCAGGCGGCCCACCACCTCGTACTGGCCACCGAGCAGGTCGCCGGCCGCCAGCTTGGGCTCGAAGTCGAACGGGGTGCGGCACTTGGCGCAGAAACCCTTGCTGCGCCCGGGCGAGCCCTCGCGCGAGCGGCCGACCGGCGCCTGGCAGACGCTGCAGTAACGCTTCTCCTCCGCCACCGCCGGCGGGTTCATCAGGCTCTGCCGCGGATCCACCTCGGGGATCGGCGGCACATGCGTGAGGCCGGCGCCGAGGCGCGACGTCTGGGCGCCACCGCCGAGACGGCGGGTGGGGCGGGAGCCGCCGGTGGTGGTGCGCGCCGAGCCGAGTGGCACGGTACCGAGGCGGCTGGACGCGGTGCCCGAGCGCGTGCTGGCCGCACCCCCTGTGGCGCCACTACCCGCAACGACCGGACCCGACACGACACTGCCCGACACGACGCTGCCGGGCACCGCGGCCAGGCCGCACACGTCGCAGTAGCCGTCGAGGATCGAACCCTCACACCCTGGTTGTGCGCACCTCATCCGGCCACCTTCGCGTTCACCGCTGCCATGTACTGCTCCACCAGTTCCCCACCGGCCACCAGATCACACGGTGCTGCCCACAGCACCGCCTTGGCCTGCTGGTACAGCGGGCCGAGCTGGGCGTCTTCCAGCACTCCCCTGGTCGAGGCCTTGTCGGCGAACGACTGCAGCAGGCCGCGCAGGTCGTCGCGCCGATCCAGCGCCGCACGGAACCGTCGCTCGGCCTCCGCCAGCGCGGCTGCCACACGATCGGCCTTCGTCAGGACCGGCGAGACGCGACCCCTGGCCGTCACCCAGGGCAGCCCTTCCACCGCGCCGGCCGCCGCCACGTCGGCGTCGAGTGCCGCTGCCGAGGGCACGGCCAGCGGGGGCGCCTGCAGCACCTTCTCACGGCAGCGCTGGGCCAGCTCGCGCACGCGCTGCTCGTCGGCCGCCAGCCGCTGCAACCGATCGGGCAGGGCCGCCCACTGGGTCAGCAGCGCGGTGCGCGCCCGGTCGGCGGCTTCCAGGCTGGTGCGCACGGTGGCGGCTTCGGTGGCCACGTCGGCCAGATCGCGTCGGGCCGTCAGCCGATCGCGCAGCTCGGCGACGTGGTTCACCTGCATCCCCAGCGCCGTGGCCAAGCGGGCGGCGACGACCAGATCGGCGTCGGCCTGCTGGGCCGCGTGCGCCGCCGCGGCCTGCGCGCCTTCACGAGCGGCCACGCGCTGCTCCACCTGCTGCAGCACGGCGTCCAGCAGGCGGGCGGCATCGGCGAGATCGGTGCCCACCACCTGGCCCAGGTCGTCGGTGATCGGCTGGACGGCCAGCGCGGCCGCCGCGTTTCGATCGCGCAGCGCGGTAGCGGCCACCGCGGCCAGGCGGTCGGCAAGTGCCTTGCGGGCCACGAATGCCGCCGCCACATCGGCCTCGTCGTTGCCTGCACCAGCGGTGCGCACGCGCTCTTCCAGCGACAGCAGCGCGTCGGTGCGCGCGGCCACCCACTCGTTCCAATCGGCGAGCAGCGCGTTCAGCTCGGTGGCCGTGGGCAGGCGGGCACTGGTCGCCATCAGGGCTCCGGCCTCCCGTACAGCGGCTGGAAGTTCTGGTCGACGTCGGGCGTCAGTGCAGGCACCAGCCACTTGCGATAGCTCGCCTCCCACCGCCCGTCGGCCAGCATGTCGGCCAGCACCCGATTGACGAACCGCACCAGATCCACCCGCTCGGCGTTGACGCCCAGGCCGTACGGTTCGGCGGTGAACTGCTCGCCGACCACCACGGTGGTGGGGTCTTGCGCGGCCAGCCCGGCCAGCACCGTGTCGTCGCCGGTGATCGCGTCGACCTTGCCCTGCTGCATGCGCACGAGGCAGTCGCTGATGTCGGGCTGCACGTCTTGCACCACATCGAGGTAGCTGCGGTTCAGCTCGTCGAGGTTCGTGCTGCCGGCAGGCACGCACACCGTGGCGCCGGCAGCGTTCAGCTCCTGGATGCTGGCGTACGGCGATCCCTTCGCCACCAGGATGCGCTGCCCGGCGTGGAAGTACTCGGCGGAGAACGCGATCTGCCTCCAGCGCTTGCAGTTGATGGTCATCGTGTGGGCCACCAGATCGACCTCGCCCGTGATCAGCTTGGGCAGCCGCTGGCTGTACGGGATGGCCACGAACTCGATGACGTCGCGCAGGTCGGCGTCGGGCCCGAACAGGGCGAACGCCACCTGCTTCAGCATCTCGACGTCGAAGCCTTCGAATGCCAGTTCGTCGTCGTTGGTGCCATCGGGGTCGTACGCCAGGTTGCGCGAGCCGAACAGCAGGTCGGCAGGTGAGACACCGACGCGGAGGCGGCCGCTCTCCACGATGTCGGCCATCGAGCTGCCGCCGGGCATCTCGCCCGGGTCGGGCAGCTGGGCGAGCGGGTCGTACGAGGCGAGCGGGTCGATCGCAGCGGCCTCCGCGGTGGTGCACTCCGGGATGCCGGGCGCTTCGGCGGGTTCCGTCGTCGCCGGCGCGGCAACCGCGGCGGGCAGCCGCTCGCCACCGGAACACGCGCCGGCCAGCAGCACGGCGGCGACGACCAGGGCGATGCGTCGGTGGTTCATCGGTACTCCCGCAAGCGTTGGCCGAAGCCGGCGACGGCGAGCGCGGCCACCACCAGCCCGGCAATGAAGACCACGGCGCGCAGCCCGCCCAGCCCCGACGCACTGCCCGACAGCTCGCTGACGGCCGAGGAGGTGAACGCCTGAGCGACATCGCTGCTGTCGGACGCGAACGAGGCGAACGCCTCGCTGCCGTCGCCGAGGCTGAGCTCGCGGGCGGCGTCCCAGTCGCCACTGTCGTCGAGCTCGCGAACCTGGAGGTGCGTCCGCCCGTACTGGTCGTAGCTCGACTGCAGGTCGCACTGATCGCTGCGGCCGCACAGCTGAGCCAGCGCGAGGCCCACCACATCACTGGCGGCCGACCACATGCTCTCGTCGGCGTTGCCGCGATTGATCAGAGCCAGTGACTCCTGCGTGTGCGCGTCGAACGCAGCGACGCGCGCCTGCGATGCGAGATCTGCGGCCTGCAGTGGGCCGGCGGTGGCGGACTCGGCATCGGCCAGCGATCCGCCCTGCATCGTGCCACCGACGACCACCACCAGCAGGGTGAGCAGCAACGCGGCGGCCAGTGGCACGTTCAGCAGGCGACGGAAGCGGAACGCCACCCAGCCGCCGCCGACGGCAAGCAGCAGCAGCAGTGGCCACCCGACCAGATGCAGCCACATGCCAGCGGTATCAGCGCGGTCGAGGGCTGCGTTCACCTGCTGACGAAGGGCGGCCTGCACCTCGCGCAGCACCGTGGTCATCTGGGCTGCGGCGCTGTTGGCGGTGCGCAGGTAGGCCGCACCCACCGGGTAGCCCTGCCGGTTGTTGGCCCGCGCCTGCTCGACCAGGCCGGCATACTCACCCAGCTGACCCGACACCTCGGCCAACCGCTGCGCCTGGGCCGCCGGCACACGGTTGCCCAACGTGACCAGACCGCTGTTGACGGCCTGCAGCTCGGCCTCGTACAGCAGACGCGACGCAGCGTCTTCGGTGCCGCCGCGCAGGTAATTCTCGCTGGCCAGGGCGTCGGC
>JAUSLQ010000182.1 GCA_030645675.1 Actinomycetota bacterium | reverse complement strand
CCCCGCCCACCCCGCCCCGCAACCGCCCCACCCCGCAACCGCCCCACCCCGCAACCGCCCCACCCCGCAACCGCCCCGCAACCGCCCCGCAACCGCCCCGGGCCGGCTCCCGCCGCGACTCGACCCGTCAGACCGCCCGGCCGTCAGCCGACGATGGCGACGGAGCCGACGAGTGCCACCAACGCGACGGCGATGGGCGTGGCGTACGTGGCCCACTTCGGCAGCGGCTTCCAGCCGGGGGCCAGCATCACGAAGCCGCAGATCGCTCCGCCGATCGCGCCGCCCACGTGGCCGCCCTTGGAGATGCCCGAGATCGTGAACGTCAGCACGATGTTCAGCAGCAGGGTGGTGCCGATCCCGGTGCTGAACACGTTCACGCCTCGGCGGTGCAGCCCGACCGCGGCGCCTGCCATCAGCCCGAACACTGCGCCGGAGGCCCCACCGCTGACGCCGGCACCGCTGTCGACCAGCAGCACCCCCAGCGAGCCGGCCAGCAGGCTGGCCACGTAGATCAGCACCATCCTGGTGCCGCCCAGGGCGCGCTCGACCAGGTTGCCCAGCTGGAACAGCAGCAGCATGTTCATCGCGATGTGGAACAGACCGAAGTGGATGAACCCGGAGGTGACCAACCGGTACCACTCGTGCTCGGGGATCGGCAGCCGGTCGAACCCCAGGATGCGGCCCTGCAGGATGAGCTTGCTGAGGCCGAGGTCGGCGTGCAGTTCGGTGACTCGGCCGCTCATCGTGTTCGAGTCGGCGGCGGCCATCCACAGGAACACCGCCACGTTGATGCCGATGATCGAGTACGTCACCGGGGTGAGCACGCTCGACGATGCCAGCTTTGCCCGCGTGGCCACGTCGGGCCGGGCCGCCTTCGCACAGTCGAGGCAGTGCGAACCCACTGCGGCCTGCACCAGGCAGTCGGAGCACGCCGGCCTGCCGCAGCGCGTGCAACTGCGCCCTGCCTCGCGGTTGGGGTGGCGGTAGCAATGCGGCATGGTGGGCGGCTGGGGCAGCGACGAATCGGGCGACGACACGGCGTCAGGCTAGCCAGCCCATCTCACACGACGGCGTCGACCAGGATGGCCACGACCACCAGTCCCACGATCAGCCCGTTGTAGGCGGTGTGCGCGGCCGTCGACTCCAACGTCGCGTCGCTCCGGCTGTTCGACAGATGGAACGCCCGCAGGTACACCCACATGAAGTAGGCGCCGCCCAGCGACAGAGCGAGCGCGGCGCCGACGGGGATGCCGATCACCGCGTGGATGAGGCCGAACTGGACGATCTTCAACGCCCGCCGCGCCGGCGACCACCCCTCGGCACCCGACCTGAAGATGCGCTCTTCCGCATGCGCGAACAGCGGCAGAGCCGGCAGCAGCAGGCACATGAACACCAGCGGGATCACCCACTCCCACACCGTGCCGGTAGTGGCGTCGCTGGAGCCGAACACCGGGTTGCCGGCGCCGCCGAGCTCGGTCCACCAGCCCCAGTCCAGGCCGGGCACCATCATCAGCGCCGTCGCCAGCGCGATCACCGCGGCCAGCAGCAACGGCACCGGCCACACGTGCCGCAGGCGGATGCGGTGCAGCACTTCCACCACCAGCGACCGGCCTTCGAACGTGCGCGAGTGCCGCAGCCCTGTGACCAGCCGCACGCCCATCACGCCCAGCACTGCGAACGTCAGCACGTTCGCCAGTTGGTCGTTCACGCGAGCGAGTGTACGAGGCGTGGTGCCGGCTCAGCGGCTGGCTCGGCTGCCGAACAGGTCGGCGGCGGTGGGCTCGCCCAGCAGGTGGCCCTGCACCAGGTCGCAGCCCAGCACGCGCAGGCGGCGCAGCTGGTCGGCCGATGTGACCCACTCCGCCACCACCTGCATGTCGAGCGCGTGGGCCAGCTGGATGATGGCGCGCACGATCGGGTCGTCGTCGCCGCTGGTGCCCAGCATGCGCGCGACGGTGCCGTCGAGCTTCAGCACATCGGCCTCGCAGGTGCGCAGTGCGGTGAGCGACGAGATGCCGGTGCCGAACCGGTCGAGTGCGAGCTGCACGCCGAAGCGGCGCAACGCCTGCATCGAGCGCAACGTACCCGGCTGGCGGTCGTTCAGCGTCTCCTCGTCGAAGTCGAGCGTCAGCTGGTGCGGGTTCAGCTCCATCTGGCGCACCGTGGCCAGCACCCGCTCGACGAACGTGCCTTCGGCCAGCTGGCGGGCGGCGACGTTGATGTGCACGCTGAACCCACGGTCGACCAGACCCGAATCGAGCCATGCGCGCGTGTCGAGGCACGCTTGGCGGATGACCCAGTCGCCGATGGGGACGATGACGCCCGACTCTTCCGCCAGGTGCAGGAACTGGGCGGGCAGCAGGGTGCCGCGCTCGGGGTGGTCCCAACGCAGTAGTGCCTCGGCGCCTGCCACGCGCGTGCTGTGGGTGGAGATGATGGGTTGGTAGGCCAGCCGCAGCTGACCGGCAGCCAGTGCCCGCTCGAGCTCGTTGGCCAGCTGCTTGTGCTTGCGCGATTCGGCGCGCATCGCCTCGGTGTACAACTCGCTGCGCGAGCGGCCTCGGCGCTTGGCCTGGTACATCGCGATGTCGGCGTTGCGCAGCAGTTCGACGGCGGCGTCTTGGCTGCTGACCCCGTCCATGTGCGCCGGGATGCTGACGGCCACGCCGATGCTGACCGACAGCTCGACCTCCACCCCCTGCACCATGATGCGGCCGCTGAGGCCGTGGCGGACGCGCTCGGCCAGATCGAGTGCGGTGTGCTCGTCGATGTTGCCGTCGCACAGCACGACGAACTCGTCGCCGCCGATGCGGGCCACGACGTCGGAGGGACGGGTGGCGTGCGAGATGCGGTGCGCGACCTGTGCCAGCAGTCCGTCGCCGATCTCGTGGCCGACCGTGTCGTTGACGTCTTTCAGGCGGTCGACATCGACGAACAGGATGGCCACGTTGCTGCGCGTGCCCCGGATGCGGTCCAGTGCGTCGGCGGCCGTGCGCAGCAGCAGCAGGCGGTTTGGCAGGCCGGTGAGCGGGTCGTGGTTGGCCTGGCGGGTGAGCTCGCTCTGCAGGTGCTTGGTTGCCGTGATGTCGCGGGCGACACCACCCCAGTACTCCACCAGGCCGTCGTGCGAGCGGTGCAGCAGCAGGTCGATGTCGAGCGTGCGCTCCAGGCCGTCGGGGCCGCGGAAGCCGACCTCACCCGACCAGCTGGAACTGGTGCTGCTGGCCATCACCTCGCGGGGCACCTGGTCGCGGATGGCCTGCAGCAGGCCGCGGGCGGCCGGGTCGCGGATGAGATCCAGCTCGTCGGCTACGCCGAACATGCGGCGGGCGGCTTCGTTGGTGTACACCGGCGAGCCGTTGCGGTCGAGGATCAGCACGGCGTCGTCGGTGGCACCCACCACGCCCAGCAGGCGCTCCAGCAACTGCTGGCGGGTGACGTTGTCGGTGCAGTCCAGCGCTGTCCCGCCGTAGCCCACGATGCGGTCGAGCGAGTCGATGACGGGGCGGGCGTCGAGCCGCACCCAGGTCATGTTGCCGGCACCGTGCCAGACGCGGAACTCCAGCTGGGCGTTCTCGTCGCTCTCCACGGCACGACGCCACGTGAGCTCGGCCGATGCCCGGTCGCCGGGGTGGGCGTTGGCCCAGGCCGGCACCCCGATGGATGAGCCCGACGAACCTTGGACGAGCGCGAAGAACGCTGCGTTGGCCGCAATGACGCGTCCATCGCGGTCGGCCTGGAACAGGCCCACCGGCAGCGTAGAGAGCAACTCGTTGATGTCCGCCGTCCTTCAGATGTCTGTGTGTGTGCTCAGTGTGTATCGGCTGCAACTAGCCCCGACTGAAGGTGCCGTCGACCTCGGCCGATGCAATTTCCGCGGCCGTGATCTCCGCCGTCAGCTGAACTGACGGTGAACCGTCGTCGAGGTCGGTCTTCGCGCCAAGATAGTGCACCGTGATGACATACGCATGCGCCGAACCCGCAGGCGGGCACGGCCCGGTGTACCCGATGGCCCCCACGCCGTTGGTGGCCTGATAGGCGCCGATGGGCACGGTGGCCTCGTTGATCGTGACCAGCTGGGGTTCGAGACCGGCCATCACCCAGTGAGCGAAGTCGGGAGCGTCGAGATCGGTCATCGTGATCGCGATCTCGACGGTGCCCACCGGGGCGATGTCCCACGACAGCGCAGGGGCCACGTTCAGCCCGTCGCAGGTGTAGCGGGCGTCGATCGGCGCCCCGTCGCGCCATGGCGCGGTGATGCCCAACACGGTGGGGGGCGGCAGGGTGGTCGTGGACCCGCTGCCGGCGATGGTGTCGGCCGGGTCGATGGACGTCAGGTCGGGATCGAGGCCGAGGATCGTCGTCTCAGGCGGGGGTACGGAGATCGATGCGGTCTGGTCGGGGCCCGGCTCGCGCAGGGTGCGGCCGTCGTGACGGCACCCCGCGACCAGGAGCGACAGACCGAACATGGTGAAGAGGGCTGCTCGTCGCACGGCCAGCAGCCTACGCAGCGGCGACGCGGAAGAAGGAGCAGGGCCGAACCGGCCCGGGTGCAGGCCGAGCACACAGGGGTAACGTGCAACGTGTGGATCCACAGCGCCTCTGCATGCTCACCCTGCACGCCCACCCCGACGACGAAGCGTCGAAGGGTGCGCCCACGCTGGCCAAGTACCACGCCGAAGGGGTGCGCACGGTGCTGGTGTGCTGCACCGGCGGCGAGGAAGGCGACCTGCAGAACCCCGGTCTGCGCGAGCCGGGTCAGCCGTTCCACGGCCTGACGCCCGAGCAGGAGAAGGCGCTGCTGGCTTCGTTGCGGCCGGCCGAGCTGGCCCGCTCGGCCGAGATCATCGGGTTCGACGACGTGGTCATGCTGGGCTACCGCGATTCGGGCATGCCCGACACACCCCCGAACCAGCACCCCGAGTGCTTTCACATGGCCCCGCTCGACGAGGCGGTCGGCCGGCTCGTGGTCATCATCCGCCGCGAGCGCCCGCAGGTGATCATCACCTACGGCGACGACCAGCGCGGCTACCTGCACCCCGACC
The DNA here is from genome assembly GCA_030645675.1 of Actinomycetota bacterium. Lineage (GTDB taxonomy): Bacteria > Actinomycetota > Acidimicrobiia > Acidimicrobiales > Ilumatobacteraceae > UBA668. The sequence continues at coordinate 23,748 of JAUSLQ010000182.1, read as the reverse complement.
ACCTGAAGGTGCACGACATCTCGCTGCCGGCGTTCGAGCGGGCTGGCGATCCGTCGTGGTACCCCGAGCTGGGCGCGCCGTGGCAGCCGCTGAAGCTGTACTACACGGTCTGGTCGAAGGCCCGGCTGATGGCCGTGCACGAGGGCATGATCAAGCACCGCGGCGAGTCGCCCTACGAGCAGGACTGGCTCGATCGGCCGGGCCACGACCACCGCATCACCACCCGCATCGAGATCGGCGACTTCCTGTGGGCGCGCAGCGGCGCACTGCGGGCGCACGCCACCCAGGTCGACCCCAACGAGCCCTGGTGGTTCGGGCTCAGCGACGAGCAGCTGGCCGGGGTGTACCCGTGGGAAGACTGGATCCTTGCCCGCTCGTTGGTGGGCGAGCCCGCAGAGGGAGCGTTGGAAGACGACCTGTTCGCCGGCGTTCGCGTGCAGGCGGAGACGCACCGATGAGCACCGTGCAGTACCGGGTGGCGTTCGGCAAGAACGACGAAGCGGTCGAGGGCCCCGACGACGCGCCGGTGGTGGTCAGCGTTGGCGCCGCCGATGCGGCCCTGCGGCCGGAGGTGGCGTTCATGCAGGGCCGACTGAAGAACACCGGGCCCACCGGGCCACTGTTCGCCGCGTTCTCGGACGGCTCGGCAGCGGCGGCGATCAGCCGGCTCGCATCGCGTTCCTGAGCGCCCGGTACCCGATGGGTACCGCGCCCGATTCCACCAGCAGGGTGCGCAGGGTGGCGTCGGCCGTGACCAGCTCGTGATCGTCGATCCACAGCGCGGCGGAGTCGGTGATGGCCCGCACCTCGGGGGTGTCGATCACCGGCTGCACGTGGATCTCGGTGACACCCGCGGGCAGGTTGCGCACCGCGTCGTAGACCCGCTCGCGGCTGCCCGCCCGCCAGTCGTGGTCGAAGTGGTCGGGGAAGAGCACGCCCTCTTCGGCGGCCAGCCGGCGGAACGGGAAGCCTGCTTGCTCGGCGCTGATGGTGCTGGGCAACCTGATGGGCAGCACGAACTCGCAGGCCAGCTCCAGGTACACGTCGAAGAACTCGGGGCGCAGGGTGATGGCCGACAGGTGCGGGGCAAGGTGGGTGACGTCGATGCCCCAGGCCATCGCCCGTTCGATCTGGGCGCGGCACTCGCGCAGCACCTCCGCCGGGTCGGCGTGCTGCCACAGGTCGTCGACCTCGCGGGGGAAGCCGCCCTCGCCCGACAGCAGGCTGGGTGCGTGGGTGATGGGGCCGAACCGGTAGGCCGCGTGCTCGCAGTTCAGCGTGAGGTGCACACCGATGTCGTCGGTGGGGTCGGCCCGCAGCGCGGCGTCGCGCGCCCATGGTGCGGGCACCATCAGGCTGGCGCAGGTGGCCACGCCGTGGTGCAGTGCATCGAACACGCCCTCGTTGGCGGCGTGGCAGCTGCCCAGGTCGTCGCACGAGATGATCACCAGGCGGGTGTCGGCGGTGTACCCCAGTCGTTCGGCCAGAGTGTGTTCGGCGACGTCGCTCACGGCCCGCACGCTACCCGCTGCACCCACCCCACAGGCCCACGTCGGTAGCTTCCGCCGCGCGGGCGGCGGCCACGAACTCGTCGGCGTGGGCCACGTTGGGTGGGATGGTCAGCGGCTGGGCGTATCCCTGGCGGGCGATCTCCAGGTTCACGAACGTGCCGTCGGCGAGGTAGGCATAGGCCAGCAGCCGGCCGTATGCGTCGCGGGCCTCCACGTCGCGCTCCAGGTGCAAGGCGATGCCCTCGGGCAGCAGCGAGGTGGTGAACGCGGTGGCCTCCGGGCCGAAGCACTCCACCGGGGTGTCGGGCTTCTTCGTCTCCGGCGTGTCGATGCCGATCAGCCGCACCCGTTCCTCGGTGCCGTCGATGCGCACGTCGATCGTGTCGCCGTCGACCACCCGCACGAGCGTGGCATTGGGCGTGAGGACGCCGGCCGTGCCCGCAGGCTGCGACCCGCCGGGCGCGCCGGCGCACGCCACGAGCACGACCGCCACCCACATCCACCTGTGCACGCCGCCCGTTCTATCGGAAGCGTGTGACAGTCGGTGCGTTGCTCGGCGTCTGGGTTGCGACGCCGCTCCGTGACGGGGGTTCGACGCTGCTCTCGCGCTTCTCGGGCTGATCCGTCCCATTCCTGCTTCTCGGGCCGGATTGTCCCGGCTTCCGAGACGATTGCCGCACCTGTTCGGGTGATGAGTTCGCAGACGTCGTCGTTGGGCGCTGGTGAGACTAGAGGCGCTCGATGATGGTGCCGGTGCCGATTCCGCCGCCGCAGCACATGCTGACCAGGCCGTAGCGGCCGCCCGTGCGCTCCAGTTCGTACAGCGCCTTGGTCAGCAGGAAGCCGCCGGTTGCGCCCAACGGGTGGCCGAGGGCGATCGCGCCGCCGTTGGGGTTCACCTTCGCCGGGTCGGCGCCGACGGCCTTCTGGAATGCGAGTACGACCGAGGCGAAGGCCTCGTTGATCTCGAACGTGTCGATGTCGTCGATCGACAGGCCGGTGCGGGTCAGCATCTTCTGCGTCGCATCGATCGGGCCGGTCAGCATCAGCACCGGATCCACTCCGACGAGGCAGGTGTCGACGATGCGGGCGCGGGGCGTGAGGCCCAGCGCGGCAGCCTTCTCCTCGGTCATGATCAGCACGGCACTGGCACCGTCGCTGATCTGGCTGCTGTTGCCGGCGGTGTGCACGCCGTTCTCGCGGCCCACCGGCTTCAGTGTGGCCAGCTTCTCCAGCGTGGTCTCGCGGATGCCCTCGTCGCGGGCCACCGTGTGGAACGTGTCGAGAAGGTTGCCCTCTTCGTCGCGGTCGGGGGCCTCGATGGTGATGTACTGGCCGCCGAAGCGGTCCTCGGCCCACGCCTGGGCAGCACGCGACTGGCTGGCGAACGCCAGGCCGTCGGTGTCGTCACGGGTGATGCCGTAGAGGTCGGCGATGCGCTCGGCGCCCTCGAACTGCGACGTGAACTCGTACTGGTCGAAGTAGGTCTTGGGGATCGGCACGCCGAGGCCCAGCTTCTTGTTGCTGTTGCTGCCGATCGGCACTCGGCTCATCAGCTCCACGCCGCAGGCGACGGCCACGTCGACGACGCCGCTGCCCACCAGCGCCGTGGCCAGGTTGGTCGCCTGCTGGCTGCTGCCACACTGGGTGTCGACGGTGGTGCTGGCCACGCTCATCGGCAGCCCGGCGCTGAGCCATGCGGTGCGGGTGACGTTGAACGACTGCTCGCCCACCTGGCTGACGCAACCGCCCACGATCTGGCCGACCTCGGCCGGGTCGATGCCGCTGCGCTCGATGAGCGCGCGCTGCACGTTGGCGAGCACCTGCGCGGGGTGCAGGGTGGCCAGGCCTCCGTTGCGCTTCCCGATGGGGGTGCGGACGGCGTCGACGATCACAACATTGGTCATGCGGCCAGCCTAGGCAGGACGTCGGTGTCGCTCAGAGTCGGGCCCGGCCAGGTGATCGCCTACGGTGGCGGGCATGACGGAGTTCAACCCCGCCCTGGTTCCGCCCGGCCACGTGGCCGTGCATCGCTTCATCCACGTCATCGGTGCCACCGTGTTCGTCGACGACCGGCCGGCCGACGACGGATGGGAGCGCCACTTCTTGGGGGTGTTGGGCGAGGAGGCGTGGTGGGCCGTCGACGTCCCCAACGGGGAAGACCCCTCGTATGGCACCGCCGCCGACCTGTACTCGTTTCATGGCCGTACGTCGGAGGCCGAGTGGGCCATCGCCGGCCGGGCCGTGCAGCTCACCGAATGGGCGCGCACCCACCGATTCTGCGGTCGCTGCGGCGCGGCCACCGAGCCGTCGGTGAACGACCGCTCGATGCACTGCCCGGTCTGCCGCCTGCTGGCCTACCCGCGTCTGGCGCCGGCGATGATCACGCTGGTCACGCGCGGCGACGAGGCGCTGCTGGCTCGTGGGGTGCAGTTCCGTGCCCCGATGTACAGCTGCCTGGCCGGCTTCGTGGAGCCGGGCGAGTCGCTGGAGCAGTCGGTCATCCGCGAGGTGCGCGAGGAGGTGGGCGTCGAGGTGGCCACCCCCCTGTACCAGGGCAGCCAGCCGTGGCCGTTCCCTCACAGCCTGATGATCGGGTTCCGTGCCGAGTGGGTGTCGGGCGAGATCGTGTGTGACCCGACGGAGATCTTGGATGCCCAGTGGTTCCGCCGCGACGACCTGCCCAACATCCCGCCGCGCATCAGCATCGCCCGCAAGCTGATCGATGCCTGGCTCGCCGAGGGCTGAACGGCGCGCGCAGTCGCACCGCGCCGCATGGCGTGAGGCCCGTCAGGGCCGCAGGTGCAGGGCGAAGAAGTCGAGGATGATCTCCGCGCGCATGCGGCGGTGCACGGGCGAGCCGCTGCGCGACAGCTCGTGGGTCTCGCCGGGGAAGCGGTAGAACGTGACGTCCTTGCCCAGCAGGCGCAGCGCCACGAACAGCTCTTCCGCCTGGTTGATCGGGCAGCGCAGATCGTCCTCGCTGTGGACGATCAGAACAGGGCAGGCGATGTCGCGGACGTACTGGATCGGCGACAGCCGCTCGTACTCCTCGGGATGGTCGATGTGGGTAGGCCCGTGCTCGACGCGGAAGATGGTGGCGATGTCGCTGTTCACCTCTTCGGTGAGCACGTTGTTGACGGCGCGTTCGCTGCAGATCGCCCTGAAGCGGTTGCTGAACCGGCCGGCCAGCATGGTGGCCATGTAGCCGCCGTAGCTGCCGCCCTGCATGCCCACGCGATCGGGGTCGCAGAACGGGTAGCGGGCCAGCGTGGTGTCGAGCACGGCCATCACGTCGTCGACGTCGACACCGCCCCAGCCGCTGCCGGGTGCCACCGGGTGCTGCGGCCCCATGATCGCCTGACCCCACGCCTGCTCGCGGCCCGAGCCACCGCGCGGGTTGCTCATCAGCACCACGAACCCGGCCGCGGCCTGGCACTGGGCCTCGTCGAAGTAGGTCTCGCCGTACTGCGTGTGCGGGCCGCCGTGCACGTTGAGCACCACCGGATACTGCTTGGCCGGGTCGAAGCCGGCCGGTCGCATGATCCAGGCGTCGATCTCGCCGCTGCCATCGGTGCACGGCACGGCGAAGCGCTCCCAACCGAGCGGCTGCACCTTGTGGCCGTAGGTGGCGGCGAACGTGGTCAGCCGGCGCGGCCCGTCGGCGCCGACGACGAACACGTCGGCCGGCTCGTCAACCGCACCCGCACAGTAGGCGATGGTGCCGCCGGCGGTATCGAACGACTTCACCGTGATGGCGCCCGAGGTGATCGCCTGTGGTGCCGATCCGTCGGTGTGCACTCGCCACAGATGAGTCTGGCCGCGGTCTTCCGCGCTGCCCACCAACGTGGCGTTGTCCAGCCACTGGGGTGCCTGCGCGCCCGCCGTGGTCTCGAACGTCCTGTCCAGCAGGGTGCTGACCCATCGGTGCGCTGTCGGGCCTGGCTGGTCGCCGGCGGCGAGGGGCAGCACGCCGACGCGGGCGTTCTGCGGGTAGGTGCTGGCGTCGTCGAAGCCGAGGAAGGCGACGTTGGTGCCGTCGGGCGACACCGCCGGATCGAAGTAGTTGCCGGTGCGGGTGGTGAGCGCGGCGATCTCGCCGTGCAGCGGCACGACGTACAGGTCGGTGGCGAAGTCGAGGTCCCACGTGTCGTGGCGCTGCGCGGAGGTGACGATGCCGCTGGAGTCGGCGAGCCAGGCGGCCTCGCTGTGCTGGAACTCGCCGGGGGTGAGGTTTCGTGGCATGCCCGTGCCGTCGGCGGCCACGACGTACACGTGGGTCGGCCGATCGTAGACCCAGCCCTCGCCGTTGAGGCGGGTGAAGAAGCGATCGATCTTGCGCGGCGCCTGCCAGCTCTCGTCGCCGTCCTCGGCGCCGGTGGCCGAGTAGCGCTCGTGGCGTGTGCGACTGGTGAAGCCGATCCAGGCGCCATCGGGGCTGAACGCGACATCGCCGATGCCGTCGTCCATGGTCGCGACCGTGCGGGTTTCGCCGACAGTGCCGATGGGCAGCACGTGCAACGTGGTGTCGCCCTTCTTCAGGCTGCGCCGGGAGGTGAAGGCCAGGCTGGCGCCGTCGGGGCTCCACACCGGTGAGCCGTCGTGCTCGCCGCCGGTGATCGGGCGCGGCGGCGTGCTGCCATCGGCTGCGGCCAGCCACACCTGCGAGAAGTACTTGTTCTTCGGCATGTCGACGCGAGTGACCACGAATGCCACCTGGCGGCCGTCGGGCGACACGGCCGGGCCGGATGCCTGCACGATGTTGCCGATGATTCGTTCGGCGATCGCGGCGTGATGGCTGAGCTCTGCAGGTGCTGGCATGGCCGATGACGGTAGCTCCTTCCCCGACCGCTTCCTGCTGGGCCTGGGTGTCAGCCACCAGCCGATGGTGGAGGGCGTGCACGGCGCGACGTACGACAAGCCGTACAGCACGATGGTGGCCTACCTCGACGCCATGGACCGTGGCCTCAGCTACGCCGCCGCGCCCACCACGCAACCGCAGCGTGTGCTGGCCGCGTTGGGCCCGAAGATGCTGCGGCTCTCGGCCCAGCGCGGCCTCGGCGCGCACCCGTACTTCGTGCCCCCAGCGACCGGCTGGTCGACGCGATCGTGGCGTGGGGTTCCACCGACGACATCGTGGCCCGTGTGCACGCGCACCTCGCGGCCGGGGCCGACCATGTGGCCGTGCAGGTGCTGCCGGACGACCTGCGGGCGCTGCCGATGGCCGAGTGGCGCGAGCTGGCCGGAGCCCTGCTCGCCCCCTGAACCCCGGCTGCCGTGTGCAGCTGCCGTGTGGCAGCATCGCTGCATGGAACGTGAACCGCTGCTGACCGCCCTTGCCCGCGACGGGGCGACCTTCGCCGAAGCCTGCGAGGCTGCCGGGCCGGACGCGGCAGTGCCGGCATGCCCGGGCTGGTCGGTGGCCGACCTGATGTGGCACCTGGCCGAAGTGCACCACTTCTGGCGCACCGTCGTGGCCGAGCAGCGCGACACCTGGGAGGGTCACGAGCCGCCCTCGCGCCCGTCCGACGCCGAACTGTCGGCGTTCTACCGAGCCGGCCTGGCCGCCACGATCGCCGTGCTCAGTGGCGCCCCGTTCGATCAGGACAACTGGACGTGGACCAGCGACCACTCGGCCGGCTGGGTGGTTCGCCGCATGGCGCAGGAGACTGCCGTGCACTGCAGTGACGCGCTGCAGGCTGCCGGGCGCGACCCGGCGATCGAGGCCGAGTTGGCCAGCGACGGCATCGACGAGTTCCTGCAGTACTTCCTCGAAGGCCGCGACGGTGCCGAGCCGGCGGGTGGTTCGGTGCACCTGCACTGCACCGACGTGGCCGGTGAGTGGACCGTGCGCCCGCAGCCCGACGGTACCAACGCGGTCGCCCGCGAGCACGCGAAGGGCGATTGCGCGCTGCGTGGTGCGGCCAGCGATCTGCTGCTGGTGCTGTGGCGCCGGCTGCCCGTCGCGGCGATCGACGTCGTCGGCGACGGCGAGGTGGCCGCCCGTTTCCTCGCCTTCCCAGCACTGGAGTGAGCGCAGCGCCGCCGCGCCGAGTCACCGCCGGCGCCGCTGGTGGTGCTGGTGGTGCTGGTGGTGCTGGTGGTGCGGCTACTCCGCCAGGCCCACCGGCGTGCCGTCGACGATCTGGTCGAGGTACTCGCTGAGGCCGTAGCCGACGCTGCCCTCGAACGGGCCGGACTGCACCGTCCAGCGGGTCATGCCCTCGCTGATGCGGGTGAGCAGCCAGTGGCCCTCGGGGTCTTGCCGGCGGTTGCGCAATGGGATCAGGTCGATGACGTCGCCCGTGAATCGCCACTCGCGGCCCGACCGGGTGGACCGCAGGAGGCCCTCGACGCGCTGGTGGTAGTGCTCGTCTCCGCGGGTGGCAGTGGCGATCTGCACCTCGTCGCAGTAGTGCATCTCGCCCCGCTCCCACACGAAGCCGCCGCGCGTGCCCGGCCCGTCCTTCTTGGCGACGCGGCTGGCCATGAACCCGAAGTCGTCGTGCACGTTGGCGGTCAGCCAGCGGTAGTACCACGGCGCCTGCCAGTACCTCGGGCCCCACGAGTGGTCGCGCAGGCCGTGACCCTCGACCTGCCATTCGCGATCGCCAACCCGCACCGTGCCGGCGGCGCGCACCAGTTGCTCGTAATGGCCTTTCGCGAACTCCTCGCCGGGCGCCTCGTGCGGTGTGTCGGGCTCGCCACCGAACATGCTGGCCCGCCCTTGCCCGGTGAAGGTCAGGTGCACTTCGCACTCCGCGTAGGGGTTGTCGGTGAACGCCTGCTTCGGGTTGGCCATCTGCTCGGGTTCGTCGAGCAGCACCACCTTGCCCGTGTAGTCGATGCGCAGTTCCTCGAACGGGGTCACCATCGTCCACGTCAGCCCGCCGGCGTCGAGTGCGTCGTTGGTCGTGATCACCGGCCGCTTGTACATGAACGCCACGCTGCGGCGCGGCGCACCGGCAACGGGTGGCAGGTACAGGCACACCGTCATCTCCGCGTAGCCCTCGTTGGCGCGGTTGCCCATGCGGAACCAGCCGCCCACCTGCTGGGCAGGGTCGAAGCAGTTGATGTACATGCTCTCGTTGAAGTTGGGTTCCGGACCCAGCTGGTGCATGTACTCGTCGGCCGGTTCCAGGCGCACACCCATGCGGCCACCGTACCCACGCTCGCCGCCGCGATCGTTACGCAGGGGCGCCGCTCGCCGGAGTGGCGGCGGTCAGTCCTTGCTGGGCAGCTTCAGGTGCGCGAGCCGTTCGGCCAGCAGGTCGCCGAGGCGATCGAGGTCGATCGTGTCCTCGCCGCCGTTGTACGTGCTGAACTGCTCCGCAGCGGGCGCGCCGTCGGACGGGGCCGCGCGCGCCGCGGCGATCGGCTCGATCACGGGGCCCATCGGAGCGGGGCTCGTGCGCAGCGGAGCCGACATCGACGCCATGTCGGCGAGCAGCGTCGACGACGGGGGAGCGGGAGGCGGCGGCGAACCGTGCAACGTGGCCCCGGTGAGGGATGCCGGCACCGAAGGCTGCAACGGCGTGATCCGCTGGGTGGCGGGGACCGACAACGGAGCGGAGATGTTGGAGCCCCGGATCTGGTCGATCTCTGCGCTCACCTGGGTGAACCGTTCGTTCGTCGCGATGGTGTTGCGCTGGTGCAACGCCTCGATGCGTTCCAGCAGCACTTGCGTCGCCTGCTCCATTCGTGACGCGAGTGGATCGCTTCCACCCGTGGCCGCCGAATCGGGGCGGGCTGCCAGGCGCCCGTCCAGGTCGCTCACCAAGTGCAGCACCTCGGCGTGTCGGCGCTCCACGTCTGCCGCCAGTGCGTGCACGTCGGCGCGCACCTGCTCCAGCCGCAAGTCGACTGCATGGAGCACAGTGCGAACGAGTTCAGCGATCTTCGCGTCGTCTGCACCGACCATGTGGATCAGCCCTTCCGCCCCCGCAACCAACCTTTGCCGCGCTTCTCTGACTGACCGGACGCTACCAGCTGCTGGTTGGCCGCCTGCCCGTCGTCGAGGATGTCGTCGACCATCTCCCAGATCTCCACGGCCGCCAGGTTGTGAGTGGCACCCGAGCGCTGGGCGGCCTCGTTCGCGGCAGCCATGTCCGACACCGAGATGGGTGCCGAAGCCAGCTTCGGCAGCGGTGCGGCCAAGGCTTCTGCGCTCACTGTCGCCATCGGCGCCGAGCCGGTGTAGAAGTCGGACGAGCCCGACGACAGGGTGGTCAGCGTGGGCAGGCCCGACTCGTTCTGCTCGGCCGCATGGGTCGCATGGTCGGCATGGTCGGCACTGTCGGCAGGGTCGGCATGGTCGGCATGGTCGTCGAGAGGCTCAACGGCCCCGGCCTCGGTCTCCGCCTCGGTCTCAGCCACAGCCTCGGTCTCAGCCACAGCCTCAGACACAGCCTCAGCCACAGCCTCGGCGTCCGCCTCGGACTCAGCCTCGGTTTCCGCGGAGGCGGGCTCGAAGGCTGGGGCAGCAGGAGTGCCGCCGGCGTCCAGCATGTCGAGAGCCGCCCACATCTCGGCGTCGGATGCGGACTCGCCGAGTTCTGCCGAGGTCAGGCTGGACAATGGGGTCAGCGAGCCAAGGCTGAGCAGCCCGCTCGGTGTGGCCGGCTCGTCGTGCATCTCGTCGGCGGTCTGCGCAGCGGCGGCCGCGTCCGCATTCTGCGCCGGCTCGGAGGAGGTTCCCAGCGCTGCGCCCAATAGCGGCAGCGCGATCAGCGGCGGCAGCTCCGCCGGCGGCGTCGGCGCAACGTCGAGATCGGGAGTGAGGCCAAGGACCGGCAGTTCGCCGGTGGCCGTCAATGCTGCGCTGCTGTCGTCCAAGCCGGACGAGCCCGAGTCGAACGCCTTGGCGCCCATCAGATCGCCATCGAGTGGCAGGGCGATGATGTCGGCATCCGCTGCTGCCGTCTCCAGCGGGGGCAGCGGCGCCGCCGCCTTCACGTACCACGGGGTGCCGTTGCTGGGAGTGGAAGACGCGGGTTCGAACCCCGGTGCTTCGGCGTCGGCGGTGGGTGGCTCGTAGGCGGGCATCGACAGGGTCTGCATGCGGTACGGCTCGAACGCCGGCGCCTCGACAACCGACTCGACAACCGACTCGACATCCGGCGCTGCATCGGGCTCGACGACCGTGCCCTCCACCCGTGAATCGTCGGCGGCTGGGGGCACCAGATCGCTGAGGGCTGCATCGCTGGTGTCGTCAGCTGCGACGGCATCGTCGGCGAACGTCGGCTCGACATCGCCGAGGGCCGGCAGGATCTCCGCGTCGAACGACGGACCAGCAGCGTCCTCGGCAGAGGCCTCCGGTACGGCGTCGACCTCGACCTCGACCTCGACCTCGACCTCGGCCTCGACCTCGGCCTCGGCCTCGACCTCGGCGTCGACCTCGGGTGCCCCGACTGCTGTCGCCTCGACGACCGGAGCCTCGACGACCGGCGCCTCGACGACCGGCGCCTCGACTGCTGGCGCCTCGACGACCGGCGGTGCGGCAACTGCGGCGGCGGCTGCGGCGAGGGTGGCCTCGGAGGGCGTGGCCACGGTGGGCGGCATGCCGGGCGTCGGGGTGCCGGCCCGATTCCAGTGGTGGATGCCGGCAGGGTGGTGGCGCAGAGGGAACACCTCGGGCAGGCCGACCGGCTTGTTGGCCACTACTTCCAGGAGCGCTTCGGTGGCCAGCTCGACGGTCAGTTCGACGGCGTCGCGGTCGATCGCTGGGTTGCGCTGGAACAGGCGAGCGAGTGAGTCGGTGTCGCCGATGCGTACCGAGCCGTGCGCCAGCTGGGCGGCCGTGACGGCGCCACAGTTCACCAAGCGTGCTCCGATCGGCGCGTCGCCCTCACGTTCAGCGAAGTACACGCGACCGTCGACCGCGAAGAGTCGCACCCGAGGGTCCAATCCCACGGCGGCCTCGCCGGTGAAGTGTTCAGATCCCACGAGCGCGACGAAACCCCAGATGGGGTCGTTCCCGCTGTATGAGTTGAGCTGGCTACGAACCATCGAATGACCCTCCCGTTCAGTGCCTTTCAGAGAGGGGTTTCGGCCGAACGAACTGCTGGCTTGAGGATATTTCCAAGGAACTCTCAAGTTGGCCACGGTGCGGACCGATGCACTCGTCGCCGACGTTCCGGATGAGTGGAAGCGGCCAGGGAAGGGAGTCCCTGCAATCAGATAGGGAAGGGGCGGGTCGATGCTTCGACGACTCAAGATCGGCGGCAGGGTGAACATGCTCATCGCCGTGCCGTTGCTGGCGCTCATCGCGTTCGCCGCGCTCAGCTACGTTGCCCTGCAGCGAGCCAGTGTTCGCGGCGACGAGTACAAGGCGCTGAAGAAGGCCCAAGACCTTCGCGCGGACACCATCCCCCCGCCTGCCAGCTTGCTGGAGGCGTGGGCCAACGTGAACCACATCGGTGTGCTCGCCGCGGCTCCCGACGGCTTCACCGAAGACGGTCTCGCCGAGATCAAGACGCACTTCGCGATCATCGACTCCGCCCAGGCCAAGTTCGAGCAGTCGATGCAGTTCTGGGGCAGCCAGGGGCTCGACCAGCGCGTCGACCTCCGCTTCATCGACATCGGTGGCGAGGTCGGTACCAAGTTCTTCCAGCAGGTGAACGACGAGCTCAAGCCGGCCATCGACTCCGGTGATGCCCAGCAGGTGATCGCGGTGATCCGCTCGATGGAGTGGCGCTACGACCTCCAGCAGACCGGTGTCGACCGGGCGCTGAACTGGGCCGAGCCCGAGGTGGTGGCCCGTGAGGCCAGCACCGACGACTATGTGGGCAAGGTCATCCTGATCGCCGCCGCCGCCACACTCGTCCTGCTGGTGGGCACGTTGGTGCTGTCGGTGCTCGTCCGCCGCTCGATCGTTCGCCCCATCCGCCGTCTGGCCGCACAGGCGAAGTCGGTGGCCACGAAGGATCTGCCCGAGGCCGTGCAAGCTGTGCAAGACCTGTCGGGCGACGCCGAGACACCGCATCTCGCCACCTTCGACGTGGGAACCCGCGACGAGCTGGCCGATCTGGGTGCCAGCTTCAACTCGGTGCAGGACGCCGCCGTCGACCTTGCCGCCGAGCAGGCCATGGCCCGTCGCATCGTGTCGGAGAACCTGGTCAACATCGCCCGCCGGAACCAGAACCTCCTCGGCCGTACGCTCGGCTTCATCTCCACGCTGGAGCAGAGCGAGCGCGATCCCGAAGCACTCGACAACCTGTTCCGCCTCGACCACCTCACTACCCGTATGCGACGGAACGCGCAGTCGCTGCTGGTGCTGGCCGGTGCCGAGTCCACCCGCCTGTGGGCGCCTGCGGTCGCCATCGGAGACGTCGTGCGTGCCGCGTTGTCCGAAGTGGAGAACTACGGCCAGGTCGAGCTCGCCGACATCGGCGACATCGGCGTACAGGGTGCAGTCGCGTCCGAAGTGGCCCACCTCCTTGCAGAGCTGCTGGAGAACGCCACCAGCTTCTCGCCGCCGAACAGCCCGGTCACCGTGGTCGGCCGGGCCGTGCCCGACGGCCACCAGCTGGCCATCTTCGACTACGGCCTGGGCATGACGGCCGAGGAGCTCACCGACGCCAACCGCCGCCTCAACCAGGTGTCGTCGTTCGACCGTGAGAGCAACAAGATGCTCGGCTTCCAGGTGGTCGCGCGGCTCGCCGCTCGCCACAACATCAAGGTGATGCTCACCACCACCCCCGGGGGCAGCGGCGTGACCGCGATCGTTCGCCTGCCGAAGGCGATGCTGGAAGTGGTGGCCGCACCTGGCAACTCGACCCCGGTGGTCGATGTGCCGGCGCTGTCCGAACGGCTCAGTGAGCCGTTGCCGGTTGCCCACTACGCCGCCCCGGCGGTGCTGGAGCAGCAGCCGACCCAGATGACCGACGAAGCGCTCTGGGCCGCCATGGCCGAGCCGGTGGCGGCCGTGGCCGGGCCGGTGGCGGCCGCCCCGGTGGAACCGCTGCCCACTCTGGAGCCGCTGACCACGCAGGCGGGCCTCATCAAGCGGGTGCGTGGCGCGCAGTTGCCCGACCTCGGCTCGGCCCAGGCCGACCCGGTGGCACCCCGTCCGGCGGATGAGGTGCGCAGCACTCTTGCCAGCCTGCAGCGAGGCATCGACCTCGGTCGCCAGCGCAACAACGACGCCTGATCGACACCGACAGCACGGAGGAATGTTTCCAAATGGCACTGTCTGACAAGGCGAACAACGTCAACTGGTTGATGGCCAACTTCGTGCGCAGCACGCCCGGCGTCGACCAGGCAGTGGCGGTGTCGTCCGACGGTCTGCTGATCGCGCTCAGCTCGCACCTCGACCGGGCGTCGGCCGACAAGCTGGCGGCGATCATCACGGGCATGCGAGCGCTGGCCCACGGCGCGGCCGGCGAGCTGGCGAAGGGGCAGGTGATGCAGGTGCTCGTCGAGATGGCGAACGCCTACCTCTTCGTGGCATCCATCTCCGGCGGCTCGACCCTTGGCATCGTCACCGCTCGCGACTGCGACCTCGGGCTGGTGGGCTTCGAGATCACGCTGCTCGTCGAGCGCGTGGGCGCACAACTCACCCCGACCCTGATCACGGAGCTGAAGAACTCGCTGGTCGCGGTGTGACATGAACACCCCTGGTACCGAGGACGATCCCACCAAGGACTTGGTGCGCCCGTTCCTCGACCGCAAGCGTCCACTGACGCCGGCGGCTCCGAGCGAACACCACCCGCACTCCCGCGGCGTGCGCGCGTACGCGATGACCGGCGGCCGCTCGCAGGTGAACGGTGTGCTGGAGTTCGAGACGATGCTGCAGGCCACCGCCGGAGGGCGAGAAGCCCTGACCGCGTTGAAGTTCGAGCGCGCCGAGATCCTGCGGCTGTGCCGTTCGGAACCCCAGTCGGTCGCCGAGTTGTCTGCCCGCATGCACGTGCCCATCGGCGTCGTGCGCGTCGTGGCTGCCGACCTGGCGGCCGAAGGCCTGTTGGAAACATTCCAGCCGAGTGCGAACGTCGCCGACGACGTGCTCCTGATCACGAGGTTGATTGCCGGTGTCCGTGCTCTCTGAATCCACGTCCCGAGTCGCCACCGGCCCGATTCCGGTGAAGATCGTCGTTGCCGGTGGCTTCGGCGTCGGCAAGACCACCTTCGTCGGGGCGATCTCCGACATCAAGCCGCTCACCACCGAGGCCGCGATGACCAGTTACGGCGAAGGCATCGACGACCGCGGCGAGGTGAGCACCAAGACCACCACCACGGTGGCCATGGACTTCGGTCGCGTGGCGGTGGACGACGCGATCGTCCTGTACATGTTCGGCACGCCCGGGCAGGACCGCTTCGGCTTCATGTGGAACGACCTGATCCAGGGCGCGCTCGGCGCCGTCGTGCTGGTGGACAGCCGCCGCATCGAGGACTCGTTCCCTGCGCTCGACTACTTCGAGAGTCGCAGTGTGCCGTTCGTGGTGGCCGTCAACCGCTTCGGCGGGCAGATGTTCCACAGCGTCGACGAAGTACGCGAGGCCTTGTCCATCTCGACGCACGTGCCGGTGGTCAGCACCGATGCACGGGGCCGCGTGGCGGTGAAGGAAACCGTCCTCAGCCTGCTCGACGTGGTGTTGCAGCGAGCGCTGGCCAAGGCCAAGACGAACTGACCTCGGGCCCCTCGCGGGGCGCGTTCACCAGAGTTGCAGCTGCTCCCAGGTGATCGCCACGTCGCTGACGGTCTGCCATGTCAGCCGCCCGCGACCGCCGGGGCGGCGCACCTCGACTCGCTCGGGGCGCAGGCTGCGGGCGGCGCCGTTGGCGTCGAACACGGTGATGCTGCCGTCGATGGCGACGCCCGACATCTTCCCCGCGAACCAGCGGCCGGTGTCGCCCTTGCGAAAGCGCACGGGTTCGCCCGAGCGCAGCCCCAGGCGCTGCAGCGTCGCAGTGTCGATCACGCGCCACCCTGGCTGCGGGCCTGCAGCTTGCGCATGCCGGCCAGCCACCGGTCGTAGTCGGCGGTCTTGCGCTGGGCAAAGGTCAGCACCTCGGCGTGGGGCAGGATCAGGAACGTCTCGTCGCGGATGGCCTGCACCGCCACCTCGGCCACTTCTGCGGGCTCCAGCACGCGGCCGGCGGAGCGCACCACTGCACTGCTGATGCCGGCACCGGCGGTGTCGCCTGCGCTGAGCATCGCTGTGTTCACGCCCTGCGGGCACAGGCAGCTGACGCGGAGGCCGGCGTCGCCGTAGGTGATGCTGAGCCACTCGGCCAGCGCCACCGCTGCGTGCTTGGTCAGCGAGTACGGCGCCGAGCCGATCTGGCTGAGCAGACCGGCGGCCGACGCGGTGGAGCAGAAGTAGCCCTCGCCGCGGGCCACCCACCCCGGCACGAGGTACTTCGCTGCCCACCGGTGGGCGTGCACGTTGATGTCGAACGCCAGCTGCCAGTCGCGCTCGGAGGTGTCGTCCACGCTGCGCCCGACCCCCACGCCGGCGTTGGCGAAGAACAGGTCGATCGGCCCGAAGGCCGTCTCGGCGGCGTCGATCAGGTCGTGGTTGCCCTGCTCGGTGCCCACGTCGGCGGCCACCGCCAGCGCGCTGCCCGGGCGGGTGGCCTCGAGCCCGGCGGCCACCGCTGCCACTCCCTCGACGTTGACATCCGAGACCACCACGCGTGCGCCCTCGGCGTGAAAGCGCTGGGCCAACGCGGCACCGATGCCCCGCGCCGCACCGGTGACCACGACGTGCTTCCCGCTCAGTTCCATGCGGCGATCGTAGGCGGTGACTGCAGCCACAGATCGTGACACCACTGGCATGTGCGGGCGCGGGAGGGAACGACGGTGCCGCCGGTACCATGCGCTGTGGAGGTGCCGCGCGCGAGATACGTTCGCGACACGCCGAACAGCGAAGGAGAGCACCGTGACCCAGACGACAGCGATCGAGACCACCGATGCCGTCATCCACGAAGCCTTGAGCGTCATCGACAAGGCCTTGTCGCAGATGATGAGCCGAGAGCTGGTGTCGAGCGGCGAGATCACTGACGTGCTGCTCGACGTGCGCACCTTGCTCACCATGCCCGTCGCCGCCAGCGCCCCGCGCTGAGCCCGGCGAGCTGGCGCCGTCAGGCCGCCAGCAGGTCGTTGAACGCGCGCTGCAAGCAGGTGCGCAACAGGTCGGGTTCGGTGACGGCCGCAGTATCGATGTTCACTCCCATGTCAAGGCTGTGGTCGTAGCTGAGCAGGGTGAGGTTGAAGGCCACGCCGCCAAGTGGGCCCACCGGGTAGTTCTCCAGCAGCTGCGCGCCTGCCAGGTACAGCGGGACCGGCGCGCCGCGCACGTTGCTGGTGGCGAAGTCGACCGTCTGAGCCTGCTGGCGGGCCAGGCGTGTGATCAGGCTGGTGGGCAGCGTTGCTGCCACCGCTGCCAGGGTCTCCAGTGAGCCCGCTGAACTGGCTGCCCTGGCCGCCGCCGAGGCCTCCTGGATGGCCGCGAACCGGTCGCCGATGGGCATGTCGCCGGTGGGCACCAGCATGCGTGCCAGCGAGAACGCATTCGCCCCCGAGGCCTCGGTGCGGGTGCTGATGGCCATGCTGGACCTCAGCTGGTCCACCGGCGCGCCCAGCTGGCGGTGGTAGCGGCCGGCGGCCTCCGCCGCGGCGGTGAGGAAGGCGGTGTTCAGGGTGCCGCCGAGCCGCTTGGCTGCCGCCCGGGTTTCGTCGAACGGGGCTCGCAGCACTTCCATCCGCCGCTGCAGCGAGCGCGTCGTCCACAATGGCGAGCGGGCGGCCTCGGTGTCGCCCAACTGCTGCATCACACCACGCACGGTGTCGGCGGCGGCGGAGCCGGCCTCGGGGATACCGGTGGGGTCGTGCAGCAGCTCCTTGATCTGCTTCAACAGGCCCAGGGGCATGCGCATGCTGCCGCTGAGCAGGTCGCGCCACAGGTCGGTGCTGGGTGGCTCCTGCGCCTGAGCCTGGGCAGCGGCGATGAGCTCCGGGTCGAGGGGCGGGGGTTCGGGTGCGTCGCGCTCGAAGTCGAGGAACTGCAGGCTCAGCTGCACCCCGCCCTCGCCGTCGACGATCGTGTGGTGCAACTTCTCGATCAGGGCGCTCTTGCCGCCCTTGAGGCCATCGACCACCACGAACTGCCACAGCGGGCGGGTGCGGTCGTAGGCGTCGCAGGTGATCAGGCTGGCCAGATCCAGCAGCTGGCGCATGCTGCCGGGCTTCGGCAGCGCGAGGTGGCGCACGTGGTAGCGCAGGTCGAAGTTCGGGTCGTCGACCCACACCGGCGCGCTGATGTTCGCGGGCGCCGGCTGCACCCGCTGGCGCAGGCGGGGCACGGCGTAGACGGCGCGCTCCATGCGCCGCAGCAGGCGGTCGAAGTCGGGCTTTCGGTCGAGGATGGTGACGTTGGCGAAGGTGCTGCTGAGGTGCGGGTCCTTCTCCAATCGCCACATCAACCCTTCGGCGTCGCTCATCTTGCGATCGAAGTGCAGGTCGGACATGAGGGCGAGGTTACGGCATCCGGCGGCGGTGTGATCAGCTGCTCAGCCGGTTTCGCCCGTGCGTCCTTGTGCCGGGTGCCGGGTGCCGGGTGCCGGGCCGGCCGGGGTTGGGCCCGCGATCAGCCGACGGCGCGCAGCACCGCAAGGGCGCCCTGGCCGAGGGCCAGGCCGACCACGGCGCCGCCGACCACATCGCTGGGGTGGTGGATGCGCACGAACGCCCGGCTGGTGCCCACCACGCCGGCCAGGGTGAACCACACCGGAGCGGCGGCCAGCCCGCTCCAGGCAGTGAGCACCGTGGCGCCGAAGAAGGCAGCCGATGCGTGCCCGCTGGGGAACGCGCTGGTGGACGGCTTGCGCACCGGGTAGCGCGGGTCGCCCGCCTCGGTGGGCCGAGTGCGGCGGAACAGGCGCTTGATGCCCTGGTTCACCACCAGGCTCTCCACGCCCATCAGCGCCGAGAACACGAACGCCTGGTTGGCATGCGACTCGCTGGTGAGGCCGCGGGTGGCGCCCACCAGATGCCAGATGAGGCTGAAGTCGCCCAGCTCGCTGGCGGCCACCATCACCTTGTCCAGCACGGGGTGCCCACGCAGCCGCTCGAGCTGGGCGTCGGCCCAGGCATCGAACGATTGCACGGCGGCGAGCTCGTGCACCTGCAGCGGCAGCTTCATGCGGCAGCCAACGGGCGGAACCGGGCGGGCGCCTCCACCGCAGCCAACGTGGGGTCGCCTCCGAACGCGGGGCACCACGCCTGGAACGCACAGGAGTTGCACAGCGCGCCCTGGCGGGGGCGGAAGTCTTCGGTGAGGCAGGCCTTCTCCACGGCCTTCCACACGGCGGCGGTGCGGGTGGTGATGAACTTCACCGACTGGGCCGATGGCGTGGCGGTGATCGTTTCGCCCGTACGCAGGTACATCAGCCGGATGGCGGCGGGGCGCTGGCCGAGCACCTCCTCGCACAGGAACGAGTAGAAGTGCACCCCCGCAAGGCGGCTCTGCTCGTACTGCAGGCCGGGTGCCCGCCCTGTCTTGTAGTCGGTGACCACCAGCCGGCCCTCGGCGTCGAGCTCCAGCCGGTCGATGATGCCGCGCAGGGCCAGCGAGCCGACCTGAGCCTCCAGCCGCAGCTCCAGCCCGATGTCGCGCACGCTCTGCGGGTCTTCCATGGCGAAGTACGCCTGCACCAGCGACCACGCGTCGTCGAAGAAGGCCTGCTGCAGCGCCTCGGTGAGGCCCAGCAGCACGAACTCGGGCTCGACCAGGTACTCGGCCACGGCCTGCTCGAAGGCGGGTGTCGCGGCCTCGATGGTGCGCCGCGCGGGTGGCTGCATGAACAGCAGTTCCAGCACGCGGTGGACCAGCGAGCCCTTGGTGGCGTGGGGGCTGGGCGGCTCTGGCAGCTTCTCGATGCTGGCGAAGCGGAACGCCATGGGGCACGAGGTGAACGCCTCGACTCGGCTGGGCGACAGGCTCGTGGGCACCGGGTACATGCCGCCATCGTAGAGAGGGGGTGCGCGAGAGTGGGGCGATGGCACATGATTCGGTCCCCGATGGTGCGCACCACCAGGTGCAACCTGTCGAGCCTGCCGGGCTGCTGCCTCCAGACGGCGTGGCGTGGCCGCCCGAGCCGGCACCCGTTGCCGCCGCACCCCAGGCGCCGAACACCCTGCCGCCGACCACTTTGCCGCCGGCCGCTCGGCGCCCTGCCGACGCGCACATCGACGACTGGCGTTCGATGCCGACGATCGTGCCGGAGGGCTATCACGGCAGCGCCGGCGCGCCACCTGTGCCGCCGCCCACGTTCGACAGCTGGTCGATCGCGGCGTTCGTCTGTGCGCTGGCCGGCATGTTGCCCTGGTTGCTGCCCTACCCGCTGCTGCCGTGCATGGCCATCGGACTGGGCCTCGCCGGCCGGCGGGCGTGCACCTTGAACGAGACGCTGCGCGGCAAGGCGCTTGCCACCGCTGCTGTCGTGCTGGGAGCAGCCACGCTGCTGCTGGTGCTGAGCGGCGTCGCCACCAACCGGCTGACGCTGTTCGGTTGACGGTGTTCGGCTGACGGTGTTCGGCTGACGGTGTTCGGTTGACGGTGTTCGGTTGACGGTGCGGCCGAGCGCACCCCTCGGTCGGCGGCTCAGCGTTCGAGCGCGTCGGCGATGATCTGCGCCATCTCGCGAGGGTGGGTCATCGGCCCGAAGTGGTCGAGGTCGTCGTACTGCTCGTAGCGGCCGTTGGGCAGCTGCTCGGCGATCTGCACCGCGATCGCCGACGGCTGCATCGGCTCGGTGCGGCCGGCGATCACGACCACCTCGGTGAGGATGGCCGGAAGGTGTCGCCACGTGTCGTGGCTGGGCCCACCGGCGAACGTGGTGGCCTCGGTGTCGGTGGTGCATTTCAGGTGCACGTGCCCGTGGCCGTCTGGGGCGAACCCGTGGTGCACGTAGGCCGCCAACGCCTCCGGCGTGAACGCGTTCAGCGGTGGCTTCGCCGAATAGTTGGCGATGGCCGCTGCGTACGACGGGAAGGTCGAGCGCCGCCGGCGGGCACCCTGCACCATCGCGCTGTCCTCGGCTGCGCCCGGGCTGACGGTGGGCGGGAACACGATCGGCTCGAAGGCGACGATGCGGCGGAACAGCTCGGGGCGGCGGTGGGCCGCCATCAGCAGGCAGGCGCCGCCCATCGAGTGCCCGAACGCGTCGATCGGGCCGCCCTCGCGTGTGGCCAGCCACTGTGCCATCGCCTCGGCGTCGTCGCCGTACCGGGGCCAGTCCAGCTCGCCGGCCGGGCGCGGTGTGTCGCCGTGGCCGCGGTAGTCGAACGCGATGCACCGGGTGGTGGCCAGCTGGTCGGCCAGCGGCTGGTAGCAGCGGCCGTGGAAGCCGGTGGCATGAGAGACGAGCAGCGCCGCGCCGGCGCCGCCCAGGTCGTGCACGGCCAGTTCGACGCCGTCGGTGGACGGCACCATCGTTGTGGACGGCACCATCATCGAGGTCAGTCGTCGCTCTTCTTCTTGCGCCGCCGCCACCAGATGGTGAAGATGCGGTCGAGCAGCACGCCGAGCACGGTGGCCATCAGGATGGACCAGCGAATGGTGGTGAGCTTCTCGAACACGAGGAAGTCGATGGACACCCTCTCGCCGTTCTGCAGGAAGAACACGACGGCGAGCGCCACCACCACGGCGAAGAAGATGAGCGTGATGTTGGGCCCGCTGCGGCCACTGGCCGCACTGAGTTCGCCCGGGCGTTGCGAGTTGCTGTCGGACATTGCCGCCTCCTTCAGGCTTTCGGCTCTCGGGGAAGGCCGAGCAGCCGCTCCCCGATGATATTCCGTTGCACCTGGCTGGTGCCGCCTGCGATGCGCCCGCCAGGAGCGGCGAGCACTCCGAACGTATCGGGGCCGGCCAGCATCGCGTGCGCGCCGGCGATGTCGCCGCGCAGCATCGACGCCTGGAACTGCATCTCGGTGATCCCCAGCTTGATCAGGCTGCCCGCTGTGCCGGCGGCCGCACCCTGCCGTTGCACCATCGCCTTGTAGGCGTGGCCGGTGGTCAGCAGTGCGGCCAGTCGCTGTCGCTGCACAGGGTGCAGTTCGCGACCGTGGGCCAGCCTCGACATGGCCTCCAGGCGGCGTTCGAGGCCGATGACCGCCGTGCCGATGTGGCCGCGCTCGTTGGTCAGCACCGACATTCCCACGCCCCACCCGCCGTGCAGCGGACCGAGCAGGTGGTCGGCGGGCAGCCGTACATCGGTGAAGAACACCTCGTCGAACTCGGCGTCACCGGTCATCTGGCGCAGTGGGCGCACCTCGACACCCAGCAGGTGCATCGGGAACACGAAGAACGAGATGCCGTCATGCTTGGATGCCGTGTCCTCCGGCGCGGCGGTGCGCGCCATCAGGATGCCCCAGTTGCTGTACCGGCCGCCGCTGCACCACACCTTCTGGCCGTTCACCACGAAGTGGTCGCCGTCGGGTTCGGCGCGGGTGGTCAGGCTGCCGAGGTCGCTGCCGGCGCCCGGCTCGCTGAACAGCTGGCACCACACGTGGTCGCCGGCCAGCGTGGGTGCGAGGTGTTGCTCCTGCTGCGCTGGAGTGCCGTACTGCAGCAGCGCGTTGCCGGCCAGCACCAGCCCCACCATGTTGAACACGGGCGGCACGCCGGCCAGAGCGCATTCCGACAACCAGGCCGCGTGATGCTCGGCGGTCAGGCCGCGGCCACCGTGCTGCACCGGCCAGTGGATGCCGGCGAAGCCGGCAGCGTGGATGCGCCGCTGCCACTCCAGCCCGGCCTCGACGAGGTGGGGCGGGCAGATTGCGCCGTAGTCGGGCGGCCCATGGTGTGCGTTGGCGGCCAGCCACTCGCGTGCCGCGGCCTGGAACTCGTCGACGTTGGTCATCGGCTGCTCGAAGGTTTCATCGGCTACTTGAAGAACGGCAGGAACATCGCCGTCTCCTCGCCCAGGTTGCTGGGCACGCCGTACCCCGTCTGGTCGGTGATGGTGCCCCAGTTGTCGCGCACGGCTTCCATCGACAGGTCCTTGTTGAAGTAGCCCTGCGCCTCGGCGATGAACACCTCGGCCACGCGGCCGCCACCGACGCTGAACAGCTTGCCGCTGACCGGGCAGTCGTCGTGGGCGAGGAACGCCACCAGCGGCGACACGAGTTCGGGCTTCAGGACATCGCCCAGCCCGCCGAGGATCGTCTCGGTCATGCGCGTCATCGCCAGCGGGGCGATGGCGTTGGCCTTGATGTTGAACTTCGCGCCTTCGACAGCGAGCACGCGGGTGAACCCGACCAGGCCCATCTTCGCCGCGCCGTAGTTCGTCTGGCCGAAGTTGCCGAACACGCCGGCCGCGCTGGAGGTGCTGACGATACGGCCGTAGCCCTGCTCGCGCATGATGCGCCAGGCAGGCTGGGTGACGTGGAAGGCGCCCTTCAGGTGCACGTCGAGCACAGCGTTCAGCTGATCGGCTTCGAGGTTGTGGAACGCCTTGTCGCGCAGGATGCCCGCGTTGTTGATGACCACGTCGACCTTGCCATAGGCGTCGACGGCGGTCTGCACGATGGCGGCGCCGCCCTCTGGCGTGGCCACGGAGTTGGTGTCTGCCACCGCGTCGCCGCCCAGCGACTTGATCTCGTCGACGACGCGCTCGGCGGCGCCCTTGGCCGCGTCGGTGGTGGGGCCGCTGCCGTCGACCGCACCGCCGAGGTCGTTGATCACGACCAGCGCGCCGCGGCTGGCCATCAGCAGCGCGTGCTGCCGGCCCAGACCACCGCCTGCACCCGTGATGATGACCACCTTGCCGTCGTAACCGAGTTGATCTGCGCTCATGCTGCGAAGCTACCCGCAGGTATCGGCGCGGCGAAAGCCTGTCGGCGTCCGCCGGCTGGAGTGCGATCCGGCTCGGGCGTGGTTCAGTCGATGCCGAGCTGGCGCAGGGCCTCGTCGCGCAGGTTCTTGTAGTTCAGCTTGCCGTTGGCCGCACGGCCGACGGTGGCGATCTGCAGCACGCGCTTGGGCGACTTGTACGCCGCGTGGTGCTCGCGCACGTGGGCGATCAGCGCCTTCTCGTCGAGCGTGAAACCCTCGTGCAGCGCCACGAGTGCGGTGATGGCCTCGCCGAAGCGGTCGTCGGGCACGCCCACCACGGCCGCGTCATCGACCGAGGGGTGCAGCTTCAGTGCCTCCTCGACCTCCTCGGGGTACACCTTCTCGCCGCCGGTGTTGATGCATTGGCTGCCGCGGCCGTACAGCTTCAGCGTGCC
>JAUSLQ010000181.1 GCA_030645675.1 Actinomycetota bacterium | reverse complement strand
AGGCGACTGCGGTCCAGTCGCCGCTGCCCATCACCGACAGGTCGAAGCCGGCGCAGAACTTGCCAGGGCGGCCGTGGATCACCACCGCTCCGACGGTGTCGTCGGCCTCAGCGGCATCCACTGCCGCCGTCAGCGCGGCGAGCATCTCGAACGACAGTGCGTTGGCCTTGCCGTCGTCGAGGTGGACGATCATCACCCGGTCCGCACGCTCGACCGTGACAGCTGTGCTCATTGCAACACCTCGGGAAAGCCGGGGGCCCGCAGATCGGTGCCCAACGCGTCCTCCAACAGTTTCACAACCTGGCTCGACCACGCACTTCCGCCGTACTGCGCGCGGGCTCGGATGAACGTCTGCTCGGTGAGCCCGGCGAGGTCCAGCGGCACTCCGAACTCGCGACCGAACTGGGTGGCAAACCCGAGGTCTTTGCAGGCGAGGTCCATCGTGAAGCCGATGTTGTAACTGCCGTTCAGGATGACCTGGCCCTCCGTCTCGTGCACGAAGCTGTTGCCCGAGCTGTGGGCGATCGCCTCGAACGCCTTGGCAAGATCGAGGCCGCCACGCTTGGCCAGCATCAGCGCCTCGCCCACCGACACCAGGTTGATGAACGCCAGCATGTTGGTGATCACCTTGATCACGGCTGCGCTGCCCAACGGCCCCATGTACAGCACCGGGCTGCCGATGGCCTCCAGCAGTTGGCGATGCTCGTCGTACAGAGCCTCGTCGCCACCCACCAACACGGTGATCTCGCCGGCCGCCGCCTTGTGCACCCCGCCCGTCACCGGCGCCTCCAACGTGCGCACGCCGGCCGCCTCCGCCACCTGCGCAAGGCGCAGCGTCTCCGAGCGGTCGTTGGTGCTGTTGTCGATCCATGTGCCGCCGGCACGCAGGCCCGTCAGCACGCCATCGGGCCCGGCCACCACCCGGTCGACCGCAGCCGGCGAGGGCAGACAGGTGAACACCACATCGGACGCAGCAGCCACCTCGCGAGCGGTGCCGGCCCATTCAGCCCCAGCGGCCAGCAGGCCCGCAGCTGCCTGCCGGTGCAGGTCGGTGACCGTCACGCGGTGCCCAGCCCGAACCAGGCTGGCAGCGAGGTGCGCGCCGAGGTTGCCAAGGCCGACGTAGCCGATTGCAGGTGTGTGGTTGCTCACGAGTTCCCCGTAGTGGTTGCGGTCTCAATTGGTCGGCCGCACGCGAAGCGGCCCGCACGCGACACGGCGACGACGGCAAGGCCTGCAGGCCCGCACCGTCGCCGCCGCGCAGAGTGCTGTCGGTCGTCAGCTCAGCTGAGCCACGCCTGCCACACAGCGGCGTTGGCATCGACCCACTTCTGGCCGGCCTCCGCCGCACTCATGCCGTCGCGGTCGACGTAGCCGGCGATCTCGCTCTGCTGCTCGGTGGTCAGCTGCAGGTTCTTGAGCAGGTTGAACGCGGCGGCGTTCTTCTCCTCGAGGCCGGCGTTGGCGGCCTTGTACAGCTCGTCCACCGGATAGTCGCAGGCGTAGGTGCCATCCTGCGAAGCCAGTGCGGCCTCACATGCCGGGCTGATGTCGGGCAGCTTGACCTCGACCAGCTCGACCTCCAGCTGCTTCCAGTGGGGCTGCCAGAACTGCATCAGGATCGGCTTCTGGTCGGCGATCGACTGGTCGATGGCCGTGAGCAGCGCGGCCTCGGAGCCGGCGACCACGTACTTCAGCGGCAGGCCGAGGTTGGCGATGATCTGCTCGTCGTAGGTGACGTAGCTGGGGTCGCCCATGGTGAACTGGCCCAGGTCGCCCGACTCGGCCGTGGCGAACAGCTTGGCCAGCTCGGGGTTCTGGAACCCTTCCCAGGTGGCCAGCTCGGGGTGCGCATCGACCACGAACTTCGGCACGTACCAGCCGATCTTGGCCGACGGGCCGAGCGGGCCGAGGTCGACGACGCTGCCCTTGCCGGCGATGTAGGTGTCGAAGTCGGCCGCGTGGCCCGACGGCCAGATCTCCAGCACCGCGTCGATGCTGCCGTCGTCGAGGCCCACCCAGGTGGCGTTCTCGTCGATTTCGATGATCTCCACCGGCGTGCCGAGCTCGCACTCGATGATCGACTTGGCCACGTAGGCGTTGACGGCCGAACCGGTCCAGGGGTTGACCGCGAGTGTGATGGCCTCACCGGACGTGGGACATGCCTCGGACGGTGCGGAGGGTTCGGTCGTGTCGGCGACCGCCTCGGTCGTGTCGCTGCCTGCCTCGGTCGTGTCGCTGCCCTCGGTCGAGTCGGTTGCGCCGGCGGTGGTGGAGGCCGGGGCGACAGTGGAGTCGGCATCGTCGCCACAAGCGGTGGCAAACGTTGCCAGCAGCAGGCCCGCAGCGAAGATCCGCCGCTTTCCTCGGAACATGGTCATGTACTCCCCTTTGTTGGTGTTCGTCGTGCGCTTACGTACGACGATCTGTATCGGGGCTGGTGCCCCAGGCTTGAGTGATGCGGTCGAGCATGATTGCGAGCAACACGATACTCAATCCGCCTGCGACGCCCTGACCCAACTTGACGTTGGGTTTCGCCGTCGCTTCGTAGGCCACCAGGCCCAGCGAACCGGCACCGACCAGCGCCGCGATGATCACGGTGGCGAGGACCATCATCAACGTCTGGTTGATGCCCAACAGGATCGCTTTGCGCGCCAGCGGCAGCTGCACGAAGCGCATCTCCTGCCGGCCGGTGGCTCCAAAGCTGATCGCTGCCTCCCGTGGCGGCATCGCCACCTCGCGCATGCCCAGCGCAGTGAGCCGAATGCATGGCGGCACGGCGTACACCACGCACGCCGCCACACCGGCGGCGCGACCGATGGAGAACAGGAACACCACAGGGATCAGGTACACGAACTGGGGCAGCACCTGCGCGATGTCGAGGAACGGCCGCAGCAGCCGCTCGACGAGGTCCGAGCGGCCCGCCAGGATGCCCAGCGGAAGTGCGATCAGCACGCTGAGCACGATGGCCACCAGCACCTGGCTGAGTGTGTCCATTGCGAGATCCCACAGCGTGACGCGGCCACCGCCGCCGGGAATGCTGCCCATCGTGCCGATCAGCACCATGCAGACCGTCACGGTCAGTGCCAGGCGCCAGCCCTTGCTGAGCCAGCCGACGAACGCCAGGCCGACGACCACCACCAGCCACGGCAGCCACCACAGGAAGTCGCGCAGCGGGTCGAGTACCCAGGTGGTGAGGAAGTCGCTGATCGCCTGCGTGCCACCGATCACGGGCACGCCCTTGCGTACGTTGTTCTTCGCCCAGTCGAACCAGCCGTCGATGGTGGGCGCGATGTCGATCGTCAACCACGAGGGGAACTGCTGCCACTCGAACACGCGCGCCGCGATCACCGTCGCAACCGCCCCGCCGACCGCGATCGCACCGGCGACGCGGAACGGCACGCGCGGCAGCCAGTTCAGCAACCGCAACCGGTGAGCCGGGCGTTCGCCGGTGGTCACGCGGTCGAGTGCGACCGCCAGCAGCACCACGCCCATCCCAGCTGCGAAGGCGGTGCCGACCTCGGTCTTCTGGATCGCCTTCAGCACTTCCTGGCCCAGGTCGCCCGTGCCCAGCAGGGCCGCGAGCACCACGATGGCGAACGCCATCATGATCACCTGGTTCAGCCCGAGCAGGATGCTGCGGCGGGCCATCGGCAACTGCACCTTGAAAAGTCGCTGCAGCTTGGTGGAGCCGAACGATTCGGCGACCTCGGTGGCCACCACCGGCACCTGCCGGAGCCCGAGGTTCGTGAGGCGCACGGCAGGCGGCAATGCGTAGATCACGGTCGCCATCACGGCCGGGGCGAACTTCAGCGCAAAGGCCACCTGCAACGGGCTGAAGTACACGAACACCGGCATCACCTGGGCAGTGTCGAGCACTACTCGCAACACCCGTTCGAACCGGTCGGATTGGGCAGCGAGGATGCCCAGCGGCACGCCCAGCAGCAGTGCGATCAGCACCGCCACGAGCATGATCGCCAGGGTGCGCATCGCCAGGTCCCAGTCGGCGATCACCCCGACGCCACCCATCGCTGCCGCACCGATGATGGCCGCCCGGACGCCGCCGGTGCGCCAGCCGACCGCGGCGGTGACGGCGACGACACCGGGCCAACGCAATGCCAGCAACCACGACTCGGCGTGCTCCACCGACCAGTTCAGGGCATCGGTGACGGGGTTGAAGAACCAGCGGAAGATCAGGGCCGATTCGCGGTTGAGGATGCTCCAGCGGTAGCGATCCTGCGCCCACCGCTGGATGCCCGTGTCCATCCATGACGGCACCTCGTGCGGCACCACGAACGCCAGCACGGCCAAGCCGGTGAAGACGACGAAGCCGATCCGTCGTTCACGGCGGCGCGCGATGAGCACCTCGTCGGAGACCAATGTGGGCAGCGTCTCGACAGAGACGGCCATCACAGCTCCTCGGCGGCGATGACCGACAGCACGCCCACCCGATCGAGCGTTCCCACCGTTCGGCCGTCGCGTACCACGCGAACGGGCAGGTCGCTGTGGGCCACCAGCGCGACGGCATCGCGCACCTTGGTGCCCGCGAGCACCTCGCCCGCATACGGACCGTCGGCAGGCGGCGCCATCACGGCGTCGACGGGTACCACGTGCGATCGCGGCACGTCGCGCACGAAGTTGGCCACGTACTCGTCTGCCGGCTCCAGCACCACCTCGGTGGGCGTGCCCACCTGCACGAACCTGCCGTCGCGCATGATCGCGATGCGATCGCCGAGGCGGAGCGCCTCGGACAGGTCGTGGGTGATGAACATCATCGTCTTGCGCACCTCGCGGCGCAGGCGCACGATCTCGTCCTGCATCTCGCGGCGGATCAGCGGGTCGAGCGCAGAGAACGGCTCGTCGAACAGCATGATGTCGGGGTCGGTGGCCAGCGCGCGCGCCAGGCCGACACGCTGCTGCTGCCCACCGCTGAGCTGGTGCGGCTTGTAGTCGCCCATGCCCGGCAGGCCGACGAGCTCCAGCGTCTGCGCGGCGCGCTCGCGGCGGGCGGTGCGGTTCATGCCGCGCAACTCGAGGCCGAACGCGACGTTGTCCAGCAGGGTGCGGTGGGGCAGCAGGCCGAAGTGCTGGAAGACCATCGACACCTTGTGCCGGCGGATCTGCAGCAGCTCGGCGGCACTGGCAGCGGTGACATCGTCTCCTTCGACGATGACCTGGCCAGAGGTGGGTTCGATGAGGCGGGTGATGCAGCGGATCAGCGTGCTCTTGCCGCTGCCCGACAGGCCCATCACCACGAACACCTCGCCGGGCGCGACATCGAGGTTGACGTCCCGCATCGCCACCACGTTGCCGAACCGCTGCTGCAGTTCGCCGCGCGGCAGGTCGGCTTCCGGCGACCCGACGATCCGGTTGGCACGCGGCCCGTAGACCTTCCACAGGTCTCTCACCGAGATCATCGGTTCCACTGCCACGCTCCCCCGTAGTGCCTCACTGCTGTTCGGGGCAGCTTAGACCGCGGCGTGTGAAGGCTGAACGACTGTTCCGTGAACACCCCGCGTGCGGGCGCAGGCGCTGGCGGCGACGCACGCGCCACGTGCGCCGCACGGCTGTCCGAGCCCGCAGCGCGCCCGTCGTCACACCACCACGACGGTGCCGGTGCCGAGCGCTCGGCGTTGGGCGGCAGTCGGGTGCACGTCGGTGACCAGCGTGTCGCCGTCGGTCAGCGGCGCCAGGGCGATGAGCGCGCCTCGGCCGAACTTCGAGGAGTCGACGGCGAACACTCGGCTCTCGGCGACCTCGCCCATCGCCGCCGACATCTGTGCCTCGCCGTGCTCTTGCACCATCAGGCCGCGATGGTCCTCGACCGCGGAGGCCGACAGGATGGCCAGCCGCACCCGCATCGAGCGCACCACCGCGAACGCCTGCGCATCGAACGACGCACCATCATGGTTACGCAGCTCGACACCGGCCATCAGCACCTTGTTGCCGGGGATGGTGGCCAGGCTGGTGGCGATGAACGTGGAGTTCGTCACCACGGTGAGCCCCCGGTGCTGCCGCAGCCCCTGAGCGACGAAGCCGGTGGTGCTGCCCGTGTCCAGCGCGATCACGTCGCCGTCTCGCACCAAGCCGGCCACGCGGCCGGCGATGGCCACCTTCGCCCGCTGGTTCACGGCCATGCGGGCCAGGAACGGCGCCTCGCCGCGGCGAGTGCGGCCGACCACCGCACCGTGCACCTTCTCCACCTCGCCGCGCTCGACCAACGGCTTCACGATGCGACGCACGGTCTGCTCGCTGACGTGCAACAGCATCGCCAGCTCGCGCACGCTGACGGAGCCCCGCATCGCCACGGCATGCATCACGTCGTCCTCGTAGAGCGGCACGCTGAGCATTCCAACACAGAACAACACATGCGTTCGTATCTGTTGGCGTGCGCGCGAAGCTTCCAGCCGTGGCGATCCCCTCAACGACCCTCCCCTCAACGACCGTCCCCTCAACGACCCTCCCCACCAGTGCCCGCGCCGTCGTCATCGGTGGCGGCATCGTCGGCTGTTCCACCGCCTATCACCTGGCCAAGCTGGGCTGGACCGACACGGTGCTGATCGAGAAGCACAAGCTCACCTCCGGCAGCACGTTCCACGCAGCTGGTCTGGTGGGCCAGCTGCGCACCAGCGCCAACATCACCCAGTTGCTGGGCAACTCGGTGGAGCTGTACAAGACGCTGGAAGCGGAGACCGGGCAGGCCACCGGCTGGAAGATGAACGGTGGCCTGCGCCTGGCGTGCAACGAAGAGCGCTGGACGGAGGTGAAGCGCCAGGCCACCACCGCCAAGAGCTTCGGGCTGGAGATGCACCTGCTGACCCCCGAGGAAGCGCAGGCACTGTGGCCGCTGATGGAGGTGGACGACCTCGTCGGTGCCGCGTTCCTGCCCACCGACGGCCAGGCCAACCCCAGCGACATCACCATGGCTCTGGCACGCGGCGCCCGCATGCACGGCGCCACCATCTGCGTCGACACGGAGGTGGTCGGCATCGAGGTCGACGCAGGCGTGATCAAAGCGGTGCTGACTCGATCGGCCGACGGCGCCCCGGGGCGCATCGAGTGCGAGAAGGTCGTCGTGTGCGGTGGCCAGTGGACGCGGGCGCTGTGCGCCACCGTCGGGGTGAACGTACCGCTCATCTCCGTGGAGCACCAGTACGTGATCACCGAGCAGTTCAGACCCGAAGTGCCCCGCGACCTTCCGACGCTGCGCGACCCCGACCGACTGACGTACTACAAGGAGGAAGTGGGCGGCCTGGTGATGGGCGGCTACGAGCCGAACCCGATCCCGTGGGCAGTCAACGGCATCCCCCGACCGTTCGAGTTCCAGTTGCTGGACAGCAACTTCGACCACTTCGCCCCGATCATGGAACTCGCCATCGGGCGCGTGCCGCAGTTGGCCGAGACCGGCATCCGCACCCTGATCAACGGGCCCGAGAGCTTCACCCCCGACGGCAACTTCATCCTCGGTGAGGCACCCGAGCTGAAGAACCTGTTCGTCGGCGCCGGCTACAACGCGTTCGGCATCGCGGCCGGCGGCGGCGCTGGCCAGGCATTGGCCGAGTGGGTGCACGACGGGCAACCGCCGTACGACCTGTGGGTGGTGGACATCCGCCGCTTCGGGCGACCGCACAACGACACCGAATGGGTGCGCACCCGCACGCTGGAGGCGTACGGCAAGCACTACACGATGGCCTGGCCGTTCGAGGAGCACCACAGCGGCCGCCCGGCGCGCACCTCGCCGCTGTACGACCGGCTGCTCGCGCAGGGAGCGGTGTTCGGCGAGAAGCTGGGCTGGGAGCGCCCGAACTGGTTCGCCGACGCGAGCCTCGGCGAAGCCGATCACGACATCTACACCTACGGCCGGCAGAACTGGTTCGCCGCCGTCGGCCGCGAGCACACCGCGTGTCGCGAGGCCGCCGTGCTGATCGACCAGACGTCGTTCGCCAAGTTCGCGCTGAAGGGACCCGACGCGCTGACCGCGCTCGACTGGATCTGCGCGAACAACGTGCGCCGGCCGGTCGGCTCGCTGACCTACACGCAGATGCTCAACGACGACGGCGGCATCGAGGCCGACCTCACCGTCGCCCGCGTGGCCGACGACGAGTTCTACATCGTCACCGGCACCGGCTTCGCGACACACGACTTCGACTGGATCCGCCGCAACATCCCCGCAGGAGCCAACGCCCAACTGTTCGACGTCACGTCCGCGTACTCCGTGCTCACATTGATGGGCCCGGCGTCGCGCACCATCCTCTCCGCCGTCACCACCGCCGACCTGTCGAACGAAGCGTTCCCGTTCGGCACCTTCCAGACCGTCGGCATCGCCGGCTGCCCGGTGCGGGCGCTGCGCATCACCTACATGGGCGAGCTCGGTTGGGAGCTGCACTTGCCGGTCGAGTACGCGCCGAGGGTGTACGACACGCTGATGGCCGCTGGCGCGCCACACGGCCTGACCAACGCCGGCTACCGCGCGATCGAGAGCACCCGGCTGGAGAAGGGCTACCGCGCGTGGGGCAGCGACATCGGCCCCGACCACACGCCGGTCGAGGCCGGCCTCGGCTGGGCCGTGAAGATGAAGAGCGGCATCCCGTTCCGCGGCCGCGACGCGATCGATGCACAGCGCCAGGACGGAGTGCGCAAGCTGCTCGCCGCGTTCGCTGTCGACGGCGGCAGCATCTTGCTCGGCCGCGAAACGATCTACCGCGACGGCGAGCGCGTCGGCTGGCTGACCAGCGGCGGCTTCGGCTACACGGTCGGCAAGTCCATCGGCTACGGCTACGTGCGCAATGCCGCTGGGTTGGACGCCGAGTGGGTGGTGGCCGGCACTTACGAGTTGGAGGTCGCCGGCGAACGCGTGCCCGCCGCCGTCTCGCTACAGCCCCTTTACGACCCGACGAACGCACGAGTGAAGGCCTGAAGCGATGAGCACCGCGACAAGAACGACAAGAACGACAACACCGGCGCCGCTCCCCTCCCGCGCCCGCATCGTCGTCATCGGAGGCGGCATCCTCGGCTGCAGCATCGCCTACTGGCTGACCAAGTACGGCGAGAAGGACGTCGTCCTGGTGGAGCAGCACCAGCTCACCGACGGCGCCACCTGGCACGCGGCGGGCCTGGTCGGCCAACTGCGTTCCTCGCGCAACACCACCCGGATGCTGGAGCAGTCCGTCGAGATGTACCGCGGCCTGGAAGCCGAGACCGGCCAGGCCGTCGACTGGCACGAGACCGGCAGCCTGCGGCTGGCCTGCTCACCCGAGCGGGTGCTGGAGCTCAAGCGGCTGACCACCATGGCGAAGAGCTTCGGCCTGCCGATGGAGGTCGTCCCTCCGCAGCGGGCGCAGGAGCTGTTCCCGCTGATGAGCACCGAAGACGTGCTCGCCGCCGCATTCCTGCCCACCGACGGCTACATCGACCCCGCCTCGGTGACCCAGGCGATCGCCCGCGGCGCACGCATGCGCGGCGCACAGATCCACGAGCAGACGCAGGTCACCTCGATCACCGTCGACGGCCGCCGCTGCAGGACCGTCCACACCGTCCACGCCGACGGGACCCGCGGCGACATCGAGTGCGAGATGCTCGTCAACGCCGCCGGCATGTGGGGCATGGAGGTCGGCCGCATGGCGGGCGTGCGCATCCCCGCCACCGCGGTGGAGCACCAGTACCTGCTCAGCGGGCCGATCGAGGGGTACACGCCCGTCGAGCTCGGGAAGATGCCGACGATGCGCGATCCCGACCACCTCGTGTACTACAAGCCCGACGGCCCCGGCCTGCTGATCGGCGGCTACGAACCCGACACGATCGCGTTCGGTACGGACGGGATTCCGTCGCCGTTCCAACGCCAGCTGTTC
Organism: Actinomycetota bacterium; assembly: GCA_030645675.1. Lineage (GTDB taxonomy): Bacteria > Actinomycetota > Acidimicrobiia > Acidimicrobiales > Ilumatobacteraceae > UBA668. The sequence continues at coordinate 18,062 of JAUSLQ010000181.1, read as the reverse complement.
GAGCCGAACTTCGACCGCTTCGCGCAACTCGCCGAACTCGGCGCGAAGCGCACACCGTGCTTGGAGACCGCCGGCATCCGCACACTGCTGAACGGCCCCATCCCCTACTCGGCCGACGCCGACTTCGTGATGGGCCGCGTGCCCGAGCTCGACAACTACTACGTAGCGACGGGTTTCCTGTACGGCATCGCTGCCGGCGGCGGTGCCGGCAAGATGATGGCCGAGTGGATGCTGGAGGGCCGCCCCAGCCTGGATCTGTGGCCGCTCGACGTGCGCCGCTTCTCGTTCCACCACACCACCCGCCACTTCATGGACCGGCGCATGGTGGAGATGTACGCGCACCACTACAAGCTGGCTGCGCCGGGCAGCGAGAAGGTCACCGCCCGCGGTGTGCGCCGCAGCCCGCTGCACTCGATCCTCACCGACCACCGCGCGGTGTACGGATCACGTGGCGGCTGGGAGCGCCCGAACTGGTTCGCGCCCGAGGGCGTCGAGCCGGTCGACGCGCCGTCGTTCACGGAGCCGAACTGGTGGCCGCACGTGCGCTCCGCCCACCTCGCCGTGCGCGAGGGGGTCGGTCTCATCGACCAGACGTCGTTCGCGAAGTTCGAGATCACCGGCCCCGGCGCGCTCGCCGCGGTGCAGTGGCTGAGCGTGGCAGACATGGACAAGCCCGTCGGCACCGTCATCTACACCCAGTTGTGCAACGAGCGCGGCGGCATCGAGTGCGACCTGACGATGACGCGAACTGCACTCGACAGCTTCTACGTGGTCACCGGCTCTGCGTTCGGTGCACACGACATGGGCTGGATCCGTGCGAACTCGCCAGACGATGGGTCGGTCATCGTGCGCGACCTGACGTCGGCTCGCGCCGTCGTCAACATCGTCGGCCCGAAGAGCCGCGAAGTCCTGCAGTCGGTGTGCGAGGACGACGTCAGCAACGCGACGTTCAAGTACGCGAAGGCCCGCGAGATCACGATCGGCTCGGCACCGGTGCTCGCGATCCGCATCGGCTATGTCGGCGAGCTCGGCTGGGAGTTGCACATCCCCACCGAGTACGCCGCTCACGTCTACGAACTCCTTCGAGACGCTGGTTCGGCACACGGCATCGTCGATGTCGGCTATCGCACGATCGACACGATGCGGATGGAGAAGGGCTATCTCTACTGGAGCACCGACATCACCCCCGACACCACCCCGTGGGAAGCCGGGCTGGCCTGGCGGGTGAACCTGCACAAGGGCGACTTCCTGGGCCGCGACGCTCTGGTGGCGCAGCGCGAGGCCGGCGTCGCCCGCCGCCTGTGCACCTTCACGCTGGAGTCGATGGCGTACCCGGTCAGCGGCGAGGCGATCATGCTGCCCGACGGCGACGGCAGCGTGGTGGGCTTCACCACCAGCGCCAACTTCGGCCACACCGTCGGCAAGCCGATCGTGTACGGCTACCTGCCGGTGGAACTGGCCGACCGCACCGACTTCGTCATCGAGGTCTACGGCGAGCCGATCCCCGCCGTCCGCCACGACCGCCCCCTGTACGACCCCGACAACGCCCGCCTGAAAGCCTGAGCCCCTCGCTGGCACGGGCAGGCACGGGCAGGCACGGCAAGTGCGGTCGATGCTGTCGCCGTGGCGACAAGCGGCGGCCGCGCTCCACCCTCAGGTTGTTGTCCCTGGTCCTCGCCGGGGCAACGACGGATGTCGCCAAGTTGGCGTTCACACCCCGCGCTCAGGGGTATCACCGCCGACTTGCAGGGGCCCTCGCGCAAGTTGGCGTTGAGGCCACTCGTGGGGAGGTCTGAACGCCAACATTGGCTCGTCGGGCCCCCGACCAACCTCTCAGCTCGCACCCCACCGCCCGCTCGAGGCGCCCACCGCTCGCATCGCCTGCGCCCTGCTCGCTGCCGCCGGCTCGAGCTCCACCATCGACTCGCCTTTCGCGGCCGAAGCCCTTCACCGGTCATCGGCGGCGCTGCTCACCTCCGACCTCGACGCAATTCGCCTGCTGCTGGCCGGGCGCCGCGGTGTCGTGGTCGAGTCGATCTGAACGGCTGGGTGCAACACTGGCGACGATGACCGAACTCGCCGACGCTCTCGCCCGCATCCCGTTCCTCAGCCATGTCGATCCAGTCACAGCGACGAGGCTGGCGGGCCTCACCAACGTCAACTACCTGGTCACCTCCGGCGGCGACCGGATGGTGCTGCGCTTGCCTGGCGCCGGCACCAGCGAGTACCTCGACCGCACGGCTGAGGAAGTCGCCGCCCGTTCGGCGGCCGCTGCCGGCGTGAACGCGGAGATCCTGTTCTTCGATGCGGCCGACGGGCTGATGGTCACCTGCTTCGTCGAGGGTGCGGCCACGATGAGCGCGGAGCGATTCCGCGACCTCGGCGCGGTGGCTCGGGCCGCGCAGGCGTTCCGTCAGCTGCACACCCGCGCGACACCCTTCGCCACCGACTTCCAACTGTTCCCGATGATCGACGACTACAAGCGACTGCTCGCCGAGAAGGGTGCCACGCTGCCCGACGGCTACGCCGCCGCAGAAGCAGCCGCCGACGAAACCCGCCGAACGCTGGAGGCAACGGCCCGCCCGCCGGTGCCGTGTCACTGCGATCCGTTGTGCGAGAACTTCCTCGACACCGGCGAGCGGATGGTGGTGATCGACTACGAGTACAGCGGCAACAACGACCCGATGTGGGACCTCGGCGACCTCAGCGTGGAGGGCGCGTTCGGCCCCGAACAGGACGCTGCGCTGCTGCATGCGTACTTCGGCGGCGAACCGCCGGCGCACGAGGTGGGGCGGATGGTCGCCTACAAGGCGATGTGCGATCTGCTCTGGACGCTGTGGGGCGTGCTCCAGCACGCGAACGGCAACCCGGCGGACGACTTCTGGGCCTACGCTGTCGGTCGCTTCGAACGCTGCCGAGCGCTGATGGCGTCACCCGAGTACGCCGGCCATCTGAAGCGAATTTCTGCAGGCTGATGTGCTAGATTTCCACCATGCGGATTGGTTCCGCATCGTGGAACGCAGCTGATTGCAACGGCGTGCACTGCGTGCGTTGACGTGAACGTTGAGGACCACACACATGAGCGACGGCGACGACCTGGATCTGGCATCTCTTCCCGACGACGAGCTCGTCACCCAGATGCACGAAGACCTCTACGACGGCATGGCGCCGGAGATCGCCGAAGGCACGCTGATCCTGCTGGATCGTGGCTGGGCACCCGACAAGGTGCTGAACGACGCACTGGTGGAGGGCATGCGCATCGTCGGCATCGACTTCCGCGACGGCATCCTCTTCGTGCCCGAAGTGCTGCTCAGTGCCAACGCGATGAAGGCCGGCATGGAGATCCTGCGCCCGCTGCTGGCCGAGACAGGCGCCGAGCCGATCGGCAAGGTCGTCATCGGCACGGTCAAGGGCGACATCCACGACATCGGCAAGAACCTGGTGGCGATGATGCTGGAAGGCGCCGGCTTCGAGGTCATCGACCTGGGCATCAACACCGACGCCGACCAGTTCCTGGCAGCGCTCGACGAGCACCAACCCGACATCCTCGGCATGTCCGCCCTGCTCACCACCACCATGCCGTACATGAAGGTGGTCATCGACACCCTGCAAGAGCGAGGCCTGCGCGAGAAGTACATCGTCCTGGTCGGCGGCGCGCCGCTGAACGAGGAGTTCGGCCAGGCGATCGGTGCCGACGCGTATTGCCGCGACGCGGCCGTCGCGTCGGAGACTGCCAAGCAGCTCGTGTCGGCGAAGCGCGGCCACAGCCACGCCGAGCCCCCCGGCCCGTCGGTCTGAACCAGGGCGCCATGGCCAAGCCCCTTGTGCTCGCCTGCGGCGCCTTGGTCGTGGAGCTGCGCGCGGTACTCGCCGCCAACGGCCTCACCGAGCATGTCGACGTGCGCTACCTGCCCGCCAACCTCCACAACCGGCCCCAACGCATCGAGCCCGAGCTGCGCGCCCTGCTGGCCGAGCTCGACCCCGCCGGCGACCGGCCCGTGCTGCTGGGCTACGCCGACTGCGGCAGCGGAGGTGGCATCGACCGGCTGATGGCCGACCACCCCAACGTGCAGCGCCTTCCCGGCAACCACTGCTACGAGTTCTTCGCCGGCACTCCGATGTTCGAGGCAATGCAGGACGCCGAGCTGGGCACCTTCTACCTGACCGACTTCCTGGCCAAGCACTTCCCGGCGCTGATCTGGTCGGGCCTCGGCCTCGACCGCCACCCCGAGCTGCTGCCGCTCTACTTCGGCAACTACACCCGACTGATGCTGCTCACCCAGACCGACGACCCGGCGGTGGTGGTTGCCGGCCAGGCCGCTGCGGAGCAACTGGGGCTGCGGTTCCAGCACATGCACGTCGGCATGCAGTCGTTCGGCAGCGCCGTCGCCGTCGCCCTCTCCCCCACCCGAAAGGTGGCCTAGCCATGTCGCGCCGCGGAGGCAGCGAGGTCGTCGTCATCCTCTGGCGCGACATCCCTGCGCAGATCAACGGGAAGGCCGGCGCCGACAAGCACCAGGTCATCCTGCCTCACCGCTTCCAAAAGGCCATCGACCGCGCCGCCATGGTGGCCGGGAAGAAGACAGCCCAGGAGTACGTCGGCGAGTGGCGCCGCACCAGCTACCCGCTCACCGGCGAGCTCGCCCTCACCATCGACTCGATCGCGGCCTCGATCGAGGTGGAGTTCACCAACGACCGACTGCACGCACTGGTCGACAACGGTGGCTGGGACCCCGCCAACCCGCACGATGCGCAGACGAACGACCCGATCGTGATCGACGAAGCGACCCGTGCGGCGATCGCCCGCGACGACGTCAACGACGAAACCGACAGCACCGACAGCACCGACTCCGGAGACCCATCATGACCCACACCGTCATCAGCTCGGCCACGAAGGAAGTGGTCATCGGGTTCGACCGCCCGTTCGTGATGATCGGCGAGCGCATCAACCCCACCGGCCGCAAGCTCCTCGCCGAGGAGATGAAGCGAGGCGACTTCAGCCGCGTCGAGGCCGACGCGCTGGCGCAGGTGGCGGCCGGCGCGCACATGCTCGACATCAACGCCGGCATCCCTCTGGCCGACGAGCCGGCCCTGCTGGCCCGCGCCATCCAGCTGGTACAGGGCATCACCGACGTGCCGCTGTCGATCGACTCGTCCATCGTCGAGGCGCTGGAAGCCGGCCTCGCCGTCTACAAGGGCAAGCCACTGGTGAACTCGGTGACGGGCGAGGACGAGCAGATGGAACGCGTGCTCCCGCTGGTGGCCAAGTACGGCGCCGCCGTCGTGGCCATCAGCAACGACGAGACCGGCATCAGCACCGACCCCGACGTGCGCTTCGCCGTCGCCCAGAAGATCGTGCGCCGCGCGAGCGACTACGGCATCCCGGCCAGCGACATCGTCGTCGACCCACTGGTGATGCCGATCGGCGCGATGGGCACCGCCGGGCGCCAGGTGTTCGCGCTGCTGCGCCGACTGGTCACCGAGCTGAAGGTGAACACCACCTGCGGCGCCAGCAACGTCAGCTTCGGCCTGCCGGCCCGCAACAACATCACCGGCACCTTCCTGGCGATGGCCATCAGCAACGGCATGACCTCGGCGATCATGAATCCGCTGCACCCAGAGGTGAAGGCCACGGTGATGGCCGCCGACGTGCTGGCCGGCAACGACCAGGACTGCATGGCCTGGATCCGCGCCAACCGCGACCCCGATGCCGCCGGCGGTGCCCGCGAGGGCCGCATCGGTGGCGGTCGCCGCAACCGCGGGGCCCAGTAGGGAACCGATGCCGCGCGTCGTGTTCACCCCTTCGGGCCTCGGTGGCGAGGTCCCTACCGGCACCACGGTGCTGCAGGCGGCGCGCGAGTTCGGTGTCGACATCGACTCCGTGTGCGGTGGCCGCGGCATCTGCGGGCGCTGCCAGGTGGCGTTCGCCCCCGGCCAGTACCCGAAGTGGGCCATCGAGGCGACGCCGAGCGCGCTGAGCCCGTGGGGCGACACCGAAGACGCTTACGAGGACCGGCGCGACATGAAGCCCGACCGCCGGCTGGGCTGCTGCGCCGTAGTGCTCGACGACGTGGTGCTCGACGTGCCGCCGGAGAGCCAGGTGCATCGCCCGGTGGTGCGCAAGAGCCTGGATCTCAGCGACATCGTGCTCGACCCGGCGGTGGCGTTGGCCTACATCGAACTGCCGCCCAGCCTGCTCGGCGACGCTGCCTCGATGAGCGATCTGGTGATCGCTCAGCTGCTGGTCGAGTTCGGCCGCACCGTCACCCACCTGGATCTGACAGCCCTGCAAGAGGTGCACCGCGCCTTCGCACGGCACGACCGTGGGGCGACGGTGGCCGTCCGCGGCGACGCAGTGGTTGCTGCCTGGCCCGGCTACGTCGATCGCGTCTGCGGTGTTGCCGTCGACATCGGCAGCACCACCATCGCCGGCCACCTCTGCGATCTCACCACCGGCGAGATCCTCTCGTCGGCAGGCCGGATGAACCCGCAGATCCGTTACGGCGAAGACCTGATGAGCCGGGTGTCGTACGTGATGATGAACCCCGGCGGCGAGCGCAACCTGACGGTGGCCGTCCGCGATGCGCTGAACGAGCTGCTCGACGAACTCTGCGCCGATGCAGAGGTGGGCGTGCACGAGTTGCTCGAGATCGTGTTGGTGGGCAACCCGATCATGCACCACATCGTCGCCGGCATCGATCCCACTCCCCTGGGCCAGGCGCCGTTCACGCTGGCCACGGCCGAACCCATCGCCGTACGGGCAGAGCAGTTCGAGCTGCACTTCCCGCACGCTCAGGTGTACCTCGCTCCGTGCATCGCCGGCCACGTCGGCGCCGACACGGCGGCTGTCATCCTCAGCGAGGGCCCACATCGTTCCGACACCATGCAACTGCTGGTCGACGTGGGCACGAACGCCGAGATCGTGGTCGGCGACCGGCACCACCAGTTCGCCGCCTCCAGCCCCACCGGCCCCGCCTTCGAGGGCGCCCAGCTCAGCTGCGGCCAACGGGCCACAGCCGGTGCGATCGAGCGCGTGCGCATCGACCGCGACACGCTGGAGGCCCGCTTCAAGGTCATCGGCAGCGATCTCTGGAGCAACGAGCCGGGCTTCGCCGAGGCCACGGAGGCACTCGACATCTCGGGCATCTGTGGCTCGGGAATCATCGAGGTGATCGGCGAGATGTTCCTCGCCGGCATCATCGACAGCGAGGGCGTGGTGCAGGGCGCGCTCGCCGAACGGTCGCCGCGCATCGTCGCTGACGGCCGCACGTTCACCTACATCGTCCACCAGGCGCCGGGCGTGCGGCTGACCGTCACCCAGAACGACGTGCGTGCCATCCAGCTGGCGAAGGCCGCGCTGCGGGCCGGCATCGAGCTGCTCTTCCAGCACGCCGGCGTCACCGCCGACGGCCCGAACGCGGTGCGCGACATCCGGCTGGCCGGGGCGTTCGGCAGCCACATCGACCCGGTGTACGCGTTGGTGCTCGGCCTGGTGCCCGACTGCCCCGTCGAGCGGGTCCGCTCGGTGGGCAATGCCGCCGGCGCCGGCGCCGTGCGCGCTCTGCTGTCACTGGCCGCCCGTCGGGAGATGGAGTCCGCCGTGCGCAAGGTGGTGAAGGTGGAGACCGCCACCGAGCCCGAGTTCCAGGTGAAGTTCGTGGAGGCGATGGCGTTCCCACACGCCACCGCCCCGTCGCCACATCTGTCGTCCGTCGTCACCCTGCCCCCGCGCAGCGCCACCGGCAGCGAACGCCAGGGGCGGCGCCGGCGGCGCCCCGAGAAGGAGGACACATGACCGACCCCTCGACCATCGACCCGACGACCATCGACCCGACGACCATCGACCCGACGACCATCGACCCGACGCCATGCATCACGCCGGCCGAGACGCCGTCTGCGGGCCGGCGATCGGGTGGCCGCGCCGGTCGCGCCGCACTGCGCGCTTCGCACGTGGTCGAGCGCGTGCCCTTCCTCACCCGCACCATGCGGCCCTACGAGATCCTCGGTGAGGAGTCGTTGGCGATCATCGAGCACACGGCCGACACAGTGCTGGAGGAAGTGGGCATCGAGGTACGCGACTACCCCGAGGCACTGCCCGTCTTCGCCGCCGGCGGCGCTCACGTGGAAGGCACCCGCGTGCGCTTCCCGCGCGGCATGTGCCGCGACATCGTCGGCCGCCTGGCCCCGGCCACGTACACCCAGCATGCTCGCAACCCGATCAACAGCGTGGAGATCGGTGGCAACAGCACGGTGTTCGCTCCCAACTACGGCAGCCCGTTCGTGCACGATCTCGATGGCGGCCGCCGCTACGCGACGCTGGCCGACTTCCAGAACTTCGTGAAGCTGGCGTACATGTCACCGTGGCTGCACCACAGCGGTGGCACCGTGTGCGAGCCGGTCGACGTGCCGGTCAGCAAGCGTCATCTCGACATGGTGTACTCACACCTGAAGTACAGCGACAAGCCGTTCATGGGTTCGGTCACCTCCGGCGCTCGCGCCGCCGACAGCGTCGAACTGGCCCGCATCGGCTTCGGCGGCGAGCTGCACGACCGCACCGTGATGACCAGCCTGATCAACGCGAGCAGCCCGCTGGTCTGGGACGGGACGATGCTGGCCGCGGCCCAGTGCTACGCCGAGCACAACCAGGCGTGCATCATCACCCCGTTCATCCTCGCCGGGGCGATGGCGCCCTCCACCAGCGCCGGCGTCGCCGTGCAGACCCTCGCCGAAGCTCTGGCCGGCATGACCTTCGTGCAGCTGGTGCGGCCGGGTGCGCCAGTGGTGTTCGGCTCGTTCGCCAGCAGCATGAGCATGCAGACCGGCGCCCCCACGTTCGGCACTCCCGAGCCGGCGATGGTGCTGTACACCGTTGCCGCCCTGGCGCGGCGCCTCGGCGTGCCGTTCCGGTCGGGTGGTTCTCTGACGGCATCGAAGCTGCCCGACGCGCAGGCTGCCTACGAGAGTGCGAACACGCTGCAGCCCACCATCCTCGGTGGCGTCAACTTCGTGCTTCACGCCGCCGGCTGGCTGGAGGGCGGCCTCGCCATCGGCTACGAGAAGTTCGTCCTGGACTGCGACCAGCTGGGCATGATGAGCACGTTCGTGCGCGGCATCGACGTCAGCGAGAACGGCCTCGCGCTGGATGCCCTGCGCACCAACCCACCCGGTAACCACTTCCTCGGCACAGCCCACACCCTGGCCAACTTCGAGAGCGCGTTCTACCGCAGCGACACGGCCGACAACAGCAGCTTCGAGCAGTGGACCGAAGAGGGCGGGCTCGATGCCGCCCAGCGGGCGAACGCGCTGTGGAAGCGCCGCCTCCGCGAGTACGAAGCACCCGCGCTGGACTCAGCCATCGACGAGGAGCTGCAGGCCTTCGTGGCCCGCCGCAAGCACGACCTGCCAGACGAGTTCGCCTGATCACACATCACCAGGAGGGGACGACAACGATGTCGACTCAACGTCAACTGATCGCCGACGCACGGTTCGAGGTGATCCCGATGAAGAACCTCGAGCCGCAGATCGAGCACATCCCGGCGCAGGCATCGGTGTCGGTCACCTGCAGCCCGGCGAAGGGCCTGCAGGCGACGCTCGACCTCACCGCCCGGCTCGCCGACCTGGGTTTCGTAGCAGTGCCGCACCTGTCCGCCCGCCTGGTGGAGGACGACGTGGCGGTGAAGAAGCTCGCCGAGTTCTGCCGCACCCACGGGCTGCAGGAAGTGTTCCTCGTGGCCGGCGATTCACCGCACGCGGTGGGCAACTACGAGGGCGTCGTCGACCTCCTGCGCGACTTCCTGGGCCACGATCACGGCCTGTCGCGCATCGGCATCACGGCCTACCCCGACGGCCATGCGTTCCTCGACCCGGCAGTGGTGCGCGAGGCGTTGCACGCCAAGCAGGCACTGCTGGCCGAGGCCGGCGTGGCCGGCTATGCCAGCACCCAGATGTGCTTCGACCTCTCCCAGTGGCAGGCGTGGGCCACCGCCGAGCGGGCAGCCGGGTTCACCCTGCCGCTGCACCTCGGCGTGCCGGGCGTGATCGATCGCACCAAGCTGTTCACGATGGGCATGCGGTTGGGCATCGGCAACAGCATGCGCTTCGTGAAGAAGAACGGCGGCGCGCTCAGCCGCCTGTTCCGTCCCGGCGGCTACGACCCGAGCAAGCTGATCGCACCGCTCAGCAAGCAGGCTGACGCGCTGGGCATCGAGGGCATCCACCTGTTCACGTTCAACAACGTGCAGGCCACCGCCCAGTGGCAAAGGCGCAGCTTGGAGCGGTTGCGCTAGCCGACGCTCGCGCAGGACGCACTTCGGACACAATCTGCGACAGCCCTGCATCGAGAGCACGACGCGTTGTGTCCTCCGAGTCGGGCCCACAGGTGCGCGTAGGTGTCCAGCGTCGTCGTCGCCCTTTCGTGGCCGAGCCGTCGGTGCACGGCCCTCAACCTCGCGCCCTGGTCGATCATCACCGAGGCGGCAAAGTGGCGAAGATCATGCGGGCCGCCGATAGCCGGCGGGTGTCACCGGGAACCGGCCGACACCGAGCACGCCACCCACTGCGTCAACCACAGCAGCGACGTGTTGATCCAGATGCGTGTCCACGCCACCGACCACGGGGCGCGCCGAATCTACGATGGCCATGGCCATCTCCCTTCTGAGTTGAGGGGCTGGCACGCACGTCCCGTGAAGGAGACCAGTGACCGAGCAGCTGTTACCGCAGCAGCTCGAGTCGCCCTCCGGAACGGGGCGTGACGACCCCGAAGCGACCAGCAGAATACGACTTCAACGAACAGCCCTCGAACGGCCTGCCATTGACGGACCCATTCTCACTAGGCACTATGCGCCTGTGCCTCGGACTTCGGCGTTGGAGGTGACCCGCAGCGGTCGGCGCACGGTGATCTTGACTCGTGCGACAGATGTCGAAGCGGCGGCTCGCATCCGCCGACGCTGTGGCCACTCGGAGCAGCGGCGCTGTTCGGCGGCATCACCGCATGGAAGGTGCGCCAACTAGGTGTCGCTCGACGAGACCTTGAGTCCGACCTTCTGGTCTGGCTGAAGCAATGAACCCTGCCAACCGCGACCAGATCTGCCTATAGGTGCGCTGGACAACGCGCCGGGTTCGGGCATTCGGGCGGCTCACGTCCCGACCACATCGCGTCCTAAATCGGCGTCCGGCGCGGTCCACCAGGTCGACCTCTCAGCGAGCGTGCTCTGCTATCGGGTCGCTTGCTACGTGGTGGGATGGTCGCGGGTGGCACGCGTGCGAGCAGGCCGACGACGCCGAACAGCATCAGGTGACCACTGAACATGCGAGTGTCGCGAGTGCGAGCTTCATCCGCCTGTCGCTCGGTGGCGGGGCCGATCACTTTGCCGTGATCGGTGAAGACGAGCTTGCCGTTCACCATCTCCGGTGAGCCGCGGTAGTCGCTGAACGCGATGAAGAACGACACGAACACCAGCACTCCCAACGCTCCCGCGAATGTCGCCTGCCGAGTCGTGAGCACGTCTCGCCAACGGAACTTTGGGGTCGGTAGTAGCGGCGCGTTCAGTCCGCCTCTGAACCGACGACCGCCGTGCGGCTGCGCCAAGTCCGTGGCCGTGAGCGCGAACGGGATCAAGGCAGGAACGCACAGCAGAATGAGGAGTCCAAGCGGCCAGGATGCGAAGGGTGACACCGACATCCAGCCGAGGATGAACACGACCGCGGCAAACACTGTTGACGGGATCGCGGCCAGCTTCAGCCGGCGCTTCCAGGAAGACGACACATTGGCATCATGCCGGATTCCGGCTGCGCACACCTGTAGATATTCCGGTGATCGAGTGAGGCTGGCGGGGGCTCCTCGTCGAGGTTCTGCTTGTGGTTGTTCGCTGGGGGTGGTCACTAGGGATCGGAACCCTGGGCGCGACGCCGCTCACGCTCCCAGACAGGACGATCCCTGTGTTGCTCGGCGTTCGACGCTCGCAGAAGGTCGTAGTGCCCCCCGGTCGCCGCCCAGTCGTCGATGTCTCCCGGCTTCACAGGCCGCCGTCGATGTGGAGCCTTGCCACGACCACGAGGCCTTGTGGGTGACCGTCTCGGCAGTCGACTCAGTGTCGGGAGTCCGGCGGGCGGTGTCGACGTTCCCGCTCGGTGAAGCCGAGCGATGAGGCAAGCGCCGCCACTGCGACGACCGCTGCGCGGGCCTAACGCGCCAGACCTGCGGATCGGTCACTCCGTCGGTACCTTCTCCACATGACGAGACGACGCCCGACACAGCACGTGCAGGGCCTGGCTGCCGTCGCTGCACTGGCGGTGTCGGTACCGGCGTGCACCTCCGACCCCCCATCCTCGTGCGATGCCATGCGAGCAGAGTTGGAGCGACTGGTCGCCGGACAGCGTGCCCGGGAACCGCGTACCCGGGACTACATGTCCGGGATTGCGTGTCAGGCGCCGGCCCGGCGACGGCGACGGCGACGCCGACCCATCGCGATGATCGTGGCCGGCACGAAGAACGCCCGCGCCGGCAGCGACACCTCGTCCCACGGGCGCTTGGCCAGCGGTGCCCGCCAGGCCAGCATGCGATAGAAGAAGAACACGGCGACCAACAGGTGCAGGCCTACCAGCGCCCAGAAGAAGCCGCTGGGACCGATGACGATCATCGCCCCGGCAGCGGCGAACGGGCCCATCACGGCGCCCATGCCGTACAGCGTCACCAGCTGCGACGCCGCTGCATTGAGGTGTTCGGGTTCGACCCAGTCATTGGTGTAGGCGCCGGCGATCGAGTACAGCGGGTAGCTGAAGCCACCCAACAAGCCGATCAGCACGAACGCCATCGGCTCGCCGGGATCGCCCAGCAGCAGCAGCGCTGCCACTCCGGCCGCACCCAGCGCTGACGCCAGGCCGACCGCACGCCGGTCGAGGTCGTCGCTGGCCGCGGAGATGGGCCACTGCAAGGCCACTCCACCCAGGCTGGGCAACGCCACGAACAGCCCGATCCGGGCCGCGCTCAGCCCGACGCGGGTGCTGTACACCGCCGCCATGCCCGACAGCGCTCCGTGGGCGACGCCGATCAGCAGGCACGACCACACCCCCGTGGGCACCACCCGCGCCAGCTCGCGCAGCGACAGGTGCTGCGACTCCTCCAGGTTCGGGGCGACTGCCTCCTCCGACAGCGCCACGGGGGCAACGGCCAGCGAGGTGATGATCGCCGCCACTGCGAAGCCGGTGATCAGCCGGGTGTCGAAGGTGAACAGCAGGATCTGGCCGATGCCGAAGAAGGCGATGGTGACCACGCCGTACACCGCCAGCAGTCGCCCGCGGTTCTCGTTGGTCGCCAGGTCGTTCAGCCAGCTCTCCGCCACTACGTACAGCCCGGCGGTGCACAGCCCGGTGGCCAGCCGCAGCAACGCCCAGGCGGTGGCGTCGCCGGTGATGCCCACCGCCGCCATCGATGCCGCGAGCACCGAGGCCAGCGCGGCGTACACGCGGATGTGGCCCACCCTGCCGAGGGCGGACAGCGTCAACCGCGACCCGACCAGGAAGCCCACGTAGTAGCACGCGCTGATCAAGCTGCTGACTGCAGTCGGCAGGCCCACACGTTCGGAGCGGACACCCAGCAGAGTGCCGAACAACCCGCCGGCCAACATCAGCAGGGCCAGACCGGCGAACAACCCCCAGGTGGCCAGGGCCAAGTCGCGTCGCAACGCCGGCCCATCGCTGGCGCGCAGCGACGGGTCGAGGGTCATCGGGGCGCGTCGGCTCAGACCGGCTGCACGGACTCGAGGACGACGAGGGCCAACGCGAGGGTGGCGTCAGCGGTGCCCTGGCCCTGCACGTAGACGCCGAGCACCACATCGCGTTGGGGAAACGCCACGGCGACGATCGCCTTCGAGGCGCTCGAGCTGACTCCGCAGCCTCCCAGACTCAGCACAGCGGCGGCGCCGACAGCCGTCGGGCGGCCGATCTCGGTGGTGCGATCAGAGCACTCGGCGTCGCCCGGGTCGAAGAAGGCGACCGCGTCGCCCGGCGTGGCGATGAAGCTGGTCGGGAAGACGAACACCGAGACACCGAAGGTGTCGTGGTCGGAGTAGTAGCCATCCAAGCTCTCCGCAGTCGTGATCTGCGCGATGCTCACCCCTTGGAAGTCGGCCGGCTCGGTATCGACTTCGATGCCCGCCGGCAGCAGCGCCGAGAACGTGCCGGTGTCGTCGGTGAGCGACACAAGGCCCTCGTTGTCGCCGCCACCGATGGTGGTCTCCACGTCGGGCTCGGTGGTGGCCGGCCGAGTGGTGGGCGTGTCGGGCACGGTGATGATCAAGGTGGTGCCGGGCGCGTTGGTGGTGGCCGGAGCCAACGAGTCGGCGGGCTGCACGGTCGACGCGCTGACGCTCGTGGTGTTGGGCGAGGTAGTGGCCGTGTCGTCGTCGCCGCCGGTGAACACGAGCACTCCTATCACCGCCACTGCCGCAGCCGCGATCGCGCCGACGATGATCAGGCCGGTCTTCTTGGGCGGCGGTGCCGACGGAGCGGACGGCACGTAACCCTGCGGCGGATAGCCGGCGCCACCGGGCTGAGTGGGATATGCCTGCGTGGGTGGGATCTGCTGGGTGGGCGGGTACTGCCCGGCCGGCGGGTACTGCCCAGCCCCTGGCATCTGCTGGGTGGGTGGGTACTGCTGGGGCTGCGTCGGCGCCCACGGCCCGGTCGGTGGGGGCGGCGGCGATGGTTGCGACCCTGAGGGCATCTGCCCTGGCGGCGGTGCCGCCGGAGGGTTCGTGCCCGACGTGGGCGGGGTGCCAAACGGGTCGGAAGGCTCGCTCATCGCAGTGACGCTACACGAACCGATCTGCGCCGAATGAGACCTCAGACGCCGCGCCGGCGGCGGATCTCGGCGGTGATCGCCGGCACCACCTTGTGCAGGTCGCCGATGACCGCGTAGTCGGCCTTGGTGACCATGTTGGCTTCCGGGTCGGTGTTGATCGCGAGGATCTTCTTCGACGCCATCGCACCGACCCAGTGCTGAATGGCACCCGAGATCCCACACGCCATGTAGAGGTCGGGAGCGATGCGAGTGCCCGTCTGGCCGACCTGGTCGGTGTGGTTGCGCCAGCCGTTGTTGGTGACCGCACGCGAGCAGCCGACGACTCCACCGAGTAGCGCCGCCAGCTCCTCCAACGGGGCGAACGCCTCGGCCGAACCGACCGCGCGGCCGCCGCCGACCACCACTGGTGCGGTGGCCAGGGTGACGCCGGCTGCGCGCTCGACGCGCTGGACCACGACGGTGCGGGCCAGCGATGGGTCGAGCTCGACGCTGAGCGACGACGTTGCTCCCGCAGCGGGACTTTCCCCGGCCTCGAACGCATGGTGCGAGACGGTGAGCAGCTTGGTGGCGGCCGACAGCGTGCACGCCTCGAGCAGCGAGCCGCCCCAACGGACGCGGGTGATGTCCCACACGTCCGCCGCGCTGACGGAGACCACATTGGCGACGAACGGTAGGTCGAGCCGCGCTGCCGCCTGCGCCATGACTTCGTTGCCGCGGTCGGTGCCGCACGCCAGTACCGAGTCGGGTTGCAGGGCGCGCACGGCCTGCGCCACCGCTTCGCCCCACGCTTCGGGGCCGAAGTCGGCCAATAGGTCGTGGTGCACCTGGTGAACCACCGTCGCGCCGTGCGCGGCAAGGTCGGTCGCGAACCCGTCTGCCGCCGATCCCAACGTGAGGGCGTGGACGACCGGGTCGATGGTACGGGCGGCCGCGAGTGCCTCCAGCGATGCCGGACCGAGTGCACCCCGATCGTGTTCGATGACGACGAGGACGGTCACTTGAGGATCCCCAGTTCTTCCAGCAGATCGACGACAGCGGGAGCTGCTTCCGGGCCGTTGCCCAGCATGATCGTCTGGCTGACCTGCTCCGCCGACTGCACCAGGCTGACCATCTGCTGGCCACCGAGCACGCCTTGCGGCACGACCTGCCCCACCTCGATCTTCTTCGAACCCAGGCGACCCTTCAGTGTCGGGTAACGGGGCAGGTTGATGCCTTCCTTCACTCCCAGGACGGCCGGCATCCGCAGCGCGTACACCTCGACGCCGGCGTCGCTCTCGCGTCGGGCCTTCAGCGAGTCGCCGTCGATCTCGATGCCCTTGATTCCGTTGACGATCGGACGAGCGAGCGCATACGCCACCCGCACACCCACCTGGAAGTTGCCCGCATCGGCGCTCTCGTTGCCGAACAGGATCACATCGAACGGGCCGTCGGCGGCCTCGATGCCCTGGATGGCCGAGGTGATCGCCGCGGCCGTGCGCTGCGGGTCCCACTCGGCCGAATCGATGGGCAGCAGCACGGCCTTGTTGACGCCGATGCTGGCCGCGTAGCGCAGTTGCTCGTCGGCCTCGGCCGGGCCGAGGGTGAGCACCGTCGACTCGCCACCGTGGCGCTCGATCAGTTGCACCGCTTCCTCCACGGCGCACTCCTCGTGGGGGCTGGTGGTGAACGCAAGATAGGCGGTGTCGACCGCAAGGCCATCGGCAGTGATGTTGATGCGAGCACCAGGCGCCGGCACCCGCTTGACGCACACGAGGACCTTCATCGTCAGCTCTTCATGCGGGCGTCGGCGGGGTCGAACAGCGGCGTTGCGCCGGCCACTTCGACGGTGACGGGGTAGATCTCGTTCATGTACATGACCTGCAGCTTGGTGCCCACCACTGCGTGCTGCGGGGGCAGGTAGGCCAGCAACAGGTACTTGCCCACCGAGGGGCCTGCACCGGCGGTGGTGACCCGCGAGACACGACCCTTGGCGTCGAGGATGCGCTCGCCGTCGAGGGTGAGGATGGGCTCGTTGCCGCCGGTGGGGAACCGGTCGTAGCCATCGGCGCAGCGCTGTGAGTCCATCGACAGCGTGCACATGATCGCCGCCGGTGCTTCCTCGCGGGCAGCGAGGTATGCGGCCTTGCCGATGAAGTCGGCACTCTTCACCTTCGGGCGGTTGAGGCCGGCCTCGACCGGGTTGTACTCGCTCTCGAGCTCGGCGCCCATGAGGCGGTAGCCCTTCTCGATGCGGCCGGTGACGGCGTACACACCGATGCCCACGGGGATGATGTCGAACTCCTCACCGGCAGCGAACACCGCATCCCACAGCGCCAGGCCGTGCTCCATGCGGGTGTAGATCTCCCAGCCGTTCTCGCCCACGTAGCTGATTCTGAACATGGTGCACGGCACGCCGTCGATGAGCACCTCGCGCACTGCGCCGTAGGGGAAGCCCCCCTGGCTGAGGTCGTAGGAAGCGGTGGTGTGATCGGTGACGATCTTGGCCATGGTGGCCGCCGCGTTGGGGCCCCACACACCGAGCGTGCAGATGCCCTGCGAGCGGTCGGTGAAGGTGACGGTGCTGCCCGTGCGCTCGTTGAACTCGGCGAGGTACTTGTTGAACCAGTAGTTGTCGCGGCCACCGTCGAACGCACCGGTGATGACCCGGTAGTGCAACCGGCCGAGGCGCTGGATGGTGAGGTCGCCACGGAATCCGCCGTGCGGGGTGAGGAGCGGGGTGTACACGCTGCGGCCGACCGCCACGTCGACGTTGTTGACGCACATGTAGTTGAGGTACTCGACCACGCCCTCGCCCTCGAAGTCGAACTCGTTGAACGCAGTGAGGTCGACCACGCCCACGCTCTCGCGCATCTGCAGGTGCTCGGCGTTGGTGACGGGGTTCCACCAGCGGCCGTCCCACTCGTGGGTACGAGGCGTGGCGGCGTCGGGGAACTTCGCGAACAGCTTCTCGTTGCTCGAGTACCACTGCGGGCGCTCCCAGCCGCGGGCGTCGAAGAACGTGGCGCCGAGGGCTTCCTCGCGCAGGTAGAACGGGCTGCGGCGGATGCCGCGTTGGCTGGCCCACTGCTCACGCGGGTGCACGATGCCGTAGGTCTTGTTGAAGTGCTCGTTGCACCGGGCGTTGATGTGCCACTCGGTCTTCTCGTGCGGGTAGAAGCGGCTGATGTCGCTGCCGTGCGGGTCGCACATGTGCGGGTAGCCGTAGGTCATCCACTCGGCGACGAGCTGCGCGATGCCGGGGCCTTCCTTGATCCACACCGCG
>JAUSLQ010000177.1 GCA_030645675.1 Actinomycetota bacterium | reverse complement strand
GATGGCACGGGTCATGGCGATACGAGCGGCCTCGATCTGGCGGGCGGTGAGCCACCCCGGCTCGAGGGCCTGGATGCCGTACTCGCCGAAGGCGAGCTCGTTGCCACCCTTCGACATGCCGTTCATGCGGCCACGGTGGTGCTTGCGGTGTGCGACTTTGCGGGGCATCAACATGATGGATCAGTCCTCCCCACGGAAGTGCGGGGCCTCGTGCGCCGCACCGTGGGTGCGACGGGCAATTTCCTCTTCCTCGTCGAGCAGCTTCTCGAGCTCGGGATCGGCTTCCTTCACCAGCGGGGCGGCGGCGGCGTCGGTCTCGACCTCGTCGGCCTTGCGGCGACCGACGGACGACACGACCTTGCGCGGCGCACCGGCCAGACCGGCTGCCTCGCCGACGGCCATGGCGGCCTCACGGGCGATCTTGTCGTCGGTGGAGGCCTTGTAGGGCACGATGTCGCCCTTGTAGATCCAGACCTTGACGCCGACGCGGCCGCTGGAGGTACGAGCCTCGCGCATGCCGTAGTCGATGTCGGCGCGCAGCGTGTGCAGTGGCACCCGGCCTTCGCGGTACCACTCGGTGCGGCTCATCTCGGCGCCGCCGAGACGGCCCGAGCACTGCACGCGGATGCCGAGGGCACCGGCCTTCTGTGCGTTCTGGACGGCACGCTTCATGGCACGACGGAACGCGATGCGGTTGACCAGCTGGTCGGCCACACCCTGCGCGATGAGCGCAGCGTCGAGCTCGGGGCTCTTGATCTCGACGATGTTGAGCTGCACCTTCGGGTTGCCGGTGATCTGCGTCAGCAGTGCACGCAGCTCGTCGGCCTGGGCGCCACGGCGACCGATGACGATGCCCGGGCGAGCGGTGTGGATGTCGACCCGCACCTTGTCGCGGGTGCGCTCGATCTCGATGCGGCTGACCGCAGCGGACTCGAGCTTGGTCATCAGCGCCTTGCGGATCTTCCAGTCCTCGGTGAGGTACTCCTTGTAGTCGCGCTCGCTGAACCAGCGGCTCTTCCACTCGGTGGTCACGCCGAGACGGAACCCGTAGGGATTGATCTTCTGACCCATGTCAGGCCTCCTCGCCGTTCTCGTCGGCCGCGTCGTTCACTTCTGCGTCGTTCAGGTCGGCGTCGTTCAGGTCGGCGTCGTTCACTTCGGCGTCGTCGTCCTTCTTGCCGCTGCCGGGGGCGCTGAAGCCAGCGGCCTCCGCGGCCTCGACGCTCTCGAACCAATACTCGGCCTTGGTCTGGTTGTAGTACCGGCTGCCGGGCTCGTGGTAGAGCATCGACTGGGCGTTGCCCTTGATGTCGTAGCCCTCGGGCGCCTCGTCGGTGTCGGCGGGCACGGCGCCCGCGAACGACTGCACCTCGGCGACGGCCGTGTCGGCCGCACCGTGGTCGTGGTCGTGATCGTGGTCGTGGTCGTGATCGTGACCTGCGTCGCCGGCCTTGAGGCCCTGGGCCCGCTGGCGGCTGCGCTCGACGCGAGCCTTGCGGCTGGCGGCGGTGCCACCGACGGCGGCACCACGACGGCGGCCGGCGGCGGTGCGCTTGGCCTCACGGGCCTGCACTGCTTCCAGACGACGGTCGTCGAGGCGGTCGACCACGATCGTGATGTGGCACGAGCGCTTCTTGATGGCGCCGGCGCGGCCACGGGCACGGGGGGTGAACCGCTTCATCGTCGGGCCTTCGTCGGCGAAGCATGCCTTGACGTAGAGCTCTTCCGGATCCTGCTCGTCGTTGTGCTGTGCATTGGCGACGGCCGAGGCCAACACCTTGCGCACCACGGTGGCGGCGTCGCGATCGCAGAACTGCAGCACTTCGTCGGCGTTGCGCACGGGCAGGCCGCGGATGAGGTTCAGCACCACGCGCGCCTTCCAGGCCGAGGAGCGGATGTACATCGCGCTGGCCTTGGTGCCACTGCGCTCGCCGGCGACGAACGACTTCTCGTTGAGCTTCGGACCGGTCATCAGCGGCGACCCTTCGTGTTCTTCTCTTGGCCGGCGTGGTACCTGAAGGTACGAGTCGGGCTGAACTCGCCCAGCTTGTGACCGACCATGCTCTCGGTGACGTACACCGGCACGTGCTTGCGACCGTCGTGGACGGCGATCGTGTGCCCGACCATGTCGGGGATGATGGTGCTGCGACGGCTCCAGGTCTTGATGACCTTGCGCTCGCCGGCCGCGTTCTGCGCGTCCACCTTCTTCGCGAGATGGTCGTCGACGAACGGGCCCTTC